>CAVIGE010000085.1:0-9730 GCA_963642325.1 Prevotella sp. CAG:279
AAGAGTGCAAAGGCAGAAGGGAGCTTGACTGCGACACCGACGGGTGGAGCAGGTACGAAAGTAGGACTTAGTGATCCGGTGGTATAAAGTGGGATTGCCATCGCTCAACGGATAAAAGCTACCCTGGGGATAACAGGCTTATCACTCCCAAGAGTTCACATCGACGGAGTGGTTTGGCACCTCGATGTCGGCTCATCGCATCCTGGGGCTGTAGTAGGTCCCAAGGGTTGGGCTGTTCGCCCATTAAAGCGGTACGCGAGCTGGGTTCAGAACGTCGTGAGACAGTTCGGTCCCTATCCGGCGTGGGCGTAGGATATCTGAGAGGAGCTGTCCTTAGTACGAGAGGACCGGGATGGACGGGCCGCTGGTGCATCGGTTAGACTGCCAAGTCTACGGCCGAGTAGCCAAGCCCGGAAGGGATAAACGCTGAAGGCATCTAAGCGTGAAGCCCCCCTCAAGATGAGATATCCCATTCTTAGTGAAGTAAACCCCCTTGAAGACGACGAGGTAGATAGGGCAGGGGTGGAAGTGTGGCAACACATGGAGCTGACTGCTACTAATCGGGTGAGGGCTTGACCAAAAAGCCGAGGAAGCGGGCAAGAAGATGACATCGAGCAACGAAGTTGCGAGATGACCCCCGCTGGAGTATCGGTATGCAGGTTGAATTGATTCAAAAGATTAACCATCAGTAAACATGTATGTAGTTTCCAAGGTACAAACCTTAATAATATTCCTCCTTAGCTCAGTCGGTAGAGCATGCGGCTGTTAACCGCAGTGTCGTTGGTTCGAGTCCAACAGGGGGAGTTTTTTTAATGCAGAAATCTGTACACATCATTCTATAACTCCAAATTCTTTAAGAGCCTGAAAAATCCCGTCCTGATCATTGCTTTTTGTCACAAAGGAAAAGCGTTTCTGTAATTCAGAAGGGGCATTTCCCATCAAAACTCCACGTTCTACGGTCTCCAATATTTCCAGATCATTATAATTATCTCCGAATGCAATCGTACTGGTAAGAGGAATTTTTCGAAGATCACAGAGATATTTTACAGCTTCCGCTTTGTTTATACCGCAAGCCATGATCTCCAGAAGAGAATCAGAAGACCTTGGAGAGAGTTTCCACAACCGCTTCTTCATGGATCACATGAGAATCTGTCCGGTCGTTTACGATCCAGTCTTCTGCGGTAAAAACATTCCAGGTTACATGAGGACATTTTTTTTCAATCACATCGATGATTTTGGAAGCTTCGGAAATGGTCAATCCTTTTTCATAAAGGATATTTTGATCTTCATCCATGATCAGTGCACCACTGAATGCAATGATACAACAATGGAAATTATTTTTTTCTATAATGGGACGGATGCCGGAGGGACTTCGCGCTGAAGAAATAGTAAACAGAACGCCCTGAGCTGTCAAAGTATGAATGGCAGATCGGGTCAACGGTGATACAACGTGTTCTGAGGTAAGTAAAGTTCCGTCAATATCGCTGAAAACAGCCCGTGGATTAAATGAAGACAATGGTTTCATATCAGAAATCCTTTCTGTAAAAGATTAGTATCGGTGTTTCTACATATAAAAATAGCACATAAATAACAAAATAAAAATGGTTGTTTATGTTTTATCCATGGTACAATAAAAAAGTAATGTTTAATTAAACATAATTATCAGGCTATTATATCCATGGATAAATCACCAAGTGGAATGCAGATATCCATTATGGCGGTGCCAGCCTGAAAAAACTGTATCCGACAGGGCGGAAGCTTCTGTAAACGAACAGTACAAAATTATGAAAAAACTTCGAATTATTCAGAAATTTCATGCTTGTATGTAAATATACAATATGATACCATAAGCGTATGGGATTTTGGTGAAAAGATAAAAAGGAGAAGTTGTCATGCGCCCAATGAGAGAAAAAATGCATACTGGCGAGTTATATTTGCCTAATGATGAAGAAATTTTTCAGGATCAGGTCAGGAAACTGGATAGGCTTTATGATTTTAATATGACGCGTCCTACACAGCTGGAAAAAAGAAAAGAAATGCTGAAAGAAATGTTTGCGGAGATTGGTGATAACTGTTATATAGAACCGCCGCTTCATGCAAATATGGCGGGAGCGTATGTCCATTTTGGAAAAAATGTCTATGCGAATTTTAACCTGACACTGGTGGATGACGGCCATATCTATATCGGGGATTACACCATGATCGGACCAAATGTGACCATTGCAACAGCTGGACATCCAATCCTGCCGGAGCTTCGTGAAAAGGGATATCAGTATAACATGGAAGTCCATATCGGTAAAAACTGCTGGCTGGGGGCTGGAGTGGTTGTGCTGCCGGGAATTACGATCGGCGATAATGTAGTGATCGGTGCAGGCAGTGTCGTAACAAAGGATCTGCCGTCCAATGTGGTTGCAGTGGGAAACCCATGCAGAGTACTGAGAGAAGTTAACGAGCACGATAAAGAATATTATTTCAGGAACAGAAAGATTGATTACTCAGAGATCGTCTAAGGTATATTGAGAAGCAGGGTGATGGGAGGAAGAATGGATGAGGACCTGTCTGATGCTGAAAGAAAAGAGGGAAAATTATGGGAATGAATGAAACACCGTCTGCAGATCGTGTGCATATCGGTTTTTTTGGCAGAAGAAACGCAGGAAAGTCCAGTATTGTAAATAAAGTGACAGGCCAGGAGCTGGCTGTGGTTTCTGATGTAAAGGGAACCACCACGGATCCGGTAAGTAAAGCTATGGAGCTGCTTCCTATGGGACCCGTAGTGATTATCGATACACCTGGCATTGATGATGAGGGACATCTGGGAGAGCTTCGTGTCCGCAAGGCAAAGCAGGTACTGAACCGGGTGGATGTAGCGGTTCTTGTTGTAGATGCAACCCTGGGAAAAACCATTGCGGACGAAGAGCTGATCAATATTTTTAAAGAGAAGGAGATCCCGTATCTGGTTGTATATAATAAATCAGATCTTCTCCAGGAGGAAGGAGAAACAGTCGGGGAAGTTAAAGAACCCTTTATCTATGCCAGTGCCGCCACAGGCAAAAATATCTATGAATTGAAGGAAAAGATCGCATCTCTTGCAGTGACGGATGAACTGAAGCTGCGCCTGGTAGGAGATCTTCTGAAACCATCGGATTTTGCAGTTCTCGTGGTTCCCATAGATAAAGCTGCCCCAAAAGGCCGTCTGATCCTCCCACAGCAGCAGGCGATCCGTGATATACTGGAAGCAGGAGCGGCAGCTGTTGTGATCAAAGAAAATGAGCTTGTAAATACTCTGAAAACACTTGGTAAGAAACCAAAACTCGTGATCACGGACAGTCAGGTTTTTGAAAAAGTCAGCAGGGAAACACCAGAAGATATCTGGCTGACTTCTTTTTCTATTCTGTTTGCCAGATTTAAGGGAAATCTGAAGAATGCAGCAATTGGAGCAACCGCTCTTGACAGACTGAAAGACGGAGATAAAATCCTGATTTCCGAGGGCTGTACCCATCACAGACAGTGTGATGATATCGGAACGGTCAAGCTCCCACGCTGGATTCGTAATTATACGGGAAAAGATCTGGAATTTGAATATTCGTCAGGAAGAGATTTTCCGGAGGATGTAACGAAGTACAGCCTGATCGTACACTGTGGCGGATGTATGCTTAACGAACGGGAGATGCGCTATCGTTACAAATGTGCGAAAGACCAGGGAATTCCTGTCACCAATTACGGAATCGCAATTTCCTATATGCAGGGAATCCTGAAGCGTTGTGTTGAGATGTTCCCAGATATAAAAAAAGATCTGGAAAAGTGAGAATGGAGTGAACCGTAACAGTAACATATTCCCCGTTGTAATATTTACAAAATTAGTGTAGATTTTTAGGGGGGGGGTATACTATAATATACATAGGTTTATCGTAAATATGAGAATGGATGGGAGTTACGAAAGGGATGAAAGCTGTAGATGTGCTTAATGTTCTGGGGGATGATTTCAGCAATATTTATTGTGTAAATCGTAATGATGAGAGCATTGAGATTTATCGATATGAAAATAGCGATGTTGGTGTAAAAGATGTAATGAACACAAAAAGTCCTTATCGAACTGCAATACAAAATTATATTGAAAAGGCTGTGGTTACAGAGGACAGAGAAAAGATGAAACTTGCCACCGAGCTTGAGAATATATGTAAGAAGCTGAAAACAGTATCTCATTTTACTTTGCACTACCGTATAAAAAGAAACGGGGAAGTTTTATTTTATCGTATGAAGTGTGCAAGGATCGGAAATGCGGACACCTTTCAGAAGATCGTATTTGCATTTGCAAGTGAAGATGCAGATGTCAGGATGAATGAGCTGGGAACGGTCACGAAGTTCCGTGTGGTAACCGGAAAACGAAAAATACTGATCGTGGAAGATGACAGGCTTAATCAGGAAATCCTGATTTCACTTCTTGATGACAAATACGAGATCCTCACAGCGGATAATGGAAAAAAAGGTCTGGAAATATTAGAGAAACACTATAAAGAGCTGTCAGTGATCCTGCTGGATATTCAGATGCCGGTATTGAACGGATATGAGTTTTTGAAAAGAGTGAAAGATGATCTATTTCTTTCTTCTGTTCCGATCATTGTAATGACCGCAAGCAACGAGGGAGCGGTCGAATTAGAATGTCTGGATTTAGGTGCGGCTGATTATATCAGAAAACCTTATAATGCAGAACTTATAAAAAAGAGGATCCGCAATGTGATCAGACTGAAGGAATCATCTTTAACCCTGAAAGCTGTGGAATTGGATGAACTGACGGGCGTATATACAGAACAGGCATTTTGTCATTATGCGAAACAGAGCATACAATTTAATCCAAATGTGAAGATGCATATAGTCGTAGGAAAGATTAAAGATTTCAGGCTGATCAACAGCATTTATGGAAGGAAAAAGGCAGACGAATTACTTTGTTATCTGGCATCGGCATTCAGAAGACAATTAACGGATGGAATGGTAGCCAGGAAGGGAAGCTCATCCTTTGTCTGTCTTATGTATGGTGAAAGCAATCTGGAAGCTCAGAAAATAGAGCATACGATTCGCGAGATCATACAAAAAGCTCCGATCATCGGTGTAAAGGTTAAATATGGAATCTACGAAAATATAGACAAAAATATTCCCATCACCACAATATGTGATTATGCCTATATAACAGCAGAAACAGTTATAGAAAATTATGACTGTGACTATGCATATTATACAGAAGAGATAGCGAATAAAAAAATTTATACCCAGATGATCGAAAACAGCTTTGCAGATGCTCTGTATAATAAAGAGTTCGTTGTTTTTTACCAGCCGAAGGTGGATATCGTTACTGAGAAGGTAATCGGTGCAGAGGCCTTGATCCGATGGAGCAAACCGGATGGCTCTATTATATCTCCGGGAGATTTCATTCCTGTGTTTGAGGGGGATGGTCTGATCCGAAAGCTGGACCGCTATGTTTTCAAACAGGTCTGCCAGCTGCAAAAAAGAGTAATAAATGATCAGAAAAAATTGCTGCCCATATCCGTCAATATATCCAGAGCCAGTATTCTTTTTGCTGGAGTGGCTGATCAGTATATTAAAATTGCCAGAGAGAATGAAGTACCGATATCCTGTGTATCTTTAGAAATTACAGAATCAGCAGCTATTTATATCAAAAGAATCAGAAAAACAGCTGAGAAACTGATCGAAGAAGGATTTGAATTACATGTGGATGATTTTGGGGCCGGATATTCCTCATTGGTAAGCTTAAGTGAGCTTTCATTCAGTGTACTCAAAATAGATAAGGGACTGATCGACCATATATGCGAGGATAAGGGGCGGATCCTGGTAAGGCAGGTGATCAAGCTGGCGAAGGTATTAAACATGAAAGTGATCGCGGAAGGAGTCGAGACAAAAGAACAGTTGGAAGAACTCAAAAAAATGCAGTGCGATGCGATACAGGGCTTTTATTATGCGCGGCCGATGCCAGAAGATGAATTTATTGAATATGCAAGAAAAAATCGATAGATCTGTATTCTTTTTGTAATCCCACAGAAGAAAAGATCCTGCAGGCAAAATTCTCCGGTACAGGGAAACTGTATTCCAAAGAATTCTGCAAGCAGGATCTTTTCTTATATATTTATTCAGAAACCCTCACAAACTGGCTGTTATAGAGCTTCTGGTAGAAGCCGCCCCTGG
Organism: Prevotella sp. CAG:279; assembly: GCA_963642325.1. Taxonomy (GTDB): domain Bacteria; phylum Bacillota; class Clostridia; order Lachnospirales; family Lachnospiraceae; genus Blautia_A. The sequence continues at coordinate 6,196 of CAVIGE010000085.1, forward strand.
ACATAAGTTCGTCATGGCTGCCCTGCTCGATAATGCTTCCATCCTTCATAACAAGGATTTCGTCAGCATTGCGTATGGTAGAAAGACGGTGTGCAACAATAAAGCTTGTTCTGCCCTGCATCATCCGGTCAAAGGCCTCCTGGATCAGCATTTCCGTTCGAGTATCGATGCTTGAGGTTGCCTCATCAAGAATCAGCATCGGAGGCAGGCACAGCATAACACGCGTGATACAGAGAAGCTGCTTCTGACCCTGGCTCAGGCTGTCCTCATAAAGAACGGTATCCAGACCTTTTGGAAGACGTCGGATAAACTCCCAGCTGTGGGACATTTTGCAGGCCTGGATCACTTCCTCGTCAGAAGCATCCGGCTTGCCAATGCAGATATTGTCGCGGACAGTTCCATGTTTGATCCACGTATCCTGAAGTACCATACCATAGCTGCTTCGAAGCGCATGTCTGGAAACTTCCGTGATCGCTTTTCCATCTACAGAAATGCTTCCACCGTTCACATCATAGAAACGCATAAGCAGATTGATAAAGGTTGTCTTGCCACAGCCGGTAGGACCTACAATGGCAATCCGTCTGCCGGGTTCTGTGTGCAGATTAAAGTTCTCGATCAGAGGCTTTTTTTCCTCATAACGGAAAGAAACCTCCCGGATATCCACAGACCCTTTTACATCATTAAGAGTTCCGGCAGGATCAGGACTTTCCGGCTGCTCCTCGAGAAGATCGAAGATCCTGGTCGCGCAGGCCAGAGCGTTCTGAAGCTCTGTGATAACAGAACTGATGTCATTAAATGGTTTCATGTACTGGTTGGCATAGGCAAGAAGTACGGAAAGACCACCAACGGTAAGATGTCCGCCCGGAATCAGAAAAGCACCTACAAGAGCCACGCCTGCGTAGATGATGTTGTTGACGCAGCGCGTTGACGGATTGGTAAGGCTGCTGTAAAAAACGGCTTTCTGGCTGGAATCACGAAGCTCTTCGTTGATTTTTGCAAAACGTCTGGAAGCACGCTCCTCGTAACCGAAAGCCTGTACAACCTTCTGGTTTCCGATCATTTCCTCGATCAGTGCAGTCTGGCGGCCACGGGCATCGCTCTGGGCACGGAACATATGGAAGGAATGAGAGGAGATGAATTTCGCAACAAAAAAGCTCACGGGTGTCAGTACAATGACCATCAGTGTGATCCACACATTTTTGGAAAACATGAAGATCAGTGTTCCGATGATGGTGATGATACCGGAAAAAAGCTGTGTAAATCCAAGGAGCATACCATCAGAGAGGATATCTGTATCTGCGATAACACGGCTGATGATATCGCCGGTGCTGTGTCCGTCCAGATAGGACAGCGGCAGGTTCTGGATATGGCGGATGGATTTGGCCCGGATGTCCTGTACTGTGCGGTAAGTCATACGGTTGTTGATGATACTCATTATCCAGGTGGCAGCACCGGAAAGTACGATCATCACCAGGATCCTGGAAAGATAGAACCACATTTTTGAAAAGTTTACCTCATGGGTAGCTGCAACTTCGTCAATGGCATAGCCAAAAAGTACCGGGACATACAGCTGCAGGATCACAGTGACTGCTGCAAGGATAATGCTCAATATAAGGAGAAAACGATATTTCCCAATAAAGCGGAGCACCTTTAAGAAGGTTGCCATGCTGTTTTTTGAGGTTGTTTCCTGTTTGTTCATGCAAAAACCTCCTTTCCGGCAGTTTTTTCATATTTGACCCGTTCCTCCGGGAACTGCGAGAAAAAGATCTCACGGTAAGTTTCACAGGAATTTACAAGCTCCTGATGTGTACCGGAGCCTGCGAGCTGGCCGTCATCCAGTACAAGGATCAGATCTGCCTGCCGGATGCTGGCTGCTCTCTGGGAAACCAGGAAGGTGGTAGTGCTTTTGCCAAGCTGGTGGAGAGATTTACGAAGTGCCGCATCGGTTGCAAAGTCAAGGGCACTTGCACTGTCGTCAAGGATCAGGATCTCAGGTTTCTTTACAAGGGCGCGGGCAATAGTAAGTCGCTGACGTTGCCCGCCGGAGAGATTACGGCCGTTTTGTTCCAGCCTGAAATCAAGCTTTCCGTCTTTTTTCTCTACGATCTCACGGGCCTGGGCTGTCGTAAGAGCTTCCCACATTTCCTCATCTGTGGCATCCTCACGGCCCCAGCTTAAATTCTGGCGGATCGTTCCCTGGAAAAGAGCTGCTTTCTGCGGAACAACGCCGATCTTTTTCCGAAGCTCCATCTGGGAGTAGTCCTTAACGTTCTGTCCGTTTAAGGTGACGCTTCCCTCGCTTGCGTCATAAAAACGTGCGATAAGATCGACTAGGGTGGACTTACCGCTTCCGGTACCGCCGATAATGCCGATAGTGGAGCCTTTTTTGGCGGAAAAAGTAATATCGGAAAGGCTGGGAGCACCGGTGCCTTCATAGGAGAAGGTTACGTGGTCAAATGCAACAGCACAGTCATCTGAGGTTTCGGATGCAGAAGAAGTATCTGGATAATCCATGGTGGAATCTACTTTCAGGATTGCGGCAACACGGTCTGCGCAGGCCATGGATTTATTTAGGGTGATGATAAGGGAGGCAAGCTTGATCAGTTCTACGATCATCTGTGCCATGTAATTGTAAAGGGCAACGACTTCACCCTGCTGCATGTTTCCAAGATTTACCTGGACACCTGCTGTCTGGATCAGGATCACGGTTGCGATATTGATCAGCACGTAAGTGACCGGATTTAACAGGGCGGAAATTTTTCCAACGAATTCATTCAGCTTTGTGAGGGAAAAATTGCTCTTATCAAACTCTGCAACCGACTGTTCCTCACGGCAGAATGCGCGGATCACACGAACTCCGGTCAGGTTCTCCCTGGTAAGCCTTGTCACTGTGTCAAGACGACCCTGCACTTTTTTGAACAGAGGGATACTTAAAAACATGATCACAAAGACAACCAGGAACAGTACAGGGATGGATACAACAAAGATCAGTGCACAGCGCACATTGATGGTGAAGGCCATCACCATGGCTCCGAGAACGATAAACGGACTTCGAAGAAGAAGACGAAGACCCATGTTTACACCGTTCTGCACCTGATTCACATCATCTGTAAGACGGGTGATCAGTGTGTCCGTTCCCAGGGTATCCAGTTCTGTGTAGGAAAGTCTCTGGATGTGGTCAAATACGGCCTGACGTACTTTTGCAGCAAAGCCTACACTGGCCTTTGCCGCAAAGAACTGAGCGGTAATACTGACTGTAAGGCCTGCGGCAGCCATCAGTATCAGGATAAAAAATCGCTGTACGATATAGCCGTGGTCATTGTGTGCGATTCCCACATCAATGATCTGGGCGATAACAATGGGCACAAGCAGGTCAAACACAACTTCAAGAAACTTGAAAAAAGGAGCCAGGATGCTCTCTTTTTTGTAGTCCTGAAGATATTTTGCGAGTGTTCGCATTTCTTTTTTCCTCCATTTCTTTTTTATTATAAAAACCTCTGTTATTATACTCCTGCGGAGATAATACGCATAATAT
>CAVIGE010000086.1:0-9675 GCA_963642325.1 Prevotella sp. CAG:279
TTTTATTATAAAAACCTCTGTTATTATACTCCTGCGGAGATAATACGCATAATATTGTTTTTAATGCACGGTAATATAATTTTACTATTGCCTGGGGCAAAAAAATGTGGGATGATAGAGGTATAGTATTGACAGGATTCTTTAGATATATCACAAAATGTCACAAAGAAAGAAGGAGATATATATGGAGATCAGACAGCTGGAATATTTTCATGAGATTGCTGCCACTGGAAGTATCAATGAAGCTGCAAGAAGGCTGAACATGTCACAGCCGCCGCTGAGCTACCAGATCAAGCAGCTGGAGGCCGAGCTGAAGGTGAAGCTTTTTGAGCGGACCAGAGCGGGAGTGACGCTTACCGAAGCCGGAAAGCTTCTCTATGATAGGACTGAGAACATCCTGAACTATGTACGTTCCACAGAGCTTGAAGTATCCAAAGCAGGAAAAAAGCAGGTGCTCCGCATTGGCATTACCCCCACAACCGTAACAACGATCATGCCCTGCATTTCCCGATTTTCAAGAGAAAATCCGGATGTGAATTTTGAGGTGCGGGATGCTATCACATTTACGCTTCTTGGATATCTGAAGGACGGGATCATAGATGTTTCTGTGGTGCGGACACCTATCAATCTGGAAGGTTTGAGCTATCTGGAACTGGATGAGGAATCCATGATCGCAGTCCTGCCGCCACAGCCTGGGAAAAGCCGGATAAAAAAAGAAGGCATAGGCCTGCATGAGCTGACAGACCGCCCTCTTATTATCTACCGGCGTTATGAAGAGTTCCTTATGAATGTTTTCAGGGAAAAAAATCTCCAGCCGGATATTTACTGTATCTGTGATGACCCGAGAGATGCCATGCTCTGGGTACAGGAAGGCCTGGCTACAGCCGTTTTTCCAAGATCTATGGAGGATCTCTGTACAGATCTTCCCATCTATAGCATTGAGGAAGAAAAATTAAAAACAAAGATTCTGCTTGCTTGGAAAAAAGACCGCAGGCCTTCCGCTGTGATGCAGACTTTTATCAATATCTGTGAAGAAATTTACTCTTTGAGATGATCCTCTTTCCAGGCTTTCCATTTCCGGACAGCTTCCGGATTCTGCTTCTCCAGCCGTTCCTCCAGCTTTTTTCTCCGCTGTTCGAGGCGTTCCAGGACTTCCGGATGTTCCGTCAGAATTTTCTCCTTCAGCTTTCCGCGGCGTTTCTCAAGTAGATGAAGGATCAGCCTGCGATCTGCATTGAGTTCCTGTGGAAGTTCGTCCATATGCAGCTCTATCCTTCGAAGGAGTTCATCCTCGTCCAGAACACCAAGACCGTGCCAGTTATCCAAAAGCTCTTCAAGACCTTCCTCAGAGAGACGTTCCACATCTGGGATCTGGTGCAGCTGTTCAATAATATGATGAACGGATTCCTCGATTTCTTTTACGGCATTGTCACCGAAGGCCCAGGCGAATTCCTCCAGGGTATCCTCCTCCTCGGCAGGAAGAAAAGCCATGCTGCGGCGAAGAAGCGCATCCTCATCCTCTTTTGGGATGTCCAGTTCATAAGGGGCCTCAAGCCCTGCATCGTGGAGTGCGGCAAGGATGGTACGGCGCACCATGCCGTCCTTGATCAGGTGTCCGATGCCAAACTGACGAAGCTGGTCATTGATCTGGGTGGAATGCTCTGTGAGATAAAAACGGATTCCGCGTTTTTTTAGGCTTGCGGCCATCGCTTCCAGGCGGTCGGCAGCAGTGATATCAATACTGTTAATGGCACTGGCATCTACGATCACGACCCTGGTATCTTTTTGGATACTGTTTTCAATATCTTCCTGGAAGATCTTTACATTTGCGAAAAACAGGTTCTCACTGAACCGATAGATCACAACTCCCCTGATCGGATAAGCATAACGATTTCTGGATAGATCAAAATAAGCAGCTTTTCCGGGAATCATACCACGGAAGGAGCGCGGCGGGTTGGTTGCTTTCAGGATCACTGCCACAAAGGAGAGCAGGATACCGATGATAACGCCGTAGATGGTTCCAAGGCAGAGAACACTGAAACCGGCTGCCATGAAAATATAAAATTCTGTTCTGCTTACCTTAAAGAGCCGCACAGCCAGGTGTGTTTCCACAACATCCATCAGCGCAGAGATCACAATGGCAGTAAGAACAGGAACAGGCAGGTATCCGATAAAACCAGTACCAAAAAGAAGGATCATAGCCATGGTGATGCCGGCTGTGATGGAGACGGCCTGGGATTTTCCACCGTACTGCTCATTAAGCGAAGTACGGGAGATACTGCCGTTTACCGGACAGCATCCGATGGCAGCAGCAGCTATGTTTCCGGCTGCGCAGGCCAGGATCTCCTGGCGGTCATTTTGCTTATAATCATTGCGGAAAGCAAAAGTGTTTTCTGCAAGAAGAGTTTCCGCCATGATGACGACCGCGACCATAAGACCACGGCCTGCGGCCTGGGTAAGATCGATATTTCCGAAATCCGGGATCACCAGGGAGGGAAGACCAGGTTCTACAGCCTGGAGAAGCACTACGCCTTTTTCATCTACATGAAAAACAACGGTGGAGAGAACTCCGAGAGCCATGATCACAATGGCCATGGGGAATTTTGGCGCGAGCTTTTTGAACAGGCGGATCAGAACCAGGGCACCAAGTCCCATGCATAGGGAAAGCCAGCTGATATTTTTTGCGGCAGCGAAGATATTCTCTGCCAGCTCCAGAAGCTCGCCGGATCCGGCAGGACTTCCCATCAGCTTCGGGATCTGCATCAGGATAATGGTAACTGCAATGCCGCTGATAAAACCGCCCATAACAGGTGTGGAGATGAAATCAACGATCTTATCTGCATGGAGCAGGAAGAATACAAACAGCCATATTCCGGCAAATAAGGCAATGGCGGGGACATAGTCCATGGCAGCTTCTGATTCAGAGGCAATACCGAGGGTGGAGAGCGCACCGCCCACAATAGCAGCAGGAGCAGCATCAACTCCGAAGATAAACTGCCTTGAGGTGGAGAACAAAGCAAAAAGCAGAATCGGGAAAACAGAGCCGTAAAGTCCGTATACAGCAGGAATCCCGGAAATCTGTGCGTACCCCATGGAGATCGGAATGGAGACTGCGGCAATGATGATTCCGGAAAAGATATCCTTAAGAAGGTATTCTTTCTGGTAGCCCCGCAGTGTGGAAAAAAGGGAAAGCTTCATATGGTCACATCCTTTTCTGAAAAAATATCTTCTATTATATACCAGACAGCGTTCGGGGGAAAGAGCAGGCTGCCTTTTTCAAACTGTTTTTTTCAAATGAAAAACCGTGGACAAAGAATACCTTCCATATTATAATAGATGCGAAATTCATCCGGAAATCATCAATGAAAGGTTAAGATTATATATGAAAAAATCTATTATAGCAATGAGCGGCGGTGTGGATAGCTCCGTGGCAGCTCTTCTTACAAAGGAATCCGGTGACGAGTGCATTGGAGCAACCATGAAGCTTTACAATAATGAGGACATCGGTGTCCACAGGGAAAAGACCTGCTGCTCTCTGGATGATGTGGAAGATGCCAGGAGCGTGGCATATCAGATGGACATGCCCTATTATGTGTTTAATTTTACAGCGGATTTCCACACAGAGGTTATGGACCGTTTTGTGGAAGCCTACGAAAATGGCTGCACGCCGAATCCGTGTATCGACTGTAACCGCTATCTGAAATTCGACAAAATGTTCCACCGTATGCAGGAGATTGGCTATGATTATATTGTAACCGGCCATTACGCAAGAGTAGAGTATGATGGGAAAAGAGGCCGCTATCTTCTGAAAAAAGCAGTGGATGACACCAAGGATCAGTCCTACGTGCTCTATATGCTGACACAGGAGCAGCTGGCGCATGTAAAGCTTCCTCTTGGCGGGCTTTGCAAGGATCAGGTCCGTGAGATTGCAGAAAAGCATGGCTTTATCAATGCCAGAAAGCATGACAGCCAGGACATCTGTTTTGTGCCGGACGGCGATTATGCGAAATTTATCGAAAAATATACAGGTAAGAAAACACTGGAAGGTGATTTTGTAGATAAAGAAGGAAACTATATCGGACGCCATAAAGGAATCATCCATTATACCATCGGCCAGCGCCGTGGACTGGGCATTCCGGCAGCCAGCCGTCTTTATGTCTGCGAGATCTCCCCGAAGACCAATACCGTTGTTCTCGGTGACAACGCGGATCTTTTCAGCAGTGAGCTGGAGGCAGGGAGTGTAAACCTGATCTCCGTGGAGAATTTAAGTGAGCCGAAAAGAGTTACCGCCAAGATCCGTTACCGCCATAAAGAACAGCCGGCAACTGCATGGCAGACTCCGGATGGCATTCTCCACGTGAAATTTGATGAGCCTCAGAGGGCTATTACCAAGGGCCAGGCAGTGGTAATGTATGACGGTGACGAGGTTGTAGGTGGTGGAGTTATAAACAAAATCTATAGCCAGTCATAAATAAAGGTGAGAACCTAAAAAGATAAAACCCATTGACATAGTAGGAAAAGGGTGATATGATTGCATCATCAAAGAGCGGAGCACACAAAACAAGGTGAGCAACGTGATGATCAGGAGGGAATCATGAAGGTTTTACAGAAGTCAACCAGGGTGTTTATCGAAGAAAAGCGAATGTGTTGCTGTCGCTGATAAGCAGATGATCATGAAGAATTAATACACGATATCGAATATAAAGAATAAAAGAAAAGAGGACAAACACATGAGCAAAATTACAAGAGATCAGAGAAAATTTAAGTTTGAGACATTACAGCTTCACGTAGGACAGGAGAATCCGGATCCGGTTACAGATGCAAGAGCAGTGCCGATCTACCAGACCTCCTCCTACGTATTCCGTAACTGCGACCATGCAGCAGCCCGTTTCGGACTTGCAGATGCAGGTAACATTTACGGACGTCTTACAAATCCGACAGAGGATATTTTTGAAAAGAGAATCGCAGCACTTGAGGGTGGCTCAGCAGCACTTGCAGTAGCATCCGGTGCAGCAGCGATCACATATACAATTGAGAACCTTGCACAGCAGGGAGATCACATCGTATCTGCCAAGAACATCTATGGCGGAAGCTTCAATCTTCTTGAGCATACACTTCCGGCATACGGAGTGACAACAACCTTCGTAGATATCTTCAATTTTGAAGAGGTTGAGAATGCAATCCAGGAGAATACAAAGGCTGTTTACATCGAGACACTTGGAAATCCGAACTCAGATGTCGTAGATATTGAAGCAATCGCGAATATCGCACATAAGCACAATATCCCGCTTGTTGTAGATAACACATTTGCAACACCTTACCTTGTAAGACCGATTGAGTACGGTGCAGATATCGTAGTTCATTCTGCAACCAAATTCATCGGTGGACATGGAACAACAATTGGCGGTGTGATCGTGGAAGGCGGCAAGTTCGACTGGGAGGCATCCGGTAAATTTCCGTCCCTTACAGAGCCGAACCCAAGCTACCATGGCGTAAGCTTTACAAAGGCCTGCGGACCGGCAGCATTTGTTACAAAGATCCGTGCGATCCTTCTTCGTGACACAGGAGCAACAATTTCTCCGGTAAGCTCATTCATCTTCCTTCAGGGACTTGAGACACTGTCTCTCCGTGTGGAGCGTCATGTTGAGAATGCACTGAAGGTTGTAGAGTACCTGAATAATCATCCACAGGTAGAGACTGTTCACCATCCGTCTGTAGCAACAGATGCAAGCCAGCAGGAGCTTTACAAGAAGTATTTCCCGAATGGCGGCGGTTCTATCTTTACATTTGAGATTAAAGGAGATGCCCAGAAGGCTAAAGATTTCATTGATAATCTTGAGCTGTTCTCACTGCTTGCAAACGTTGCCGATGTAAAATCCCTTGTTATCCATCCGGCTACTACAACACACAGCCAGTGCACAGAGGAAGAGCTTCTTGATCAGGGAATCAAACCAAACACGATCCGTCTTTCCATTGGAACTGAGAATATCGATGATATTATCCAGGATCTTGACGAGGCATTCAAAGCAGTCCAGTAATAAATAAATCAACAGCACAGAAAAAACAGTCCCAAAACGGTATGTTCATACGTTCTGGGACTGTTTTTTTCAGGCAGCTTCTACAAGTTCTTCCAGAGTTTCGAAGCGATATCCCATTTCTTCCCATTTTGTCAACAGTTCATCCAGGATTTCGGCGTTGGTGGAGGAAGTGCTGTGCAACAGTACGATAGCACCTGGGTGAATCCGTCCCAGCAGCTTCTGGAAAGCTTCTTCCTTTGTGGGCTGATCATCCTGGTACCAGTCCACATAGGCCAGACTCCAGAAGAAGGTGTGGTATCCCAGCTCCTTTGCCATCTTAAGATTTTCCGTGCTGTAGATTCCCTGTGGCGGCCGGTAAAATTTAGTCATTTCTTTTCCGGTTGCTTGTTTGTAGAGAGCCTCTACGTCTTCCAGCTGCTTCAAAAAGGCCTCCTTTGTGGAAATGCCGGACATGTCCGGATGAGTCATGGTGTGGTTGCCGACGGTATGGCCTGCTTCTGCAATTTCCCGGATGAGTTCCGGCTTTTCCCGGATCAGTGTTCCAACGACAAAAAATGTGGCATGCACCTGATGCTTCTGCAGGGCGTTCAGAATGTCGGGCATATTTCCGTTTTCATATCCTGCGTCAAAGGTGAGATAGATTTTTTTCTCATCGGTATCATTGGCATACCAGGCATTGTAGTTTTTTAGTTCTTCAACAGATGCATTTCCTGTAGGGCGTTTTCCATCTTCCGAGAAACCCAGTCCCCAGCTTTCGCTCTGGGCGGATAAGGAAGCGGAAGAGGGCCTGCTGTCTTTTGAAGGATCTTGTTCGGATTGTGACCCGGGAATAAAATGAGAAGAAAATTTTCCCACGAGACTGCCAAGAGCAAAAGCTATGACAAAAAGAAATATAAGACGGTAAATACGTTTTGATTTCATGGAAACCTCGGGAGCGCAGAGTTATTAATAAAGGTATGGAAAATGGGGAAAGAATAGAAGTAAAAGATAAAAAATAAGAGCCATCAGCAACCAATTTCTCTGCGGATGGCTCTTTTAATTTTCATTATCCAATGGACTGTACCTCTCTTCATCTGGATTTAAAACTTATACGGAATTAAAAATTACGTTCTCGGTGGTCCGTACCTCCTTCTTTTTAACTATGGATAAAAATCTTTAAATCTTCTGGTGGACTGTACCTCTCTTTCTCAGATTATGGGAAATAAGCTATGTTTTCGGTGGATTCACGCTCCTTTTCGAGTTATTTTGTTTTCCGTTTGTTTTATTTGATGGTTACACTATAACAGATAAAAATGATATTGTCAACACTAAAAATAGAAAAAAGATAAAAATAAGAAATAATCTTAAATATTAATGACATAAATAACAAAATATTCAGAAAACAAAGCGGAAGGTGGAAAAAATCCAGGGCAAAAGAAATCCAGGGAACAAAGCCGGCAGGGCAGACATAGCGTGATGAACATAGTTAATTTGGCATTGACAAATCAGCCGTAACATGTTACCCTAGTACCAGTTTCAAAAGAGAAATGCATTGATGAGGAATAGTACACAGTGAACGGAGCACAGAGAGCTGCTGGCCGGTGAGAAGCAGTGGAAGGGATTTGTGGAACTCGCCTCGGAGCATCTGTTCGAAATCTTTTTTACTTTTGACAGGAGAGTAGACGCAGACGGTGTCCACCGTTATCTGGAGAGGATATAAGGATGTCACTGGCATTCCGTATCTGTCAAGTGTATGGATTTTTATTCATGAAATAAGAGTGGTACCGCGTAGGACAGCAGTTGTCTTTCGTCTCTTGCAGAATCTGCAGAGCCGGAAGATTTTTTTTTGTCACAGGAAATTACTCCGGAATGTTTCCGTGACACAAATAAAGTGAAAAAACAAAAGATTGTTGAAAAAAGAAAATGGAGGAAACAAAAATGATGACACCATCTAAGTACAAACGTCAGTATTACATGCCGCCTGTAAAATGTATGAAATGGGCAGAGAAAGAATATGTGGAGAAAGCCCCGATCTGGTGTTCTGTAGACCTTCGTGACGGAAACCAGGCACTTGTGATCCCGATGAGCCTGGAACAGAAGGTTGAGTTTTTCAAGCTTCTTGTAAAAATCGGTTTTAAGGAGATCGAGGTAGGATTTCCGGCAGCTTCTGAGACAGAGTACGAATTCCTTCGTACACTGATCGAGCAGAATCTGATTCCTGAGGATGTGACGATCCAGGTGCTGACACAGGCAAGAGAACACATCATCCGTAAAACCTTTGAGGCTGTAAAGGGAGCTCCGAAAGCAATCGTTCATGTATATAATTCCACATCTGTATCCCAGAGAGAACAGGTATTTAAGAAATCAAAAGAAGAGATCCTGAAGATTGCGGTAGATGGTGCTGTACTTTTGAAAAAACTTGCAGATGAGACAGAGGGGAATTTTCAGTTTGAGTACAGTCCGGAGAGTTTCACGGGAACAGAGCCGGAGTATGCACTTGAGGTCTGCAATGCAGTTCTGGAGGTATGGAAACCAACTGCGGATAATAAAGCGATCATCAATCTGCCGGTAACTGTTGAACATTCCATGCCGCATGTATATGCAAGCCAGGTTGAGTACATGTGTGACAATCTGAAATATCGTGAGAATGTTATTGTATCTCTTCATCCGCATAATGACCGTGGCTGCGGTGTTGCAGATGCTGAGATGGGACTTCTTGCAGGTGCCGACCGAATCGAAGGTACGTTGTTCGGAAATGGTGAACGTACCGGTAATGTGGATATTGTAACACTTGGCATGAATATGTATTCGCAGGGGGTTGATCCTGAGATTGATTTTTCAGATATGCCGCATATCTGCGAGGTTTATGAGAAATGTACAGGAATGCAGATCTATGAGAGAAGCCCCTACAGCGGAGCACTTGTATTTGCCGCGTTTTCCGGTTCTCATCAGGATGCCATTGCAAAAGGCATGCACTGGAGAGAAAACGGAGACCAGGAGCACTGGACCGTACCATATCTGCCGATCGATCCGACAGACGTTGGAAGAAATTATGATGCAGACGTTATCCGTATCAACAGCCAGTCTGGAAAGGGCGGTGTAGGATATATCCTGGAGACAAAATTCGGCCTGAACCTTCCGCCTAAAATGCGTGAGGCCATGGGTTATGCGGCGAAGGCGGTATCTGACCACAAGCACAAAGAGCTTCACCCGGACGAGATATTCAGCCTGTTTAAAGCTACCTTTGAGAATGTGGTTGAGCCTTACAATATCAATGAGGTTCATTTCCAGCAGAAAGACGGTGGTATTCGGACACAGGTGACATCTACCTTCGGCGGTAAAACGATCGTCACAGAGGCTGCCGGAAACGGCCGTCTGGATGCTGTCAGCAATGCGTTAAAGAAAGCTTATGAGCTGGAATATACTCTGGAGACTTATCAGGAGCATGCCCTGGAGCAGAGTTCCACATCCAGGGCTATCGCCTATGTAGGAATCCGTAAACCGGATGGAACCCTTGCATGGGGAGCTGGTGTGGATTCGGATATTATCCGTGCATCCATCGATGCACTGGTAACAGCGATCAATAACCGCTGATCAGGCTTGTGAGATTTTTCACTCATACATGTTCCCAGATGCATAATGTTCCCAGATTTTATGC
>CAVIGE010000087.1:0-9510 GCA_963642325.1 Prevotella sp. CAG:279
TCACGGGACTGCATGGTCCACAGATCTGTCATACGCCATGGAGCGATGATCTTGATGTCCGGGGCCAGAGCCTTGATGCCAAGCTCGAAACGGATCTGGTCATTTCCCTTACCTGTAGCACCATGGCAGATAGCAACGGCACCTTCTTTACGTGCGATCTCAACCAGTTTCTTGGCGATGACCGGACGGGCCATGGAGGTTCCGAGAAGATAGGAATGCTCATATACAGCACCAGCCTCTACACATGGCATGATGAAATCATCGCAGAACTCGTCAACGATATCCTCGATATATAATTTGGAAGCACCGGACATTTTTGCTCTTTCCTCAAGGCCGTCCAGCTCGTTTCCCTGTCCGCAGTTTACGCAGCAGCAGACAACATCATAGTCAAATGTCTCTTTCAGCCACGGGATCAGGGCTGTGGTATCAAGACCACCGGAATACGCTAAAACAACTTTTTCTTTCATAATATATGTCCTCCTGAGATTTTTTTGGAATTTGGTATCGCCCCGGGATTTTTTTTCGGGGGCGGTGGATTTTTTTAATTATCCGGAAAAGTATGTCATTTTATAACTTTACCAGAGTGAATAAATATTCATATGCGGAAAAACGATTTTTTCCACTGTCCTGTTGACATGGCTTAATATACACCAGATTTTATAAATATGCAAGAGATAATTTGAAAAATATAAAAAAATTTTTGCATAAAAATGCAATAAAAAACAGGGAATATTATAAGAAAATACAGGAAAAACGAAAAAGACCGTGAAAAATCAAAGAAAATGGCTATTGCATAATATGCAAAGAAGATGTATAATCTATCCATTGATAAAGCGGACATGAAAGCGAAACCCCAGGATGGTGCGCAGATGTCCGCTTGACCTGTGCAGAAAGCTCTGCCATGTAGCTGCGTAAATGAGAGAGCAGAAGCAGGCAGTAACAACAAAACTGCATGGATGACTGAGGCCGCACAAAATGCGGCAGAGGAGGAATGTGAAAGATGATTAAAGCAGGAATTATCGGAGCTACAGGATACGCAGGAAATGAGATCGTAAGACTTCTTCTTGGACATAAGGATGTTGAGATCAGATGGTTTGGCTCCCGAAGCTACATAGATCAGCAGTATGCAGATATTTATCAGAACTTTTTCAGGCTGGTGGATGCCAGATGTATGGATGACAACATGGCAGCACTTGCAGATGAGGTGGATGTGATCTTTACTGCAACTCCGCAGGGGCTGTGTGCATCCCTTATTAATGAAGAAATTCTTTCCAAATGTAAGGTGATCGATTTAAGCGCGGACTTCCGTATTAAAGATGTTAAGAAATATGAGAAATGGTATGGAATCGAGCACAAAGCTCCGCAGTTTATCGAAGAGGCGGTCTATGGTCTCTGTGAGATCAACCGCGAGGATATAAAAAAGGCAAGGCTGATCGCCAACCCGGGATGCTATCCGACATGCTCTACCTTATCTATTTATCCATTATTAAAGGAAGGGCTTATTGATCCGAATACCATCATCATTGATGCGAAGTCCGGAACCTCCGGAGCAGGAAGAGGAGCCAAGGTTCCGAATCTTTACTGTGAGGTAAATGAGAGCATTAAGGCTTACGGTGTTGCTACACACAGACATACACCGGAGATCGAGGATCAGCTTGGATATGCGTGCGGACAGGAAGTACTGATCAATTTTACACCACATCTTGTTCCGATGAACAGAGGAATCCTAGTGACAGCCTATGCTTCCCTTACAAAGGATGTTACCTATGAGGAGGTAAAGGCAGCCTATGATAAATATTATAAGGATGAGTTTTTTGTACGTGTGCTGAACAGGGATGTATGCCCGCAGACAAGAAACGTGGAAGGCAGCAATTTCGTGGACGTAAGCTTCAAGATCGATCCCAGAACAAAGAGGGTCATCATGATGGGTGCCATTGACAATCTTGTAAAAGGCGCGGCAGGACAGGCAGTTCAGAACATGAACCTGATGTTCGGGTTTGATGAGAACGAAGGCCTGAAACAGATTCCGATGTGTCCGTAATAAAAGAGTTCTTTGAGAGGAGATATAATATGAAGATAATTGATGGCGGCGTAACAGCTGCAAAGGGTTTTAAGGCGGCATCAACAGCAGCAGAGATCAAATATAAGGGCCGTACCGATATGGCTATGGTTTTCAGCGAGGTTCCATGCGTGGCTGCAGGAACCTTCACAACCAATGTGGTAAAAGCAGCCCCGGTAAGATGGGATCAGGACATTGTATACAATCATCAGGGGGCAAGAGCTGTGATCTGCAACAGTGGAATCGCCAATGCCTGTACCGGTGAGGAAGGCTTCGGCTACTGCAGGAAAACAGCCGAAGCAGCCTCCGAAAGCCTTGGAATCCCGGAGGACAGCGTGCTGGTGGCATCTACCGGTGTCATCGGAATGCAGCTGCCCATTGAACGGATCGCAAACGGAGTAAAAGCCATGGCTTTGAAGCTTGACGGAAGCCGTGAGGCCGGAATTGAGGCTGCAAAAGCGATCATGACAACAGACACGGAGAAAAAAGAGGCGGCTGTGGAGATCGAAGTCGGAGGAAAGACAGTTACAGTGGGCGGCATGTGCAAGGGTTCCGGAATGATCCACCCGAATATGTGTACAATGCTTGGTTTTATCACCAGCGATGTGGACATCTCCAGGGAACTTCTCCAGGAAGCACTCAGCGAGGATGTCAGGGATACCTACAATATGGTATCCGTTGACGGTGATACCTCCACAAACGATACCGTTCTCCTCCTTGCAAATGGTCAGGCGGGAAATCCGAAGATCACAGAGAAGAATGCAGATTACGAAGAGTTCAAAAAAGCCCTTAACTACGTAAACACAACCCTCGCGAAAAAAATCGCAGGTGACGGAGAGGGAGCAACTGCACTCTTTGAAGTAAAGGTGGTCGGTGCAGCCACCAAGGCAGAAGCAGTAACCTTAAGTAAATCGGTAGTGACCTCATCCCTGACAAAAGCAGCCATCTACGGCCACGACGCAAACTGGGGAAGAATCCTCTGCGCCCTCGGCTATTCCGGAGTCCAGTTCGACCCGGAGAAGGTAGACCTCTACTTCGAGAGTAAAGCAGGAAAAATCAAGATCATTGAAAATGGAGTTTCCACAGGCTACAGCGAAGAGGAAGCAACAAAGATCCTCTCAGAAGATGCAGTGACAGCCATCGCAGACATGAAGATGGGAGAAGCCAGCGCAACCGCATGGGGCTGCGACCTCACCTACGACTACATCAAGATCAATGCGGATTATCGTTCCTGATGTAAGAACTCTGAGTGCTTCCCATCCCCGCAAAGTTACACAGCTTACAAGTCAGCCACCTTTTTCAACCTATATCATTTTTCAAAAAAGGAGATACCTATATGGTGAATCAGAAATATCTTGACAAGGCAGAGGTTCTGATAGAAGCCCTGCCATATATCCAGCGGTTTAACCGCAAGATCGTAGTGATCAAGTATGGCGGAAGTGCCATGCTTGATGAAGAATTAAAGCGCAACGTTATCGAGGACGCGGTCCTTTTAAAGCTGGTCGGTTTTAAACCGATCATCGTCCATGGCGGTGGTAAGGAAATCAGCCGCTGGGTGGGCAAGGTTGGCATGGAGCCGCGTTTTGTGAACGGCCTTCGTGTGACGGACAAGGATACAATGGAGATTGCAGAGATGGTTCTCGCAAAGGTGAACAAGGAGCTTGTAACTCTGGTGGAATCACTGGGGGTTCAGGCAGTTGGCATCAGCGGCAAGGACGGCGGCCTTCTTCAGTGTAAGAGGAAGCTTTCCAAAGGCGAGGATATCGGCTATGTAGGCGAGGTGACAAAGGTAAATCCAAAGATTCTGAAGGATCTTCTGGAAAGAGATTTCCTTCCGATTGTATTCCCGATCGGTTTTGACGAGAATTTTGACTCCTATAATATTAATGCAGATGATGCAGCCTGTGCGATCGCGGAAGCAGTTAATGCGGAGAAGCTTGCTTTCCTTTCGGATATCGAGGGTGTTTACAGAGAAGCATCGGATCCGTCTACCCTGATCTCCGAGCTCCGTGTGGATGAGGCACAGCAGCTGATCGCAGACGGCCACGTGGGCGGCGGCATGATCCCGAAGCTGAAAAACTGCATTGATGCGATCGAGCAGGGTGTAAACAGAGTACATATCCTTGATGGAAGGATCCCGCACAGCTTACTGCTTGAGATCTTTACAAACAAAGGTATCGGTACTGCAATTTTAAAAGATGATGGGGAGAAATATTACAATGAACATGCATGATCAGATGGAAGAATCCGAAGCCAGTATTCTTCATACCTATAACCGTTTTCCGGTAGTATTTGAAAGAGGTGAGGGCTGTCACCTCTATGATTCCGAAGGAAAGGAATATCTTGATTTTGCAGCAGGTATTGCTGTAAATGCCCTTGGATATCATTATCCGGGATATGATGAAGCTCTGAAGGAGCAGATCGATAAGCTGATGCACATTTCCAACCTGTATTACAATGAGCCGATCATTGAGGCGGGAGCCAAGCTCGTACAGGCCAGCCATATGGAAAAAGCTTTTTTTACAAACTCCGGTACAGAGGCGATCGAGGGAGCTTTAAAGGCTGCCAAGAAATATGCCTACACAAGAGATGGACATGCAGATCATGAGATCATCGCCATGAACCATTCCTTCCATGGCCGCAGCATCGGTGCTCTTTCTGTCACCGGAACCGCACATTACAGGGAACCGTTTGAACCTCTGATGGGCGGTGTGAAATTCGCGGATTTCAATGACCTTGACAGCGTAAAGGCACAGGTGACAGATAAGACCTGTGCGATCATTGCAGAGACTGTGCAGGGAGAGGGCGGTATTTATCCGGCCACCAAGGAATTCCTGGAGGGTCTGCGTAAGCTTTGTGATGAGAAGGATATCATTCTGATCCTGGATGAGATCCAGTGCGGTATGGGACGTACCGGACATTATTTTGCATGGCAGGCATATGGTGTCCAGCCGGATATCATGACCTGTGCAAAGGCTCTCGGAAGTGGTGTTCCGGTAGGGGCATTTGTCCTTAATAAAAAGGCTGCCGCTTCGTCTCTGGAGCCGGGTGACCACGGAACCACATATGGTGGAAATCCTTTTGTGTGCGCGGCAGTCAGCAAGGTATTTGATATTTTTGAGAAGGATCAGATCCTTTCCCGCGTGCAGGGCTTAACTCCTTATCTGGAGAAGAAGCTGGATGAGCTTGTTGAAAAGTATGACTGTGCAGAAGCCAGAAGAGGAAGCGGTTTCATGCAGGGAATCGTGATCAAGGGACGTCCGGTGGGCGATGTGGTGAAGAAAGCCCTGGAAAAAGGCCTTCTTGTGATTTCTGCCGGAAGTGATGTGCTCAGGCTTGTGCCGCCGCTTATCATCACCCGGGAGGAGATCGACCAGATGGCAGATATCCTTGGAGAATGTATGGAATAAAGAGTTGATCCCGACAGGGCAGCAGTATTATTTACTGCTGCCCTGTTTTTGTACTTCAGGCGGGATTCTTTCCTATTATACTATACGTTACACGGATATCAGCATTTCCCGGAAATCACGGATATATGTAATATATATAATGAATATATCATGAACACTTTGAAAATCATATTGTGTGTTAAAAAATGAACAAAAACACAGGATGTGGATAGACAAAATCCACAAAAAAACACATGAATTCATGGATAAATTGCATATCTCGACAGTTGATTTTCGTTCCCGGTGTGATATAATTTCACTGGTTAAAAATTTATGTGAGGGGTGAAAGTTTTGAAAAAATTATTAACCGTCATATGTACTTTTCTGACAGTATTTCTGGTATGTCCTGTGGGCGTCTGGGCAGCTGGCAATAGTGAGGAAACAGCAGCCGTGCCGCCGTGGCTTTGTATTCCTTTTGCAGGGCTTCTTCTGTGTATCGCAGTGATGCCGCTGGTAAAGGGTGAGTGGTGGGAAGCCCATCAGCCGATCGTTGTTGCATTCTGGATCATCCTCATGGTCATTCCGTTTGCAGTAGTTTACGGTGCCGGAAAGACGACAGAAACAGTACTGGAGTGCGTGGTCAATGACTATCTTACATTTATTATTTTGTTATTCGGATTGTTCTGTGTATCCGGTAACATTACGATCGAGGGCGACTTTGCCGGTTCGCCGGGGGTAAATGTAGGTTTGCTGGCACTGGGAACATTGCTTTCCAGCTGTATCGGAACGACCGGAGCAAGTATGCTTATGGTACGTCCGGTGATCAAGATGAATTCATGGAGAAAGAGAAAGGGTCATATCATGATCTTTTTTATTTTCATGGTATCCAACATGGGAGGCTGTCTGACACCTATCGGTGATCCGCCACTTCTTATGGGATTCATGAGGGGCGTTCCCTTCTTCTGGAGTCTGCACCTTTTTCCGGTACTGATCTTTAATATGGTGATCCTTCTGTTTGTGTTTTATCATCTGGATATGCACTCTTATAAGAAGGATATTGCAGAGGGACGTAAGCCGGATATCAGCAAGCCGGGTACAGAATTTAAGATCGAGGGCCTCCACAATATCATTTTCCTTGTGATGATCGTGGCAGGTGTTATCTTAAGTGGTGTACTTCCGGGACTTGCAGCATTTCAGGATGCAGCCGGCAATGTAAGAGGTATCCACATTTTCGGGGAAGTTACCTTAAGCTTCCCGGCTCTTATTGAGATCGCCCTGATCCTTCTTGCGGCATTTCTGTCCTTTAAGACAACGGATAAGGGTATCCGTGTGCGGAACCATTTTACCTGGGGAGCGATCCAGGAGGTTGCCGTACTTTTCATTGGCATTTTTATTACCATGCAGCCGGCACTGATGCTTCTGAAGGCAGTGGGGCCGAATCTTGGTATCACCGAGCCGTTCCAGATGTTCTGGGCAACAGGTGCGCTGTCCAGTTTTCTGGATAATACGCCGACCTATCTGGTATTTCTGACGACTGCGGGAACGCTTGGCTTCACAAACGGAATTGTGACAACGCTGGGAACCGTTCCGGTGAAGCTTCTTTCCGCGATTTCCTGTGGTGCCGTATTTATGGGTGCCAATACATATATCGGAAATGCCCCGAACTTTATGGTCAAGACACTTTCTGACGAAAATGGTATCAACATGCCGTCCTTCTTCGGATACATGGGCTGGTCCATTTGTTTCCTGATACCGGTGTTCATCATCGATATGCTGGTATTCTTTTTATAAGGGAGGAGGATCAATATGCAGGAAAACAACATTCGGGAGAAATGCAGGGAGCTTGCCACCAGGCTTTATGAGCTGGACGGCGAGGTTTACAAAAGCGTAGGATCTTCCCTTGGACGTACCTTTACCGGAGACAGGGAGAGCACGATCCGGAATTTAAGTGCCCTGATGTATACAAAGCCGGACGGACATCTTCTCCGCAGTGAGATGGCCCTGATCAGCAACATGGCCAGGACCATCAAGGATAAGGATGAAAAAAGCCGTCTGATGAAGAAGTATGACGAGATCTTTCAGGAGATTGTCACACTTCCGGAAAGCTTTGTTGCCACAGATATCATGGATAAGGAACGTGTACAGCTTAACCATATGATCAAGCGCAGGGAAAAAATTTCCGAAGATGATCATCTGGTCATCTGTATCAGCCGTACACAGGGAAGTGCCGGTAATGATATCGGCTTCGGGCTGGCAGATAAGCTTCGTATCAACTATTATGATGTGGAGATCTTCGACCAGGTTATGAGAAGGCTTGAAGCGGAAAAAGGCGCAGTCAGTGATGCCGAGTATTTTGCGGATTTTGATAAATATGAGAAGAAGCATAAATTCGACCTGAAGGGCTGGCTCGGGGAGGTCAACCGCTATCATGGACTGCCGAAGCAGGATGCCGTATTTTTTAATATGAGTGACCTGATCTGTGATCTGGCCTCCAGGGAGGACTGCATCATCATGGGAAGATGTGCAGATGCGATCCTGAAGAACAATCATATCCCGCATATCAGCCTGTTTATCACAGCACCCTTTGCAATCCGTGTCCAGCATGTCATGGATGTGAGGAAGATGAATATGAAACAGGCGGTGCGTTTCCTCCGGAAGATGGATAACCAGCACAGAAAGTACTACAATTTTTATGGTGGCGCGCACTGGGGAAAACCGGATAATTATGATCTGTGCATCAACAGTGCAAGCTATGGAATTAATGAGACAGAGAATCTGATCCTGAAGCTTCTGGACGATCAGATCCATTAAAAGGAGTTCCTGCATTTTAATATGCAGGAGCTTTTTTTATGGTTTTTTTATAAAAAATTTAATCTTGATTAACTTTTTTTCATTTTAGGGATTGACATATATAAAAACTTAGTATACACTAACCTATGAGTTAGAATTAACTAATTAGATAAAGCTAATTTATAGGAAGGAACGGAGGGACTTCTATGCAGCCGATTTTATTTTTGCAGGCAGGCGAGACCGGCACGATCAAGAAGATCACCGGAGCAGAGGAAACCAGAAGATTTCTTGCGGGTCTTGGTTTTGTGGAGAATGCGGAAGTTACAGTTATTTCCCAGTTTGACGGCAATCTGATCGTGAATATCAAGGATTCAAGAGTTGCAGTGAATAAGGAGATGGCAAGGCACATTATGGTGTAATCGTTACTGGGCACCGATGGTGGGTCAGTATGAATTTGCCCAAGGCTGTGCAGGGCACAGTTGAGGATAGATCACGGACGCAGGCAGCTGTGTGCAGGCGTTCATACAAAAGAAGAACAGCAGACAGGTCTGGAGAGCCTGTTTTACTGTGGCTGCTCTACAGGATGGGCAGTTTTTATAATCCCCGGAAGCATAAGCAGACAGGGATCGTGATAATGGAATATAAACAGGGAGGAAAAAGGAATGACTTTACGTGATGCAGCAGTAGGTTCTACAGTAGTTGTTTCCAAGATCACAGGCGATCCAGCTTACAAACGCCGTATCATGGACATGGGAATCACAAAAGGCAGTGAGGTTTATATCCGCAAGGTAGCTCCTCTTGGAGATCCGGTCGAGATCACCATCAGAGGTTATGAGCTTTCTCTGCGTAAACATGACGCAGCATGTGTGGAAGTAAAGCAGAAATAAGCTTCAAAGAAATGACAGAGCATAAGACTAAGGTCTGAAAAAAAGGAGGATGCAAAATGTCTGTAACAATAGCTCTTGCCGGAAACCCGAACTGTGGTAAGACTACAATGTTCAACGCTCTTACAGGCGCGAACCAGTATGTCGGTAACTGGCCGGGTGTTACTGTAGAGAAGAAAGAGGGTAAACTGAAAAACCAGAAGGATGTAACCGTAACAGACCTTCCGGGTATCTATTCACTTTCCCCGTATACACTTGAGGAGGTTGTCAGCCGTGATTACCTTCTGAAGGAGAAACCGGATGTGATCATTGACCTTGTGGATGCAACAAATATCGAGAGAAACCTGTATCTTGCTACACAGCTTCTTGAGATCGGTATCCCGGTTGT
>CAVIGE010000088.1:0-9420 GCA_963642325.1 Prevotella sp. CAG:279
TATGTGCCTAAAGGGTTTTGACAAGGCTGGAGGCATATGTTAAACTGATTTCAACTATGGAAAGTTGGTGAATATTTTGGATAAAGAGGAGTTTCGCGTCAAACTGGGAGAGATCAACAAAATGGTTGAGGCCCAGGATTACAAAGGTGCAATGCAGATCGTTGACAGCATCGACTGGCGGCGCGTAAAGAACGTCCGCACCCTTTGCGTTGTGGGCGAGATTTATGCGGCGAATAAGCGTTATGAGGACAGCAAGGAAATTTTTCTTCTTGCATATCACAGAGCACCGATCGGCAAAAACATACTTTACCGCCTGATCGAGGTTTCACTGAAGCTGGGACAGGTCAGTGAGGCGGCAGAATTCTTTGATGAATACAGAGAAGTAGCCGGTAATGATAACAGCCAGTATGTGCTGAAATATAAGATTGCCAGGGAGAAGAATGCATCTCTGAATGAACAGATCCGTATTCTTGAGGAATATAAGGAAAAGGAATTTACAGAGAGATGGTCTTATGAGCTGGCCAAGCTGTATTACAAGGCGGGTGACAAGCAGAAATGCCTGGATCTCTGCAATGAGATGGTTCTCTGGTTCAATGATGGAAGCTATGTAATGAAGGCTCTTGACCTGAAACAGAGAATGGGTGTTCTTTCAGGTGAAGAGAAAGAGAAATACGAAGAGCAGTTTATTCCGAAGCTGATTCCGCCGGAAAAGGCCCAGGAGATCAGGGAGCGCAGAGAGAATGCTTCTGACATGGAGTACGAGGAGACCAGACCTGTTACGGATACGATCCAGGTTGATGATGAAAGAGATCTGAACAGTGCAGAAACCATCCAGGAAAAAATCTCGAAGGGTATCCGTGATATCTTCGGCGGTCATAAGAAATCTGAAGAGGATAAGGATGCCGAAGAGGAGATCCATAAGAAGGTTGCAGATGCGGAAGCAGCTGTAGCAAGGGAAGCTGAGGAAGAATCGGATAAAGAGCCTGTTATCACAGCGGAAGCTTTGGGCGAAACAGAGGCAGCAGAAGAACCTGCCGAAGAGGAGGAAAGCCCGGAGGCGGAAGCGGATGAAGAGCTGCTGGAAACAGGGGCGGATAATCTGACATCCGGTGCTGTCGAGCTGACAGCAGAGAAGTCCCTGTCCCAGGGTGTTGCTGAGATCATGAGGGAGTCAGCCGGTGATCCGGATGAGGAAGCAGAGGAAGAGAAGGCTTCAGGAGTTCCCCTTAATGAGGAAGGCAAGCCGGATTTTTCTGCAACGATCCGTATGCCGCAGCTTAAGATCCCGAAATCCATGATCAACGTAGATCCGGAGAATGCAAGCAGTTCAGCGGATATTCCGGATTCTTCAGGGATCTTCGGAAGCATTGATGAGATTGCAGCATCTGTAGGTGAGAAATCAGATTCTGATAAAAAAGCGTTCAACCTTGAGGATACGATCCTTGCAGCTGCAACAGAGCAGGGAATCAGTATTCCAAAGGAGGATAAAAAATCCCAGCCAGAGGATGAAGATGATCTTGAGCTTGAGGGAGATTCTTTTGCACCGGAGGAGCCGGATGCAGCAGATATTGAAGATATCATGGCTCAGATTTCCGAACAGCAGGAGGCCGGTACAAAGGATGCGGTACGCCAGAGAGTTCCGGATCTTGTATTTGATGAGGATGAAGAGCCTGTTACAGAAGAGGATCTTCAGGCAGCAGAAGCAGAATTCCTGAATGGCCCTGCAGGAGCAGAGAAGGATACAGAAGAGCCGGTACATGAGGCTGCCACAGAGGATGAAGCATCTCTGGAAGAGGAAGAAGAATACAGTGACGATGATTTTGTTTCTGAGGAGGCTCAGGAAGAAGATCCGGAGGATGATTTCAGCTCCGATATCGATGAATATGAAGAACTGGACGAGGACGATGAGGAGGAAGAACTCAGCGAGGAAGAGCAGCTTGAGAAATTCATCGAGACCATCCAGCCGGAGCGTGATCCGAATAAGATCATTTCCAGAAAGAAACAGCTCACAGATGAAGAGAAGCAGCTTTTTACATATTTCATAGCTGTTCCGGGTATGAAAGAGCAGCTGCTTGAGGTGCTCTGTGATGTGCAGAAGGGGGCAGCAGATAAGACCTCCAGGACAGGAAATGTGATCATTATGGGCGGCAGGGAGACCGGAAAAACGAGGCTCATCTCAAGCCTGATCCCGGCAATCTGTAAAGAACTGAATATCGAGGCATCCAAGGTTGCCTATATATTTGCGGAGGATCTTAACGGTAAGGATATCGAAGACATTGCAGCCAAGCTTGCAGGAGGTTTCCTTGTTATTGAGAATGCAAATCAGCTTTCGCAGGAGACAGCGGCTGAGCTTGAGGATGTGATGAACAGCAATACAAAGGGAATGATCGTGATCCTTGAGGATGAGAAGATCGGTATGCGTAAGCTGATCGCAAGATATCCGAAGCTTGCGAAGAAGTTTACGTCCATGATCAATATTCCTGTATTTACAAATGATGAGCTTGTCAATTTTGCAAAGGTTTATACCATGGAGAACGGATTCCGTATTGACCAGATGGGTATGCTTGCGCTGTACAATCTGATCGGGATCAACCAGAAGGAAGACCAGCCGATGTGCATCGGAACAGTGAAGAAAATGCTTGATGATGCAATGGCAAGGGCACAGAGTGGATTGTTTAAACGTTCCAAGAAGCGTGTGGACCGCGATGGCTACACGGTACTTTTTGAAAAGGATTTCAGCTGATAATAATAAACAGAAAAGCAGAGGTAAAAAAATATGGCCAGACCTTATCTAGGCAACCCGAAATATACCATTGAAGTCCTTCAAAAGTATCATTTTGTTTTCCAGAAAAGGTTTGGTCAGAATTTTCTGATCGATGAACATGTTCTGGAGAAGATCATAGATTCTTCCGGAATCACGAAGGATGATTTTATACTGGAGATTGGACCCGGAATCGGAACCATGACCCAGTACCTGGCAGAAGCAGCCAGGGAAGTTGCGGCCGTGGAGATCGACAGCTCCCTGATTCCCATCCTTGAAGATACATTGAAGGATTGGGATAATGTAACGGTGATCAATCAGGATATTCTTAAGACGGATATCAAAAGGATCGCAGATGAGAGGAATGGCGGAAAACCGGTGAAGGTAGTGGCAAACCTGCCATACTATATCACAACGCCGATCATCATGGGGCTTTTTGAGAAGAATGTTCCGGTGGATTCTATCACTGTCATGGTGCAGAAGGAGGTTGCAGACCGTATGCAGGTCGGACCTGGAACCAAGGATTACGGAGCACTTTCCCTGGCTGTGCAGTATTATGCGAAGCCGGAGATCGTAGCGAATGTGCCGCCGAACTGTTTTATGCCGCGTCCGAAGGTTGGAAGTGCGGTTATAAAACTGACGCGTTACGAGAAGCCGCCGGTGGAGGTTCAGGATGAACGTCTCATGTTCAGGCTGATCCGGGCATCTTTTAACCAGAGGAGAAAAACGCTTGTGAACGGAATAAAAAATTCCGGAGATTTTTCCCTGGGTAAGGAAGAAATCGAGGATATATTCGGGAGATGCGGGCTTCCTCTGAATATCAGAGGAGAGGCACTGACACTGGAGCAGTTCGCGATGCTTGCAAACTGTATTTACGAAATGAAAAAATAAATAAGGCACAAAAAGAACCCGGGCAGCTGTTCCGGGTTCTTTTTGCGTTTCCGGATGGATGTTGGAGAGAGTTCCATCCGGACCTATATAACTTGTCATAGAAAGGAGGTTGTGCCTGAGGTATCAGACACAAATAAGTAATGAAAAATCGTAATTGTTCAGTATCGTCGCATAATGGTGTGCGGAATCACTACTGAATTTACAATGTCTATTGTAGAGAGGAAATGTTAGGAAAGTTTGTTTGAATTATGAAAATATTGTGAATAATTATTTCGGTTAATTTGGGTTTACAAACCGGTCTGGATGTGTGTTATACTGGTGTGCGTTAAAAGGAAAATGAATTTACTGAAACAGAGAAGAGTTGTAGTTATAGATAAGGGCGGAGCCCCAATATGGAGGATGATTATCATGAAAAAAATGAACAGGATCACAGCACTGACTGTTGCAGGGATTATCTCCTGTACGTCACCGATGGTGGTTATGGCAGAGGATTCCGGTTCTATTGTAAGTCAGGCGGAAGAGGTTCTTAAAAATAACGAGATCGAATCTCTTGCATCTGACCCGGACAAGGTAAGTGACATCATTGTTTATGTAAAGGATCTTTTTGATTCCAACCAGATCACAGACGATGAGATCTCAGAGGGAATCGATGAGGCGGCTGATCATTACGGTGTGACGCTTTCTGAGGATGATAAGAACTCACTGGTAAATATCATCAGCAAGTTCCGTGGAATTGATGTCAGCGATGACCAGATCAAGAAATACGTAAATGACGCATACAGCACCCTGAAAGATATGGGGGTCACAAAATCGGATGTGAAGAATATTTTCCAGAAAGCGATCCAGTTTATCAAGGGAATGCTTTCCCGTCAGTAAGAGGCAGGTGGTTTCAATGGCACTTTTATTAGGGCTGTTATTGCTGACTTTGTGTGAGATGTACAATATGTACAAGGCATAAAAAGCAAAATGAAAATGAGAATGTGGCGTTTTTATAAAAAAAGAGGAAAAAGATGAAAGGAATTGTGCAAATACACTAAAAATTCACGCGCCGTTCATAATATGTTCATATTTATCTGATACTATAAGTACAGTTCGAAAGAACATTACAAAAGACGCTGTAATGGTGTGTATCTGTATCATTACACATACAATTTTTTTCATAATAATCGCCCCGGTAAGCCACTACCGGGGCACTCCTCGTTTTACGGGAGAAAATACAAATATTGAAAATAAGGCTTCTGCTGCAAGGCGGAGGTTTTTTTGTGCCAAAAAAACATGGCGCGAGTTGATTGCTCATGCTATAATAACAGATGATGAAATCGGCAGCAGGTATAAATCAGAGGCTGTCGGTAAAGGATAAACGGAGAAATCAAACCGGACTTAAAATATGTCCGCAGTACATAATAAGATACTTGGATAAAAAAGGATGGATGTGAATGAAGAATCAGGAGAGAATATTTGTAATCGGACATAAGAATCCGGATACGGATTCCATTTGTTCGGCTATCGCTTATGCTGATATTAAGAACCGGACAACCCGGAATAAGAAATATATTCCAAAGCGGGCCGGACAGATCAATGAGGAGACAAGATATGTGCTGAACCGTTTTGGCGTACAGCCCCCGGCTTATCTTGGAAATATCGGGACACAGGTGAAGGATATGGAGATCCGTGTCAGCCCGCAGGCAGATCGGAACATGTCCCTGAAAAACGCTTGGGATCTGATGCAGGAGAATGGGATCGTCTCCCTTCCTATCAGGGATAAGGATGGATGCCTGGAGGGACTTGTGACGATCGGAGATATTGCCAAGACCTACATGGATACAACAGACAGCCATCTTCTCGGCAATGCGAAAACGCAGTATCAGAGAATCGCTGAGACGGTAGGCGGAGAGGTTGTAGAGGGAAATGGCCATGGATATTTTGTAGAGGGAAGAGTGCTCGTGGGAACGGCTAACCCGAAGATGCTGGGAAGCTATATCAGGGAGAATGATATGATCATCATGGGGGACCGTGAGGAGGATCATCTTCAGGCGATCAGCCAGAATGTAAGCTGCATTATCGTGGGGCTGAATATTGTAGTTTCCGAGAAGGTAGTGAAGCTTGCCCATGAGAAAAATATCGTGATCATCCGGTCGCCTTATGATACGTTTAATATTGCCCGTCTGATCAATCAGAGTATTCCTGTAAATTATGTTATGAAACGTGATAACATGGTTACGTTTAACACGGAGGATTTTACGGATGATATCCAGGAGGTCATGGTAAAAAACCGTCACAGGGCTTTCCCGGTCATCAATCCTCATGGTAAGTGTATCGGAACGATCTCCAGACGTAATTTCCTGGATATGAACAAGAAGAAGGTTGTACTGGTTGACCATAATGAGGTAGACCAGGCGGTTGATAATATCGAGAAGGCGGAGATCCTTGAGATCATCGACCATCATAAGCTGGGGACTTTACAGACGATGACTCCGGTTTCTTTCAGAAATGAGCCTGTCGGATGTACCGGTACGATCCTTTATGAGATTTATGGCGAGCAGCGGCTGGAGATCCCGGATAAGATCGCAGGCCTTCTCTGCGCGGCGATTATTTCGGATACGCTGATGTTCCGTTCACCGACCTGCACACAGAAGGACAAGATCGCTGCCAGTGCGCTTGCACTTATCGCAGGGATCAAGATTGAGGATTTTGCCAGAGAGATGTTTTCTGCGGGAAGTAATCTGAAGGATAAATCCCCGGAGGAGATTTTTTATCAGGATTACAAGAAGTTTATCGGTGAGGGGAATGTTTCCTTTGGTGTGGGACAGATCAGTTCCATGGACAGCGAGGAGCTTAAGGAGATCAAGGCGAAGCTGATGCCGTTTATGGTGAGTGAGTGTGGCCGTCATGATATCACAAGGGTTTACTTTATGCTGACGAATATCCTGGAGGAATCCACGGAGCTTCTGTTCTATGGGGATGGCAGCCAGCAGATGGCTGAGATCGCCTTCGAGCGGAAACCGGATGGAGATGCTTTTTGCCTGAAGGGCGTAGTATCCAGAAAGAAACAGCTGATTCCGGCCATGATGGAGGCTGCTCAGCTTATGAACAGCGATTACGCATAAGGGGGTCCGGGAAATGGCGAAACAGATCTGGAAGCCTGGAAATATGATCTATCCGCTGCCGGCTGTAATGGTGAGTGTTACGGATGGCGAGGGGCATGATAATATCATCACGGTTGCATGGACAGGAACTGTGTGTACGAATCCGGCTATGGCTTATATTTCGGTCCGACCATCCCGTTATTCTTATGAGATGATCCGGAAAACGGGAGAATTTGTTATCAATCTGACAACAGAAAAGCTGGCTTTTGCAACGGATTTCTGCGGTGTGCGTTCAGGCCGTGATGTTGATAAATTTCAGAAGCTGAAGCTCACGAAGGAGAAAGCGCAGTTTGTTTCGGCACCGCTTATCGGGGAGTCGCCGGTTTCTATTGAGTGCAGGGTGAGAGAAGTGAAGGAGCTTGGCTCGCATGATATGTTTCTGGCGGATGTGCTTGCGGTTCATGCGGATGAAGCATATATGGATGAGAATAATAAATTTCATCTTAATGATGCAGGGATGCTGGTTTATTCCCATGGTGAGTATCTGGCTGGTGGCCGTAAGGTGGGGACTTTCGGTTACAGTGTGAAGAGGAAAAAGAAATAGTTATGCTAAAATGAAAGGACACAGTATGAATAATATTACACTGATTGGAATGCCTGGTGCGGGAAAGAGCAGCATCGGTGTTGTGCTTGCAAAGGTTCTGGGATACCAGTTTATTGATTCTGATCTGCTTATCCAGAAGGAAGAGGAGAGGACGTTAAGCGAGATTATCGAACAGGATGGAGTGGATGGGTTTAAGGCGGTTGAGAACCGTGTGAATGCGTCTATCCAGGTTGAGAATACCGTGATCGCTACAGGGGGAAGTGTAGTGTACTGCGATGAGGCGATGCAGCATCTTAAATCCGAGGGTGTTGTGGTTTATCTGAAGATTTCGCTGGAGCTTTTGTCCAGGCGTCTTGGTAATCTGAAGGATCGTGGTGTTGTTCTGAAAGAGGGTCAGACACTGGAGAGTCTTTATAAGGAGCGTACAGTGCTGTATGAGAAATATGCGGATATTGTTGTGGACGAGGAAGACAAGGATCTGGAGGGGAGCCTTCAGATTGTGCTGGATGCGCTGAAACGGGGAGAGAAATAGTTTACAAATCCGAAATATATGTTATAATATACAACTGACCTAAAAAACGGACTGTGGAAATGCTACAGGTATTAAGTAATGAAGACGACAATAAGTTCAGAGAAGGTTTCTTTGCAGGACGTGTTGTGGACTGTGGGAAATTTTCACTCATAGAGGAGTAAAATAATAGAGGTGTGTTATGGAACAGTATGTGATTAAAGGTGGTAATCCTCTTGTTGGAGAAGTGGATATTGCAGGTGCGAAGAATGCGGCTCTTGCGATATTATCAGCTGCCATTATGACGGATGAGACTATTTTGATTGAGAATCTGCCGGATGTAAGGGACATTAATGTTCTTCTTGAGGCTATTGCGGAGATTGGTGCCAAGGTTGAGCGTGTTGATAAGTCTACGGTTAAGATCAATGGTTCTACGATTGGCAATCTCAGTGTTGATTATGAGTTTATTAAGAAGATCCGTGCTTCTTATTATCTTCTTGGTGCTTTGCTTGGAAAGTATAAGCATGCGGAGGTTCCGCTTCCTGGCGGATGTAATATTGGCAGCAGGCCGATCGACCAGCATCTGAAGGGTTTTCGTGCCCTGGGTGCGGAGGTTGATATCTGCCATGGTGCGATCGTTGCCAAGGCTGAGAATCTGCATGGCAGTCATATTTTCCTGGATGTGGTTTCTGTTGGGGCTACGATCAATATTATGATGGCTGCTTCTATGGCGGCTGGCCGGACGATCATTGAGAATGCTGCGAGGGAGCCGCATGTTGTTGATGTGGCGAATTTCCTGAACAGTATGGGTGCGAATATCAAGGGTGCAGGTACGGATGTGATCCGTATCCGTGGTGTTGAGAGGCTTCACCGCACGGAGTATTCGATTATTCCGGATCAGATCGAGGCGGGTACTTTTATGTTTGCTGCTGCGGCTACGGGTGGTGATGTTACTGTGCGTAATGTTATTCCGAAGCATCTGGAGGCTACGACTGCGAAGCTTGAGGAGATTGGCTGTGTGGTTGAGGAGTTTGATGATGCGGTCCGTGTGTGTGCGCCGCGTGTTCTTCATCGTACGCATGTGAAGACTTTGCCGTATCCGGGGTATCCTACGGATATGCAGCCGCAGATTGCGGTTACTCTTGCGCTTGCTGAGGGTACGAGTATTGTTACGGAGAGTATTTTTGAGAACCGGTTTAAGTATGCTGATGAGCTTTCGCGTATGGGCGCGAATATCAAGGTGGAGGGGAATTCTGCCATTATTGATGGGGTGAAGAGGCTTACGGGGGCGCGTGTGTGTGCGCCGGATCTTCGGGCTGGTGCTGCGCTTGTTATTGCGGGGCTGGCTGCTGAGGGGATCACGGTTGTTGATGATATTGTTTATATCCAGCGTGGGTATGAGAATTTTGAGGAGAAGCTTCGGGGGCTTGGGGCTGAGATTGAGAGGGTTTCCAGTGAGAAGGAGATTCAGAAGTTCAGGCTTCGGGTTGGATGAGGTTTTTATTGAATTATGGTTTGGGAGAGTTCCTGGGTGTGAGTGCCTGGGGGCTCTTTTTTTGTGTGGTGGGGG
>CAVIGE010000089.1:0-9342 GCA_963642325.1 Prevotella sp. CAG:279
GAATGGAATAATAGCCAGTGCAAAGCATACTACAGGTCCAAAGTTGATTACTGCATTCATTTTTGTCAGTGTAGCTGCAGACATCTCAGAATTCGCAACATAACCGGCAGCTCCGAGAGCGATGATTCCTACAGAACCTCCGATCGCATTTCCGATCTTTGTAGAGAAAGAAATGGCAGTTGCAATAACTCCGTCAGAACGTTTTCCGGTTCTGAGCCAGTTATCATCAATCAGCTCACCGCAAAGTGCAAAGGAGGTAAGTCCCACAAGGTTTGTAGCACCATATACAAGACCTACAGCTGCTACCAGCATACTGTTTGCTCCCGCTTCTCCCAGGAAGAAGAATACCACACAGCACGCGCACTGAAGTACGCAGGAAAGAACGCCGACATATTTTTTGTCGATATGGTTCAGAAGTGCAGGTGCATACAGGTTAACCACAAACATACCGATCGTCATTGCTGTTCCGAAGGAAGCCATTCCCATCGGGTTGGAAAGTACATAAATAAAGTAATAGGACATAATTCCGATTCTTCCGAAAATACCTGTCAGATAGAAGATCAGGGCAACCATCAGGCACGCAACGTTCCAGTCCTTAAATGCATTCTTGAAAGAATTTAAAATATTGAGAACCGGATTTACCTTCTTTTCTGCAGTATCCTGGTTTCCGCCGCTGATCACCTCTTTGGTAGATTTAAAGCAGAAGAAGAAACATGGCAGGGATGCAATAGAGAAGATCAGTGCAGTCATAAAATATCCGCTGGAGGAATTTGTATTTCCGTTTCCGAAATGCAGAAGCAGCGGCATTGTCACAGCACTTACGATAACACTGAAGATACTTCCGATCGCACCTTTGTATGCGTTTGCGGATACTCGCTCTGCATTGATCGAAGTAATGGAATTGACAACACAGATTACAGCGCCGTTTGCAAAAGAATATGCAGTACAGCATACAATGTATGTAAAGATACACCAGAATGCTTTTGCACCGCCGGAAATATTAAGGTTCAAAAATGTAAGGCAGTTAAAGATCGCCAGGATCGGCGCACCGAACAGAATGTACGGGCGGTAGCGTCCCCATCTGCTCTTGGTATTTTCTGCAATTCCTCCGAAAAGCGGGTCGCATACAGCCTGCCAGATACGGGCAACCAGCATAATTGCTGCGATGATCGCCGGTGCAAGTCCTACAACGTCTGAATAAAACACCGTAAGATAAGAACTGATCAGAGTAAATGACAGTGTACTTCCGGCTTCACCGAAGCCATATCCTACTTTCTGGAACAACGATAATTTGATCGCTGTATCCTCCTGATTATTTGTACTCATTTGGTACCTCCTTGTATTTATTTTCCGGCTGTTGTTTTTACAGCCGGTATTTCTTTTTTATTTTTTCTTCGTTTCTTTTTCCTTCCTCATTTGTCATGCCGTTTCGCGCAAACAGAACTGCCGACAGAAGAAAAAATATTGCAGGTCCGAAATTGATGACCCCGTTCATTTTTGTGAGCGTTTCCGCAGGCAGGGTCTGGTTCGCCACAAATCCTACAGCACCCAGTGCCAGGATCCCGACCGAACCGCCAAGTGCATTTCCCATTTTTGTAGAAAAAGAAATACAGGAATAGATCACTCCATCCGAACGTACACCCGTCTTCAGCCAGCTGGCATCTATGATCTCCGCTCCAAGTGTATAGGAAACAAGTGCCGCAAAATTTGTAGCTCCGTAAATAAATCCCACAATAATGATCCCTGACAGCATTTTTCTCTCACCAAGGAAGAAAAACAGGATGCAGCAGACTGACTGACACAGTGCCGATAAAGCCCCTACCTTTTTCTTGTCTATACGATTCAACAGATAAGGAGCATAGAAATTAACCACAAACATTCCTACTGATAACGCCGTAGCAAATACAGCCATCATCTTTGTGTTTCCCAGGACATAGATAAAATAGTAGGCCATAACTCCAAGTCTGCCAAAAATCCCCATCAGAAAGGTAAACATGGCAAGAATCAGCAGCATGGCGTTACGGTCACGGAATATGTACTGGAAAGACCGGAGCAATGCCAGTAATGTATTCCCACGATGCTGCACTCTTTCATTTCCGATTTTTTCCTTCGTAAAATACACACATCCAAGAAAGCACGGAATAGAAATAACAGAAAAAATAACTGCTGTTCCAAAATATCCTGCTCCCGAAGAAGCGGATCCATGGCCGAAAAACAGGATCAGTGGGATCGTAACCGCATTTACAAGTATCGTCACTACGTTTCCGACAATTCCCCTAAACGCATTCAGCGATACTCTCTCCTGATTACTTGCCGTCATGGTGTTTGCCAGACAGCCAACGGAGATATTGACCGCCGTATATGCCATTCCGCAGCCGATATATGTAACACTGCACCATATCATCTTCCAGAAATCCGGTATATTCAGATTCAGGAAGGTAAGACAGTTAAACAATGCCAGAATCGGCGCACCGAACAGAATATATGGCCGGTAGCGTCCCCATCTGGAATTTGTCGTTTCTGCGATTGCACCGAACATTGGGTCATTCACCGCATCCCAGACTCTCGCAAGCAGCATGATCATAGATATCACTGCCGGCGCAAGTCCTACGACATCGGTATAATAAACAGTTAAATACGAGCTGATCAATGTCCAGGAGAACTGCGATCCTGCCTCTCCAAGACCATAGGCTGCTTTTCTGAAAAAAGGCAGCTTATCTTCTTCCGTTTCTAGTTTCCGACAGTCTCCGTTCTCCTGCATTTTATCTCCTCTCTTGCAAAACGGATATTCGCTTATCCGCTTTCGTTATTTGCCCATGAACGCAGCCGCTTCACGCCCCGCATTCACATTGCATCGGTACATACATTAATATTTATAAAGTTCCACCATATAAGCCTTCGGCATATCGCCAAATTTAATCGCCATCTTTTCATCGCCATTTAAGATGCGGCCGGCCTTCCACTCACCCTGTACAATTTCTCCTTCTTCCAGCTTGATGTAGTCAACCTTCGCATTTTCACCTGGCTTCACACGGAAATTAACGGTACACTCTGTTCCAAGTATCAGGAATTTATCCTTTGACAGCTCAAAAATACCAATGCTTCCTAACGGATGAGCAGATGCTCTTGGTCCATATGCAACCGCAATATCATAATCTTCAAAAGAAGTAAACAATCCGAAATCATTTTCTCCATGTCTTACAAAGGCTTTCAGATGGTCTGTTCCTCTGTACTTAAGGTATAATGGCTCAATGTTCTCCATTAATGCGTAGGCAGCTGCCACCTTTTCCCGGCTTCCTGTTGTATCCAGTGCAGTCGGATCGATATTTAATGCGATCATAACCTCCATCGGCGGTTTCTGGATCGCAGAAGGATCAAGTGCAAGATCCTCGATTCCAAACGGTGAGAAGCAGATGGCATCCTTTGCAAGGAATGCATACAGGCAATAGGAGGCTGCCACTGCATCCTTTCTGATTTCCGGAACAAACAGAGGATTTCCTTCATATGTATATTCATCCATCACATCTGCACAGTAGGATACATAGATATCCGGTCCGATCGTAAACAGGCTCGGAGCTGCTGCTTTCCAGATCTTATGAACGCTCTTTACCGGGCCGCCGGTAGGATAAGAACCCTTGTACCACGGATACTGCTCCAGCCATGCATTCGCGTAGCACGGAAGATCATATTCCGCTTTACCGGCTTTGGTGATTTCTTCCACTGCATTTGCATAATAATATGCCATGAAATATTCCTCTGCCTGGTCACCAAAGGCCTGTTTCCAGTCTCCCTTCACTCCGAACAGCTCTGCCATCATTTCCGGAATCTCTTTTCCGAATGCTTCTTCTGCCTTTGCGCTGTAATCTCTCTCTGTTCCCAGAACCCCGATCTCATTCTCGATCTGGATGGTGATCACTGTAGATTCCGCTTCATCCACTTCTTTGATGTGCTTCATGATCGCTGCAAAGGCTTTTTTATCCTTTTCCACTGCTTCTGTGCAGAGCGGAGAAATAATATTTATTGCCTCCCCGTTTGCCTTCTGCACATGATAGTAGGTTTTTGTGTCCTTCTTCATCCAGCCGGGAACATACATGGATTCGCTGTTCTTCCATAATCCAAACCAGAGGAGGATCAGCTTCATCTCTTCCTGTCTTGCCTGTCTGATAAGGCCATCAATTAATGTAAAATCATAAACACCTTCTGTTTCCTCGATCGTTTCCCAGTAAATCGGAACGATCACAGAGTTCATGTTCAGGTTGCGCAGCTTTGGCCACACTTCTTTTTCCATATAAGCAAGGTCAGAAGCACTTGAATTATGTACCTCACCACTTCTGCAGAAAAACGGTTTATCGTTCACGTACAGATTGTAAATACCTTTTTCGTCTTTTTTGATAACCGGAATGCTCATTTTCATTTCCTCCTTTTGTTTGCTTGTTTATGATTCTATTTTACGCTTGACATGCAGCTTCCTCAATCTTAATATATTTATATTGCTATAACTATTTTAAGGAGGTATTATTTTATGCTTGAATCATTCCAGACAACCAGAAAGGAACGCCAGAAACTGCCCCTGATCCTCCGCTCCATCGGTGTCAGCCACAAACAGGAAAACATAAACCGCCCAAAGGGAATTTCTTTCCATCAGTGGTTTTACTGTTCCAGGGGACAGGGAGAACTGACCGTAAACGGCCGGAGGACGATCATCACTCCCGGCAGTGCTTTTTTTATCCAGGCACATGATGCCCACAAATATTCCGGTTCCAACTGGATCCTGCATTTTTTTGGCTTTGAGGGTTCCATCTGTTCTCCCCTGCTTAAAACACTGGGTATGACAGAATCCGGAGTTTTTCATATGTCTGATCCCGAGCGGTTCTATAATCAGTTAAACAGTCTTGCCCTGGCAACCAGACGTACCATCTCTTACGAAAAATATTATTATTCGGAATTACTGTACAGCATTCTCCTCAACCTTTCTCTCCAGATATCCAGAGTTTCCGATCAGAGTGCCAGCCATAACAATCCGACGGTCTCCCTGATCATTTCCTATCTGGAAGAGCACTATTTTGAAAACGTATCTCTCACAGATCTGAGCGATGCCCTCGAAAAGACTCCGGAATATCTCTGCGCCCTTTTTAAACAAAGCCTCCATCTCACTATCATTGAAGAACTTACCAATATCCGGATCACCCATGCCCGAAATATGCTGGTGGAATATCCGGAAAAAACTGCTTCTGAGATCGGTTATCTGTGCGGTTTTCAAAGTCCCAGCTATTTCGGCAAGGTCTTCAAAAAAAAGTGTGGTGTCAGTCCTGCTGAATATCGCCTTAACAAGTTATGACGCTTATCTGCCGGTCAGTGTGATCTTTCCGTAAATTCCGGTCGGCTCCATGGTTTCATGATAGAAGTCAAACGGTTTTGCAGGATAGTTTAACTGATCCCGGTCAAGTGTTGTCGCAGCCTCAATGCGGATGCTGTTTTTTCCCGGCTTCACATAGCTGCTGATCTCAAACTCATATGGCAAAGTGATGCAGATTCCGACTTTTTCACCGTTGATCCACAGGGTCATTGCTTCATATACGTGTTCAAAATGGAGATATAAAGCTTCATAGGATTTGTCAAGCTCTATTTCCTTCTGATAACGGATCACGCCTGCAAACTTCGGATACTTCTCGGATATCGGCTCTAATTCCTCCATCATAAAGGCCTCCCCAAAGGACGGATATTCCTTCTGGCTGGTCATTGCACATTCCCATCCACCGGAAATATCCTGCACCATCTCGCAGCCTTTCTTTTCCTTCGCTGCAATTACATAGGTATCCATTTCCTCATCCGGCTCCATTTCAAGAACTACGCAGGAATGTCCCGGCTGAAGTTCCAGTCTGAAAGAAGTTTTTCCATTTTCCACGGTTCCCTCAAGCTTCTTAAACGCGTTGGCAAATCCATCATAATATACCAGACTGCCTTCTGTCGGAATCGTTACAACTGCGTCAAATACCTTTCCTGCCGCTTCATTCTGGAACATATATCTGGCACCGTCTTTTTCATAATGGTAGAAGCTGAATTCCGGAAATTCCTCTGAAATCCGGATATCATACATTCCATTTGCCTTCAGGTATTCTCCAAGACTCTTTGTAGCCTGCACACTAACATTCGCTGCTTCCTCGATTTTCTTCAGATCAGCCTTCGCATCATCTACCACGCACTCCGGATATGCATCGGTAAAGATCACCGGAAGCTCAGGATTCTCCATGATAAAGTTATATAATTCATGGTTGATCCTCTGTGCATATGGTACGACCAGTGCCTCGAATTCCACATCATTGATATACAGCTTTCCGTCTCTGACAGCCGTTTTGAAATATTCCTTCTCGGTAAGCATATCGGTACTTACCACATCAAAATCAATCTGTGAAGTAAGCAGTGCCTTACACAGCTTCTCCATCGGAAGGACTTCTCCTGCCCATTCCTCCTCTGCATTATAAAGAACTGCAACGGAGGAAATATGCTTTCCGCCCTGGAAAATCTCACACATCCTGTTTGCATATTTCATAAGCTCTGCAAAGTACGGGAACTGTGGGTTGTTTCCTCTTGCATAGAAATGCGGAGGACAGTCCTGATCCGGATATTCTGCCATGGAAAACGCATGGGGAACCAGATGGTTGACTCCCTTGCAGATCAGATGATCCAGGACATATTTCATATCTCTTGTTCCAAATTTCCATCCATACGCGCCGAAAAGCTCACACATGGTGCGGCCTTTTTTCTTTGGATCCAGATGTCCGCAGGACGTTCCTAATTTACCGAGGAAATAATGATAAAATTCTCCTTCAATATCTACAATGGATTTTCTCAGTTCCACCGGTGCTCCATAAACTACCTGGCCTCCGATGCAGTCAATTCCTGCCATATGCTGTCCGGATAATGCACGGAAAAAGTGGGCCGCACCCATTCCAAGCTTGCTGTGTGCTCCATCATCCTCCACTACATGGCCGATATATTCCACATTGTGCTCTGCACACCATCTGCCGATCGGCTCACTGAAGTTTTTCTGATACAGTCTGGAAACACAGTCCATGTAGTAATAACGCATTTCGGCACACTTATCCATGGATACGGTGTCTGTCCACAGATATGGAAGATACTGATAAAAAGCATCTCCGTACTTCTCCAGCATCATATCTTTGAGTTCTTCGCTGTATGGGAGAGGCATTTCCATTGATCCGACCCTGGCATTTTTTTCAAAGCCCGGAACATTGCCAAACTGCGGTTCATCTGAGAAGAATCCTGCAATAGTCGTTCCAAACAGATCTGCATATTTTTTGTAATGCATCTCATACACGCCTTCGATCTGTGTATAGGCTGACACACGGTCGATCATATT
The DNA here is from genome assembly GCA_963642325.1 of Prevotella sp. CAG:279. Classification (GTDB taxonomy): domain Bacteria; phylum Bacillota; class Clostridia; order Lachnospirales; family Lachnospiraceae; genus Blautia_A. The sequence continues at coordinate 7,382 of CAVIGE010000089.1, forward strand.
AATGTAATGCGGCTCTCCGCCATCTGTTCTGGTCACATATACGGCATATACTCTCCAGGAGCCTTCCGGAAGCTGGAATTTCGCCCAGGTCCCATCGTAGCAATCTCTCAGATCGATCGTTTCCTCTTCCAGGACATTTCCGTGGGCGATTTTTACAGCCGTCAGGGAAAGCAGATAATTCTTTGCACGTTCCTCTTCATCAAACTTCTTTCCGAAATCCCAGAACTTCATTACAGGCTTTAACATTCTCTTCACCTGAAGATCAAGCTGATGGGAATCTCCGAAAACATCTGCAGTCGTATAATTGATATACTGTTTCCTGCGCTCCGGATACTTTGTCTCGATCAGTCCGTTTGCATATCCTGTCGGGAAATGCTTGTCATCCAGGATCCAGATCTTCATATCCCTTTTTTTCGCTTCGTCGATGATGATATCCATATCATGCCACCATCCATCACCGCAGAAATCCGGATGCGGACGAGCCTCTACACAAACTGCCCGGATCCCACATTCATATATTTTTTCCATTTCGGTACGGAGTACGCTTTCTTCTTCGCCGCGCATCCACAAAAATGGAAAAATATAATTATCCGGTCCCTTTTGCAGTTTTTCCTTTAAGTCCATCTCTTTACCTCCTGTTGTTTTCTGTAAACATATATAGCATTATTTTCATTTATTTTCAAGTGATTTTACATTTTATTTTCATGTTTGTTAGTTATGTATGAATTTAATCACTTGATTTTGTATATATTTTCATCGGTTTTTTCATGAAAACCAGAGCGATATGTATTGAGTTTTTTCATGAATTCTTCTATAATAGCAATAGAAGACGCTGTTTACAGACAGCAGAATAATTTATGGAGGTTAACTATGGCTACTATTGTTGATGTCGCAAAGCTGGCCAACGTCTCGATTGCAACCGTTTCCCGTGTACTGAACAGTGATTTTATGGTATCTCCTGAGAAGAAACAACAGGTTCTCAGTGCGATCGAGCAATTACATTATGAACCAAACAGGCAGACGAAATCCCCAGAGAACAAAGTCATCATCTGCGTAGTAAGTGTCTTTGTGGAGAATCTTCTTTTTTCTCTCAGACAGGCAGCCCTTGAGTACGGATATACCCTGACCTTATACATATGTACAGATAAAAAAAATGAAAATGATTTAACTGTTTTCATAAAATCATTTTCAAAGAAAGACCTGGCCGGTATCCTGTTTTTTGAATACAGTCCTGTTTCCAGGCCACTTCTTGATCTGGTGGACACACTTCCGGGAGTTCTGCTCTATGATAATACATCTCAGGCAAACGGCTTCTGCTCCGTATCCTTCAACGAACGGCAGATGGCTTACGATCTGACCTGCGCATTATTGAAGAAAGGCTGCAAGAATCCTCTGCTGATCTGCCCGACATCTGCCAGAAGCAATCTTTTTCCTTACAATACCAGACTCCGCATCCGCGGTTTCCGGGATGCTCTTGAAGATAACGGACTTACCTTTGATGAAAACCAGCTCCTGAAAAAGGATGTAACAATCGAAGAAGGAATCCAGCTCGCCCACGAATTATCCGATATCGGAAATGAAGCTGACGGGCTGCTCTTTATGTGTACTCCAACCATGATCGGCTGCTATTACGAGCTGTTGCGCAGCTCATCAAAGCCTGACAAAATATTATTCGCATCCTTCGATACGGAAGAGATCATCGATACCTTCCATATCCCGGTGACAAGAGTGATTCCTGATTTCTGTTCTCTTGGCCAGGAAGCGATCCGGACTCTTGACGGCCTCATCACAAAAGAGCTCACAAAGGACCGGAAAATCTATCTGAATCATTCGATCATTGAATCGTGATTTTCAAGCCTGAGGTAGTGACCCTTTTATTCCGGTCATTACCTCTGTTTTATTTTACTGATTATCAGAAAAAGCGATTCTTAATTCTTCACACATAGTATCTCTGGAACTGC
>CAVIGE010000090.1:0-8677 GCA_963642325.1 Prevotella sp. CAG:279
ATCCGGACTGGTCTGTAAGAAGAGCATTTACAGCACAGATCATCATCAACCATGTTGAGGCAAGAGACGGAGAGAACATTGATAACATGCAGCAGGCTCTTGACCGCGCAGTAGCAAACGGAGTTAAGAACCTGGTTGTTCAGCCTACACATCTGATGCATGGTGCTGAGTACGATGAGATGACAGAAGCTATTAATGAATATAAAGATAAATTTGAATCTGTAGCGATCGCAGAGCCGATGCTTGGTGAGGTTGGAGACGATGCAACAGTTATCAACGATGACAAGAAAGCAGTTGCCCAGGCGATCACAGATGAGGCATGCAAGGAAGCTGGCTTTGACAGCATGGATGCAGCAGCTGAGGCTGGTACAGCATTCGTATTCATGGGACATGGAACATCCCATACAGCGAACGTTACATACGACCAGATGCAGACACAGATGGAAGACCTTGGATTCAAGAATGCTTTCATCGGTACAGTAGAGGGTGAACCGGAAGACACAGCCTGCGATAAAGTGATCGAGAAGGTGAAAGAGGCCGGATACAAGAACGTTGTTCTTCGTCCGCTGATGGTTGTTGCCGGAGACCATGCTAACAACGATATGGCCGGTGATGACGCAGATTCCTGGAAGAGCCAGTTTGAGGCATCCGGAAACTTCGAGAAGGTTGATACCCAGATCGAGGGACTTGGAAGGATCGAGGCAGTTGAGAAGCTTTATGTAGAACATACAAAAGCAGCGATCGACTCTCTTGGAAGCTCTGATGAATCCGCAGCTTCAGACACCGCAGATTCTGATTCAGCAGCAGACACAGAGACGGATTCCGCTGAGGATTCCGCAGAATAATCAGCATAGAAGCGGATCTTACTGTGAATGCAATGGAACAGTAACAATAAAGTAACTGCCCGGAAGACCAGAAGGACTGTCTTCCGGGCAGATTCTTATATCACAGGAAAATATGAATATAAATATCATGGGAATTTGCAGATAAAAGGGAGAAAAACAATCATGAAAAAACGTTACGTAAATCTTCTTCTTGCAATGGTAAGTGCATCTGCCCTGATGCTTGCATCTGTACCGGTACTGGCAGAGAGCGGTTTGGCAAAAACAGAATCCGGCGAAGCATCAGAAGCAGCTGATGACAAAAAAGCAGCGGCAGATAAGGAGGATACGCTGGAAGATGGAACCTATACGGCGGAGTTTGATACAGACAGCAGCATGTTCCATGTAAATGAGGCAAATGATAAAAAAGGAGAGCTTACAGTAAAGGATGGGAAGATGACGATCCATGTAAGCCTGGTTTCCAAAAAGATAGTAAATCTGTTTGCAGGAACAGCCGAGGATGCCCAGAAGGACGGGGCAGAGATCATTGAGCCTACAACCGATACCGTGAAATACAGTGATGGCTATACGGAGGAGGTTTACGGATTTGACATCCCGGTACCTTCTGTTGGAGAGGAATTCAATGTGGCGATCCTGGGAGAGAAAGGAAAATGGTATGACCACAAGGTGAGTGTTAAGAACCCGGTAAAATCCGATGATAAAAAAACAGAGGATAAAGAATCCGGCGATAAAAAATCCGAAGGCAAAAAAACGGAAGATCTGAAGCTGGAGGACGGAACCTACGAGACAGAGGTAACGCTCACCGGTGGCACGGGAAAAGCAACCGTAGAATCTCCGGCAAAGGTTGAGATCAAGGATAAGGAAGCTACGGCAACGATCGTCTGGAGCAGCCCGAATTACGATTATATGATCGTTGACGGTGAGAAATACGAGCCGGTAAATAAAGACGGAAACTCTGTCTTTGAGATCCCGGTCAGTATTTTTGATGCCGAGATGGAAGTGACAGCAGATACGGTAGCAATGAGCACTCCCCATGAGATTGATTATACACTGAATTTTGATTCTTCAAGCATGAAAAAGGCAGACAAATGAAAAAAATAATCTCCTACATATTTCTGACACTGGTACTCATCTGGGGCTGTGTATCTGGCGTGCAGGCAGCCGAAAACGAACATACACCTGCGGATATCCCCGGTCTTACCTTTGACCACAGCATGGAGCTTTCCTATGCGGAGGAGTTCAGTGTAGACTATTATAATGACGGCTATGCACTGATCACCATTGACCAGGAAGGCCAGTTTCTTGTAGTTCCACAGGGGAAGGAAGCTCCGGAAGGCCTGGATGAGGATATTGCAGTGCTGAAGCAGCCGCTGGATCATATTTACCTTGTGGCGACCTCTGCCATGGATCTTTTCCGTGCTATTGACGGAATTGACAGCATCAGCCTTTCCGGTACAAAGGAGGACGGATGGTATATCAAGGAAGCAAAGGAGGCTATGGAACAGAACCGGATGATCTATGCCGGTAAATACAGTGCACCGGATTATGAACTGATCTTAAACGAAGGCTGTAACCTGGCGATCGAGTCCACCATGATCCATCATAATCCGGAGGTTCAGGAGAAACTGGAGCAGTTCGGGATTCCTGTTATGGTAGAGCGTTCCAGCTACGAGAGCCATCCGCTTGGAAGAACTGAGTGGATGAAGCTTTATGCAGTCCTTCTTGGAAAAGAAGAGCTTGCAGAAAAGGTATTTAAGGAGCAGACAGATAAGCTGGATAAGGTTCTCACAGAAGATAAGACGGATAAGACCGTAGCGTTCTTCTATATCAATTCCACGGGCGCGGTAAATGTGCGGAAAACCGGGGATTACGTTTCCGAGATGATCTCCCTTGCAGGGGGCACTTACGTCCCGGCAGACACAGGAGAGAATGACAATGCACTTTCTACCATGAATATGCAGATGGAGGAATTTTATGCCAAGGCAAAGGATGCAGACTATATCATCTATAACAGTACGATAGACGGAGAACTGGATACCATAGATGAGCTTCTTTCCAAGAGTGAGCTTCTTGCGGACTTCAAGGCCGTGAAGAATGGAAATGTCTGGTGCACCGGAAAAAATCTTTTCCAGGAGACAACAGGACTTGGAACCATGATCGAGGATATCCATACCATGCTTACCAGTGACGATGCTTCCCTGGATGAGCTGACCTATATGCACCGCCTGAAATAAAGGAAGCCGACAGGAGATTTCAATCAACACGGAGGGAGACAGGCAGAAAAAAATGAATGACCGAAAACGCGCAGTGCGCTACGGGATCTCATTCGTGATCCTCATAGTGCTGCTGATAATTTTATTTATATGGAATGTAAATTCCGGAAGTATCCATCTCTCTGTGAAGGAGATACTGAATATCATATTCAGGCGTCAGGGGGACCAGACCTCCTATAATATCGTATGGGAAATCCGTCTTCCCCGGATCCTGGCAGTCATCATTCTGGGCGGGGCACTCTCCGTGTCCGGATTTTTGCTGCAGACATTTTTTAACAACCCGATCGCAGGACCGTTTGTACTTGGAATTTCTTCTGGAGCCAAGCTGGTTGTGGCACTGCTTATGATCTTTCTTTTGAGCCGGTCGGTGTCCATTGGCTCCGGGGCCATGATCCTGGCTGCTTTTGCAGGCTCCATGATCTCCATGGGCTTTGTACTCCTTGTGGCAAAAAAAGTCCACAACATGTCCATGCTGGTCATCAGCGGGGTTATGATCGGCTATATCTGTTCAGCCATCACAGATTTTGTGGTAACATTTGCAGATGATTCCAATATTGTTAATCTCCACAACTGGTCTCTGGGAAGCTTTTCCGGTATGACATGGGGCAATGTGCGGATGATGGCAGTGGTGGTGGCACTTACGATGGTGATCATATTTTTTATGTCAAAACCCATCAGCGCGTATCAGCTGGGAGAGACCTACGCCCAGAATATGGGTGTGGATATCAGGCTGTTCCGGATCCTTCTGATACTGCTTTCCAGCATTCTTTCTGCCTGTGTTACTGCTTTTGCAGGGCCGATCTCTTTTGTCGGGATCGCAGTTCCCCACATTGCAAAAAGCCTTCTTAAAACAGCGAAGCCGCTTCTTGTGATCCCGGCCTGTTTCCTGGGCGGAGCGGTGTTCTGCCTGTTTTGCGACCTGATCGCAAGGACAGTTTTTGCGCCGACAGAGCTCAGCATCAGTTCTGTGACCGCAGTGTTCGGGGCACCGGTTGTTATTTATATTATGATTCGCAGACAGCAGAGGATATAAAGGATGAAATCGTACTTTTTTTATACAGATCAGCTTACGGTAGGCTATGATGGGAAACCCCTGATCCGGGAAATCAATATCAGACTGGATAAAGGAAAGATCCTGACCCTGATCGGTCCCAACGGTGCCGGCAAATCGACCATTCTGAAAAGTATTACAAGGCAGCTTTCCCTGATAAGCGGAACGGTATATCTGGATAAGGAAGAGATGAGCCGTATGACAAACAAAGAGGTTTCAAGGAAGCTGGCAGTTGTGCTCACAGAGCAGATGCGCCCGGAGCTTATGACCTGCGAAGATGTTGTGGCAACCGGGCGGTATCCTTATACCGGAACACTGGGGATCCTTTCCGGGGAGGATAAGCAGAAGGTCCGAAATGCGATGGAAATGGTTCACGCCTGGGACTTAAAGGATCGGGATTTTACGGCTATCAGCGATGGACAGAGGCAGAGACTGCTTCTTGCAAGGGCAATCTGCCAGGAACCGGAGATCATTATCCTGGATGAGCCAACCTCATTTCTGGATATCCGTCATAAGCTGGAGCTTCTTGCCATCCTGAAGAAGCTGGTTCTGGAAAAAAATCTGACCGTGATCATGTCTCTTCATGAACTGGATCTTGCCCAGAAAATATCCGACCAGGTGATCTGCGTTCACGGAGATTACATTGAAAAATACGGCATACCGGAAGAAATTTTTACATCGGATTATATTAAAAAGCTCTACGGGATCACCCGTGGAAGCTACAATGCAGAGTTTGGCTGCGTGGAGATGGAGCCGCCGGCCGGCGAGCCGGAGGTATTTGTGATCGGAGGCAACGGCAGCGGGATTCCGGTATACCGTAAGCTCCAGCGGCAGGGGATTCCTTTTATCACCGGGGTTCTCCATACCAATGATGCGGATTATCAGGTGGCAAGGGAGCTTGCCGGAGAGGTGATCACAGAGAAGCCATTTGAGTGTATTTCCAGGGAAAATTTTGCGAAAGCCCTCAAAGCCATGAAAAAATGCCGGGAGGTTTACTGTCCGCTGAAGGAATTCGGTACTGCGAATGCCAGAAATCAGGAATTATTGAAGGAAGCGGAAAAATCAGGAAAATTAAAACAGATATGACAGGGATAAGACCATTTTACAGGACAGGGAGATTTCTGTGGAATGGTCTTTTTTTATTACAAAACCCTTTGCGGCTGTGTTATAATGTGAATCAGAAGCGGCAGTAAATCCATGGGAAAACTGCTGAACAGCTACTCAATTTTAAAGATTATAATCTGGAGGGATATTCAATGAAGAAAAGAAATTTGATCGCAGCATTACTCTGCAGTGCATGTCTTGTTGCAGGCAGCGTAAATCCTGTAATGGCAGACTCATCCAGGGTAGTGACACTTGGTGCGGACCTTACCGATGCACAGAAGCAGACCATGATGAAATATTTTAACGTAAGCTCTGATGAGGTACAGGTCATGACTATCACCAACCAGGATGAGCATGATCATCTGGATAATATCGCACCGCAGTCCCAGATCGGAAGCAGAACCTTAAGCTGCGCATATGTAAAGCCTACACAGTCCGGCGGGATCAAGGTCCGTACTGCGAATCTGAACTGGGTAACCGGTAATATGATCGCATCCACCCTTTCCACATCCGGAGTGAAGAACTGTGAAGTTGTGGCAGCCTGCCCGATGGAGGTATCCGGAACAGGTGCCCTTACCGGTATCCAGATGGCTTATGAGAAGGCCAGCGGAGAGAAGCTTGATGAGACCAAGACCAAGCTTGCCAACGAAGAGATGGTAGTTACAGGTAATCTTGCAGACCAGGTTGGTAAGAATGAGGCAACTACAGTTGTAAACCAGTCCAAGATGGACGTGATCCAGAACAATGTCCAGAATGCGGATGAGATCCAGAATATCGTTGTGAATGTGGCACAGCAGAACAATATTTCTGTGAGCCAGGATGAGATCGACAAGGTTGTATCTCTTCTTGAGAAGATCGCAGAGCAGGGTTACGATTATGATGATGTAAAAGAAACGCTGGAGCAGGTGAACGAGAATACAACAGGACAGACCTCTTCCGATGATAATCTGGACGGTGAGAACAGTGATGATACTGTGGAGGTTGATGGCGATTCAGACGATATCACAAACAGTGTAGATGAGAGTGTGCTTGGTGATGATGTGATCCAGAGCTCTACAGAAGACCCTACACTTGAGGCTAAGACAGATAATTCATCAGACAGCAGTGACGGAAACGGAACAGGAATCCCGGAGGCAACCGATGACGGAACCTACAGCGAAAGCAGTTCGGATGAGGGCACATCAGATGAGGGCAGTTCTGACGAAGATGGATCTGACGAGAGCACATCAGATGAAAGTGCATCGGATGAGAATGCATCCGGGGAAGACGGCCAGGAAGAAACCTCTTCTGATGAAACAGGAATCCCGGAGGCATCTGATGACGAAACCTACAGTGAAGAAAGTACAGACGAGGGCACATCGGATGAATCTGCATCCACAGAGAGTGACAGTACAGAGCCGGATACTTCCGTACTCAGTGAGGAAGCCAGAAACAATTATGATAAGCTGGCACTTTTTGCAAAGGGTGAATATCAGGGAGATGCCGATTCCCTGCTGGCAGCAACTGAGGATACAGAACAGGTGGCAGCTGTGACACTGGACGAGCAGACAGGAAAGACTCTGGCTACGGTCGTTGAGAAGGATTACTATGATATCCTCAATAATGGAACCGCTTCCTATGAGGCAGATGGAACGGAGACTTACCAGAGTACTGAGCTTAACATGATGGATAAGAAGCTGAAGAAGCTCTTTGGTATCGATGAGGTAGAGGAAAGCACTGACGAGAGCACAGATACGGTAGACGAGACAGCAGCCCTTCTTGCAGATGTCACAGCGGAAGATAAGCAGACACTTTACAGAGATACCATGAAATTCCTTGCAGGACTTTACGGGGAGAACACAGATTCTACAGCAGATGAGTCCACAGCAGAATGATCCGTATAGTGTACACAAAATAAAAATGACCCGCAGCAGAGATATCTTCAGGACTTCTGCTGCGGGTATTTTATTTTGATCTGGTTCTGTAGGCGGATGGAGAGCAGCCCTTTTGCTTATGAAAAATGCGGCTGAAATATAATGCATTGTTATATCCTATGATCCCGGCAATTTCATTTACGGAATAGGTAGTGGTCTCTAACAGTACCTGGGCGTTGGTCAGGCGTATGGAGGTCAGGTACTGTACCGGAGTTTTGCCGGTGTATTTTTTGAAATTACGGATGAACCAACTGACACTCATTCCCTTTGAAACGGCGTATTCTTCGATGCTGATTTCCAGGTTATAATTAAAATTAAAATAATTTACAGCCTCCTCCATCTGACGGTCAAGGAATTCATTTTTTAAGATATGTTCCTTTGTGAGTTCTCGATTAAAAATAATAAGCAAATGCCGTAGCAGCAGCACCAGCATCTCCTGATAATCTGGCTGCATACGTTGGATTTCAACGATGATCCGCCTGAAAATTCTTTCATATTCTATGGATGTCCCCACATGAAAAACTCTTTTTTTATCTTCGAATCCATATTTTCTGAGGATGTTTTTTACATCTCCTCCGGTGAAGTGGACCCAGTATACTTCCGTCTTATCTTTTCCATAATATTCATATTTTTGCAGTTCCTTGGGACGGTACAGAACAATATTTCCGGCACCTATGATGGTTTCATTTTCTGCTTTGTCAAAATGGAAATGAACCTGTCCGGAAGCAATATAGATGATCTGATAATCCAGGCGGCCCTTTGGGCGGTAGGTAGGAAGCTTTGGATGGTTTGTTAACCGGTAGTTTCCGCAGCTGCCGACAATAAGTGGTCGGCTCTTATCTTTGAAATCAATATGGGAATTGTTTAAATAACCGGTATTTAGATACATAGGCACCTTCTTTCTCATGCAGCGGAGAATACGGCTTTGCACTGTACTTTTAATTTTTTATCTGTTTCTTAAGTGTATCATTTTGTGCATATTTTGTCCAATTTAATTTATGGACATTTAACCTCCGTATGAATAAAATATAGTCAGAAAATGCGAAAAAAAACAACAAAACTCTGGCCAGAGAACAGGATAAAATTATAGATAAGAAGCGAATGTGGAACAGGAATGTCCGCTTGATATACAAAATAATCCATATACAGGATTTAAGGGATGTTTCCCGTAACAGTATTTACAAGAAAGGAGAAAGACAATGATCGTACCACGACATTATGAAGATCTGAAAGTTCTTCATGAAAATACGCTTCCTGCAAGAGCTTATTATATTCCGGCATCCAAAAAGATGGACAATCTGATCGAGCAGAGAGAAGCGTCTGATCGTATACAATTTTTAAATGGAAAATGGAAATTTAAGTATTTCGACAGCGTTTATGATGTACAGGACTCTTTTTATGAGGATGGATATGATGTAAATGATTTTGGTGAGATATCGGTACCTGGCGTATGGCAGATGGCAGGATATGACACTCATCAATATACAAACATCC
>CAVIGE010000091.1:0-8398 GCA_963642325.1 Prevotella sp. CAG:279
GGTCATATCTGCCTTCTTTTACGATGGAGCGTGCAAGTTCCAGGTCTTCCATATGGTTCTGCGGAAGGTTGTGGATCTGCACGAGTCTGCCGGCCCATCTGCCCGTCCTGTTTGCGCCGTAAAATTGTAATAATCCATGCACCCTTCCATCCGGGCAGATGGAACGTTCCATTGCTTCGTACTTCTTTACGGAAGTCTTTGACATGGAAAGCCTGAGTTTCATCATCTCCGATACTTCCCCTTCTGTTTTCTCCACCAGTTCTTCCACGGAAGCCTTGGTAAGGGAATCCACCTCGATCCCTTTTTCGTTCAGCCAATCCTTAAGCTGTGACACGCTGTTCGGGTTTTCCAGTCCCGATATCTCATATGCCCTCCTGGAAGCAGTCTCCTTATACAAAAGGTCACACGCCACTGCATGGCTGATCAGTTCACGGTCTACCATGATCCCACGGTCATTGATCCTCTGGTCCATGCAGTAAAGGGCCTGTTCCCTGTCCGGGATCGGGAACTTTGCCAGCTTATTCCGGATCTGCTTCTCCACATCCACGTCACGGATGCAGTATGTCTTAAACAGCTCCCACTTCTCCGGTGCATCGGACGGAAGGTTTCTTGTCCTTCCACCGTTTGCCTTGGTAGGCTTGCACGGCATACAGAAAAAACGGATCAGTTCCTTTCCCTCAGACAGCTTTTTCTTATCGAGGTTCAACGCTTCTCCCACGCCCTCCAGTGAAAGCGGAAGGGAAAGCATGGATGCCTGGACAAGCGTGCACCTCCATCCTTCCGGCTTTAAGGAAAGCCCGAAAAAGCGGTTGATACAGTTACGCTCGAATGCAGCATTATAGGCTGTTTTTATTACGGAATCATCCGTAAGGTATCCCATGATCTCCTCCGGCATCTTCTCCCCGGATGCAAGGTCGATGATCCGTGTCGGTTCATCGTTCAGGCTGTATGCAAATAAAAGGATCTCGAACTGCTCTGATGATGTATATCTATGTACCCCGCAGTCCGGGAGTGATACATCTGAGTAGGTTTCAATGTCGATTGCAAGTGTATCCATATGCCTGTCCCTCCGCTCTTTTCTTTATTCTGTTGATCCCCGTTCTTGCTGCTGCCATGTTGCCGGACTTCATCTGTCCTTTGATGGTGCGGTATGTGTTATGAGGGATATATTTTTTTATGCTGTCAAGTTCCTTCATCAGTTCTTCCATGAAATAACATCTCCTTTACTTATCCGGACGGTGGAATCCACCGCCCGGTTTAAGACTGCCGTTGTCTTCCTATGCGAGGAAGTCATCCTCTGCGTCCACCGCATCGAACTCATCCTTTGCATTGGCTCTGGAACCGAGAGGCTCTCCGTCCCTTAACTTCTGCACATTTCCGAGTCCGGCAGCAACGCCCTTATTTCCGTTGCTGTTGTAAGCGTAAAACGTAATGGATACCCTTCCGTAACAGCCGGAATATACCTCGCTCTGGTCAAGGATCGGCTGGACCTGTCTGTCCACGATCTGAGGTGCCTGTTTGCTGTTGGCGTTCAGGAACATCTTGTTCTGATACGACTCGTCTTCGGGTCTGTCGATGTCACCGTCCCTTAACGGGGTCTTCAGGTTCGCCGGGATCTTACCGCCCCATTTTCCTTTTCCCTCCTCTTTTGCCACCTCGATTGCCTTTTTGATCTTGGCAATGGTCTCCTTGTCCTCTTTGTCGATGATGCAGGACACGGAGTACTTCGGATCACTTCCATTGATGGAATCCGGCTCCCACAGGTGTGCATAGCTGAATCTGCAAGGTACGATTACTTTTGTTAAATTTGCTGCTGACATAATTTAGTCCTCCTTAAAATCCGCTTCTGCGGTTGCTGTTTTAACTGCTTCTCTTTTATCTGAATCCGGCACCAGTGTGACCTTGCCGTCAGGCTTGTACACCAGTGATCCCAGGATCTCATTAAATTTCTTTTTGCCCATCAGTCTCTCCATCTCAGTGATCCCGATCAGGCTCTTTTTGAAGATGTCGGTATACCCGGCTTTCTGTGCCGCCTCGGCCACATCCTCTTCATCCGTGTATCTGCGGTTGCTCCTTCCAAGGACCAGTTTGTATCCCAGCCATTCCTTGTGGTTGACCACCGCTTCATTCTGTGCGTAGGTGTAAACTTCTTCAGCCCATTTCTTCAGGGCATCTGCCTTGGAAAGGACCTCTGCGATCTCCTCATCCGACATAAGGGCCGGCTCGGCAAATTCCATCTGTGCAAGTTTCAGATATTCCTCTGCCCTTGCACGGCACGTATATCTTGCCTTGCAGAATCTGCAATAATCCCCGGCTTTGAACTCTCCGTCTCCGGCAAGTGCCTTAGCTGCTCCCGGTTCCAGTACATCCTTTCCCCAGGCAAGCAGCTCTTCCGCTGGTATTTCCCATGTGGAAAAATGTTCGATCCTCGGCTGGACGATGGTAAGCTCCACCGTATCGATCTCATATAAGAAACCAAGCATATCTAGGACTCCCAGTCCGTAGATCATAAGCTGGACATTCTCCTCGGCATCGACCATCACGCCCTTGCCGAGTTTCAGGTCGATGATGTGGATCTTATGGGAATCGACCACCACCATATCCGCAGTACCGAAACATCCGTCTATTCTGTGTGCAAGGCTGACTTTCAGTTCCACTCCGATGAACGGATCCTCACAGTCCTTCCTTGCCTGTTCTATCTGGTTGATGTTATATTCCACGTAATCGTCCACCGCTTCGAGCAGTTCATCGGAATAGTAATCAGATACAGGTCTTTTAGTCCTTTTCTTCAGGTACTTATTGATAAGGTACTCTGCCATCTTATGTCCGGCACTTCCTTCTGCTGCAAAGAGGGATTCTTCATCCTGGAACTGCTCCTCCAACAGTAACGATGGAGGGCATTCCAGACGTCTTTTACCGGACGATGGGGAGAACCTTGCGTGTCCGCCCATCAAAGCACCTGCGCTTTCTCATACAGTTCCGGCAGTTTCTCATCAGGAACATCCGACAGTTTCTGAAATCCGAACTGTTCGATCAGGTTCTTGACCTCGGAGGTCTTTCCTGAACGGGACTTCTGTGCAAGAAATGCACGGACCGTTTTTCTGTCCACTCCTGCTTCCTCTGTAGACTCTTCTTTCGGTGTATCTGCCACGGGTGTTTCCTTTTTTTCTGTCTCCTTCACAGTTTTCTGTTCCAGTATATCTTTCTGTGCTGCGATCATTTTTCTGATCCCTTCTGCGATCTGCTCGTAGCCCTCTGCTACCTTTAACCAAGCCTCGCTCATTGTGTTTTCTCCTTTCAAATACGTGCCAGCTTCACATCGCCTGTATACACATCAACTTTGTTTACGCTGGACTTATGCTTTCCCCAGTCCATCAGAATATGGTATGGGTACTCCTTTACTACGGTTGCTCTCTTCCTTTTCTTTCCGGCAGTGACCATAAAACGGTCACCCGGATGAAGTCCGTAACGGACATTTATCATTGACATGGCAGACCTCCTTCTATGAGATTCTCAGATGTCTGACGATTTCCTTATACCTGGCATCTGCCCTGTCATCCACCGGAAGCGTGTCAGGATTCACGGAAATGAAATCCATATCATAAAGCCTTACAGGTTTTCTCTTTTCCTTTGCATGGTCAAGTTCGAACTTCATGCCTTCCGTAATGTCGAAACCAAACACATACACCTCATCGCACATATCCATGAGTGCAAGACCCATAGCAATGCCAGTCATTCTCTCGCTTGGAATATTGTCATCGAGGAATGAAGGGAAATAGAGATGTGGCACGATTGGAACGTCACCAGACATGGCAGTGATCCTTGCATAGCTCACTGCATTCTTTTTGTTTTCCTCGACTCTGCCCCGATAAGGGCTGCAGATAAAGATCTTTTTTTTCATAATAAAATCCATCCTTTCTCATTCGGCTCTCATGGCCGTGGGGTTCTCGTCAAAATAGTTTCATGGAAAGCAGATCGTCATCTGCCCGTCCTAGACTGCCGGACTGTACTTGCTAGAGCCGTATTCACGGAGCATCTGCTTCAGCACTTTTTTCTGGTCATCATCAGCTTGTCCCATCAATTGTTCCAAGACTGAAATCTGTTCCCGTGAAAAAATATTTTTATGTGGGTGATAGCATTCAGCGATACGGACACCGCCTCCGTTACCTCTAGTAGTCTCAAGAGGGTACTCGGTTGTGAGTGCAAGAATGTCATTGCGGATCGTTCTGTCCGTAACACCCAGCTCAGCAGCTAAGACCTGCATATTCTCTTGTCTTCGTGCGACCATGATCCGCATGATCTCAGCTCTTCGCTCATTTGCACTCACAGCTTTTCACCTCCCTTCGTCCTCGTCTGATAGAAATATAAAATTCAAATAGGAAGCCTAATTTCCTATTTGAGATTTTTCTTTAATTTTTTCCTATTACTTTGTTCTCTCTTTATTCTCCTAGAAAACGTTGCATTTTGCTTTTCATACGAAAAAACAGGGAACATGAACTTTCGTACCCATTCGTATGTGTGCATACAGATAAAAAAATCAGTCTTCTCAACCTAATAATTTTTCTGATAAACACTTCGAGCCAGCTCTAAAAGCACAAAAAAATAGCCAGGGCACATTACCAAGGGAAACAAGAATCTTCTTATTTCCTCTGATAATCTGCTCTGGCTATGTGGTAGCTGTTATATATAAACGCCCCTATTGCTCAGTCAGCAAATCATTATTCATTTATTCACGACCATCTTATACGCATTTTTACAGGCTTTATTTTCAACGGCCGTCATCAAATCCCAGTCAACCAACAGGTACCTTCCACAATTGTGGCATCCCACAGATGATTTTCCCGATGCACTTTCATATGCTATTACTTTTCCCTTGTTACAGATGGGGCAGAGAATCACCCCTTTTACTTTTTCTGTTACCATAATCAGATCGCACCTCCTAATTAAATGGCAGTTCATCTGTATTATTACGATTTAAAAAATCTCCGATCGCTCTTCGTGCTGATTCCCTCAACTGGATATCTTTATCGTGTCTCTGCACGCATTCATAAAAATCGCTTAAAGCGAAAAATATTGCACCGTCTTTTTCTAGCGTGGAGCATAACGGAATAATATAATTATTGCTTGGTCCATTATCTGTTGCTGAATATAATTCATAAACCACTTTCTCTTCATTCTCAACGGTTTCTATACATTTGAACAGAAGAACAATATTAAGTGTATCTGCGTATGCATAAAAATTATCTTCCGTAGCCATAAGATTTCGTTTAGGATCGAATAACGATACATATCGCCCCGTGATATTTGGTATCACCGTTTTTTCTTCAACATTTCCTTCCATATCATCCCATTCAGGTAGATCCAGCGGATCCTTAACGGCATCATAACTGGAAAATTTACTCCAATTGATTCCATGAGCATCTGTTTCAAGTTTTAATTCATGCAGAAACTTCACCAAATAAAGCAGATTGTCATTTGATTTGCTAAAATCGCCACCAACAAGCATATCTACGCTTACACCAAGCTTCTCTGCAAGTTTCCATATTAAATCTATACCCGGCATTGATTCATTTTCAGGCTTTGTCATTTTTGATAAATATCCCGTACTAATATCTACTGCATTTTCAAGTTCACCGATTTTTATATTCTTCTCCTTTATCAGCGTCGTTATATTGTTCATCAATCTATTTCTGTCAAACTCCATCTAATACACCTCCTGTTTCTATAATTATATACCATTTGGATTATATGTCAATATATATAAAATATTGAATTATATTCTATATGTCGGATTTTATTCCAGTTATTTTATCTATTTTACAATTTTCTTCTTTATATAGAATTATATTCGTCAACTCAAAGGTTGACACGCTATTGGTAATAAAAGCACCCCTTTCGAGGTGCTTATGCTTACAGTGAAAAAACACTACTCGGATAGCCAATTGTAAAAATAGATTTCTGTGTCATTGGGGAACGCTCAAAATCATAACGAAGCTGTTTTATTCTGATCTTTGCTGATTCAGATGACACATTGAAAAGATCTGCTACCTCTGCAGAAAGCATTTCCAGTTCGAATCCTGGAAATTCTCCGCTGAGTCTTTCTCTGAAACCCATATCTCCACATATCTGTCTCATTGCAGTTCTCGGCATGAGAATGGCTGCACTGAAATACTTAGCCTGATGCTCAAGCCAGTCATGATCTGTACACAGATTCTTACGTCCGTTATTTTGTGTTGCATCCCCACCTTCTATGTCTGATTTTCTGCAGGCGGTAGATGTCTGATCCAGATTGTCAAACAACACTAACTGATTCGGATCTCTGTAAAAATATGGCTGATGATATATCCAATGTCCAACCTCATGTCCCATTGTGGAACGGAAGCGATGCTCGTCCGTCTGCAATGTGTTGTCGATCATGACAGTTCCCCGTCTAGCAAAGATATACTCCGCACGCTTTGTATCGGTATCATACACCGGAACCTTATTACTGTCATTAAAAACCATTCTTCCAAGAATGAGACCGCAATGTGTTAAATTATTATACTCTGGCGTTAATCCCAGATAGAATTCTGCAAATTCCTCAATATTGATTTCCTTTGGATGGATCAGTGCATCTGCATCAAAATCTCTTACAAACATTTCAGCATCTGATTCTATATCCTCATGTGATAAAATAGGGACTCCATTATTTCTACATCTAAACTGTGGTTCATACATAGGCTGCTATTACCCCTTTCGAGCTCTTAATTCGTCAAGAAGTACCTGCCACTCTGCCTCCCCTGCTCCTGTCTCTTTAGATAATCTCAGTGCCTCAAGCACATAAGGATTTGATGCGTAATCAACACAATCCTGTGGTATTAACACATCATTCGATGTTCTTGCTTCCGCTGCCATATCATAAAGTGTATAAGTCTGGGTTTCAGATAACATGAGGAATTTTGCAAGTTTCTCAATTCTCTCATTTGTTAGGGTGTTTTTTCTCCCCTTCTCCACTTCACTTAGGAATTGTGGAGATACTTCAATTGCTTTTGCTGTTTCTCTTAGTGATTTTCTTTTCTCTTTTCGTATCGTTTCAATATACTTTCCAAAACTTACCTTTTCGTTTTCATTCATAGTTTTCAACCGCACTTTCTAATTGATTTTGTTATCCATTCTTATACTTTGATTTACTTTACACTTTACTGATTTAATGTGCGTCATCCATATTAATTGTTATAATTTGGTAAGCTACATTTGGCATTGTAGAATGCTGTGTCAACTGTCAACCGTACAGTTGACACACTTAATATATCAAAAGGGGGTATTCCTGTCAACCCCCTTTTGCGAATTTACATTTTAATGCCAATAATCGTATGGAGAGTTAGCTTTCTTCTGAACCTTTAACTCCGGCAGACCTTCTTCTGCCGCATCTCTCGTTGGAAAAATCCTGCTTTCTCTTAATTGGATGCCACCGCCTTCATCAAATCGTAATATGTAAAAATTACCGTTTCTTTTTACCACGGTTGCCTTACGGATTATACGGTTATTTTCAATGAGGAAAACTTCTGTACCTGTTTCGTATGTCATATCAAACGTGCCTCCTACGATATCAGTTCGACCAAGGGAAATTGTCTGCCAAACACCATATCTTTGTAGACTGTTCAACACTCCTAATGTAGCGATAAGATAATTATACGAACGTATGTTTGCTTTGTCAATAGTAACTTCCCACGTCATCCAATTTTACTCTGGAAACACACTGTGAACGAACTTCTCTAGTATGGAATCAAAAGTACCTCCGGCAACATCTCCTGTTATTATTTCCTTCCGCTTATCGGCATAGGTGATCTGAAGGGTATAACTGCAGCCGTCACACACCTGTCCTTTTATGATATTCTTCTCCCATAAAGGAGCACCTATGATTTTCTGCAGACTACACGCAAGTCTGTATACTTTCTCTTCAGATACCTTTTCTTCTATTTTAAACAAATATTTCCGGCTCTGTCCTTGATAATCATATTCCTTACAACTTCCATCAGGGTATATCTCGTATACCCATGAATGCTGGGAATCTATCGTACACAAACCGTTCTCTACCACCTTATATCGTATCTTCGTAATCTGCGCAGCTGGGAGCAGTTCCTTTGACCAGCGGTATCCGCAGTCAAGGCAGCCATAATCCTCATGCGGCATCCCATCAATCATCCCGCATCCGCCTAGGATCAATTCGCCCCGTTCCTCTGCTTCAAATGCTTCGTTGGACGGATAACCATATAATATAGGAGCAGCCCTACCCGATCTGCATTTCGGACAAATAACCAAGACTCCATCCCCTTTCACTACAGTTCCAATCGTGTGATATCCATATGATTTCCGGTCAGATAATAATCATAAAGCTCTGCTGCCGGAATCAGCCGGA
>CAVIGE010000092.1:0-8383 GCA_963642325.1 Prevotella sp. CAG:279
TTGCCACACACTGTAATTGTCTTTTCTAACATCTATTATCCCTCCGTCTTAGGCCTTGGTTGATGCCTTGGTTGTTGTGTTTGCTGTGTAAACCGACTTGTACCAAGCCTCATATGCAGAAGCATCTGTGGTATCACCCGTTCTTGCTTTGACAATTCCGTCTGATCTGGGATCTGCCGTAATAGACAGCTTCTCTGTTCCCGGCTCGATTGTATCCTCCTTCGTCTCAGATTCAATGGATGGTCTGGAACAGGTGCAGTTATAGAGTACATGTCGAATGGCATTAATATCCCCGTCAAACTCAAAAAGAAGGGCAAACTTCACAGATTCCGTGATCGTACTTTTTTCAAATAGAACACCGGAACTATCCAGTTCCTCCTGCAAGATTTCTGTTCTGAACCACTCCGGGATAAGTGCAATCTCAAGATCGCCACTATATCCGTTATTAGTTACAGCCCTGAAATACACAACCCCATCTGCGTAAAATGGTGAGGACTCACCTTCCGCATCCAGCGAAATGCTGACTGCACCGGGAATTGCCTTTGGCGTATCGTATTTATAAGTGCTTGTCCCATCCGTTCCAACTGTTTCAGTCAGCTTGGCGGCATGGACATTTTTCAGATTGTATTTAACCTTATTGTTGCTACTCATTGCTTATACCTCCGTTTCAAATGAATAAAGGACTTCATAGAGTTTTTCGCTCTCAATCCATGTTTCTGATTTCTCATAGCAAATTTCATGTGCATCCAGCACGTCTTCCAGTTTCTGCTCTATAGCCGGAGATTTTTCATCCGTGTACAATTCCATATGCACCACCGAAATTTTCAGATACACCTTTCCATCCGCAGAAAAATGATTACTCTCAGGGAACAGATAACAAAGAAAAGGTGGATCCGGGCTTTCTCCTTCTGCAAAGTGATCATAGGCAAAGGGAATACCGGATTCCTTTAGAATTTTGATAATCTCATCCATTTCGAATACTCCTCTCAATATCCTGTTCAAGCTGACGGATCCCTTTTTCCTCGGCAGGAGCAATGTGAGGTCTTGCTGCCACTCTGCCGCCTCCCCGTTTTGCATGCCCATGTTCCAAAAGATGCGCGATCTGATATCGATTTTTGGAATGAACCGTCACATGCAGGGACTTGCTGTTTTCCCCGGTCTTTTTGACTGCCCAGCTTTTTTTATATGCTCCTGTCTTTTCCGGTGCACTATCCGCAATCTCCTTCCTGACCGTATTTCCGGCATTTCTGACTGCTTTTTTCATTGCCTCCGCAGTCAGATCAGCATAATCATTCAATTCTTTCATTACTTCGGATGCAAGGGCATCTGCCTTAATTCTTTTTGCCATTCCATTCCCCTTTCATCGACTTGCCCGTTCCGCTCGGATCTTTACGGATTTATTTTTATACTGCACGTTATCGACAAACGTAATATTATAAACCTCGCCATGAAACAGAATCCGGTAATGCTCACTATCCAGTTCTGACACCTCACTGCAGTACCGGATTATAAAGTCCAGTTCTGACTGTGCATTCAGCTGCTTTGCTGCCCAGTATTCTTTTCCGGACAGGTTATTGGCATAAGCCGCACACGAATAAATGTCTTCCCATACTGACCTATGATTTCCGATTTCATCTGTTACGACAGCATTTTTCTGGATCATGATCCGCTCACGCATCAATTCAATCATCAGAATCTCTCCTTCCGGATCCCAAAGAGCAGATATTTTAATGTTTCCGTCAGTGCCTTATGATCTGCCTCTTCCCGATGCTCATAGAGATAGGCAATCACATACAGTTCTGCAGTCCTTATAATTGCTTCATGTTTCTTAAGTTCTGCCGGAGTTCTTCTTGTTACATTCTTAATCAGGCTGTCAGCAGTTTCCATCAGCCCGAGGACAAAGCTGTCCTCGTCTGATGAATCCACCCTCAGATACCCTTTGGCTTCCTCAAGCGTTACGAACATTCATGCCACCTACTTTCCGGCAGCTTTGATATCCAGTGTCTTCACTGCTTCGGAAAGGATCAGCTTGCCATCCACACGCTCGGATGCAAGGAAACCGACCTGTCCGGTGGTAGCATAAAGCTCATTCAGTCTCTTGAAACTTCTGCCTTGGCGGTCTGCAATCCAGTAATAGCTGTAATCACCGAATGCCATGACTCGGTTTCCGGCTGCCAGTTCCGGCACGTAGATGGAAGTACGGTACGGACGGTTTAAGATCCTATCCGGCTCTCCTTCCCTTACGGACGGCTGCCAGATATAATTTCCGTTCCCATCCTTCAGCTTACGGATTGCCTTTACGGTCGAATCATTCAAAAGCCATACTGCCTTGTTACGGTACGGTGCACGGAGGGAATAATACAGATCCATGACATCGTCAAACGTAATGGAAGTATTGTTTGCAATCACTCCAGTATCTGCACCACCTGTGGTGTGAAAGATTCCGGTCGGCTTTCCACTGCCATCACCGATAAAGAAGGCTTCCTCTTCCTTCGTACCGATACGTCTTCCGAATTCCCTGGAGATATACTGTTCGATATTGAATACACTGTCATTTAACAGTTCATCAGACACCTTGATCATGGTAGCCAGCTTATAGGCACTGATGGAGGTCTGACCGAAGCTATCATCGGATTCCGGGAACTGACCGCCCTCATCGATCCATGCAGCCTCACCCTTGGAAGTCACGATTGGAATCTTACGGTCACCGCTGGAAGTCTTAATAACAGTCGCAAGGCTTCTGAAGAACACCTCCTCTTCCAGTGCTTCCACCAGTTTTCTCTCATACTCATCCGGCACAAGATAACCGCCTTCGGAATCCGTGCCGATAGACAGGGCATTCTGCACTTCGTAGGAAAGTTTGTTTCTCATCCCATTCCAGAATGCTTTTTTGTATTCATCGGTAGCCCTTCCGGTCTTAGCATCCCCATCAATCTTTCCGCTCGGCTTGTTCGTGATCGGGGTATTGATTGGCTTGGCAAGTTCTGCATCAATGGCAGCCTGTCTTTCCAGGCGTTCGATCTCCTTACCAAGATTTACTACATCTGTTTCCATACGGTCATAAGTAGCTGCATCCTCTGCAGATACAAAACCGTCATCAGTTCTTTTGGCATCCAGGAATGCTTTTGCTGCTTCCCATGCCCTTGCTCTTTTCTCTCTCAATTCAAGAATCTTACTCATTATCATATCCTCCTTAATGTGTGATCAGGTTCAGTCTTTTTTCCAACTGGTTTACCGGGACCATGTCCCCTTTTGCTGCTGCCGTAAGGAATGAATCACTGACGGCTTTTTTCGAGAACATCAGGGAATCCTGCTCGAACGGGAACTTCTTTTTCTTCCCGCTCTGTTCTTCCGTCTTATCCTCTTTTTCCTCCGGTTCCTCTTCTGGGGTCTTGGGTTTTTGTTTCTTTCCCTCATCCGTAAAAAGGATCTTATCCGCAAAGCCAAGTTCCACAGCTTTTTTGGCATTAAACCAGGTCTCATCATCCATCATGTGTGACAGTTTTGCACGGGTAAGCCCGGTCTTTGCTTCATACGCATTTAAGATGGATTCCTTGACCTCGTTTAACATAGAAATTGCCTTCTGCATATCCTTCGCTTCCCCCATTGCAAGGGTAGCCGGATTATGGATCATCATCATGGCAAGCGGAGAAACACACACCGTATCCCCTGCCATGGCAATGACCGATGCAGCTGAAGCGGCAATGCCATCGATCTTGACTGTCACGCTTCCCTTATAATCACAGAGCATGTTGTAGATCTGCGCTGCGGCGAACACATCCCCTCCTGGTGAATTGATCCATACCGTGATATTCCCTGTCCCGGCATTCAGCTCATCCTTAAAAAGCTGCGGAGTGACTTCATCCCCGTACCAGGTTTCATCTGAAATCTGCCCACTTAAAAAGAGCGTCCTTTCCGGTACGCCCTCATCCTCATTCCTTATCCAGTTCCAAAACTTCCGTTTCATCGTCTGCCTCTCTTTCTGTAATTTTCCTGCTTCTGCTCCGGTGTTTCTTGGTTCTCCTGTTCTTCTGCTTCTTCTTGTTCAGAGGTTTCTGCAAAAGCTCCGGCATCCGCAAGTTTTGTCATTGCCCCATTGATCAGATACAGGTTTCCACCTTCCTCATCCGGGATCGGATTTAAGTTTTCCATCTCACGGATGTCATTGGAAGAAAGCCAACCGTTCTGCCTTCCGACCGCATAGCCGTTCATCCTAGACTGATAATCTCCTCGAAGTAATCCATCCACGTTCAGCTTGATGAAATACTTTCCTTTCTCCCCCGGCAGAAGGAGTGCCCTCTGTAGGGACTGCTCCCACCGGATCACCCAGGGATCCAGTGTGTATTTCACAAACTCCAGGGACTGCTGCTCAATATTCGAAAAACTCGATTTTTCCAGATCCCCAACCATGTGCGGTGGGATACGGTACAGCCTTGCGATCTCATTGATCTGAAATTTCCTCGTCTCCAGAAACTGTGCTTCTTCCGGTGGGATTCCTATCTGTTGGTACTTCATGCCTTCTTCCAGCACTGCGATCTTGTGTGCATTATTCACACCACGGTATACCGAGTTCCAGGACTCCCTTACCTTTGACGGATCCTTAAGCACACCTGGATGTTCCAGGACTCCTCCTGGATTTGCCCCGTTTGCAAAGAAGCTGGCACCGTATTCCTCACAGGCCAGTGTCATGCCGACTGCATTCTTTGCCATGGCGATCGGGGAATACCCAATCAGCCCATCAAACCCAAGCCCCGGAATATGCAGCACATCCTCGGCTTTCAGACGGATGTCACCATACTCCTTAAAGGTCGGATTTTCATCACTGTTTCTGGAATACACATAGTAAAGATTCCCTCGGTCATCCCTCTGTACATCCATCTTGTTTGGCAGTAAGGGATACAGGCCTAGCACTCTTCCGCTTCCATCCCGAATGATCTGTGCATAGGCATTGCCCCAGATCAGAAGATGACTCATGAGCGTTTCCCGGAACACAAAGGATGTCATTTCCGGGTTCGGCTCATCATGGAGCAGGTAATAAAGCGTATGATCATGCACCATCTGCTTGCTGCCATCTTCCTGGTATTCATACACATGAAGCGGTAAGGATGCGATGGCTTCCGCCAGGATTCTTACACAGGCATACACAGCCGTAGTCTGCATGGCTGTCTGCTCATTCACAGGTTTTCCACTCGTTGTCCTTCCAAAAAGGAACGAATAACCTGCATCTGCTGCTTTATTTACAGGCTTATCCCTCGCCTGTCCGAATCCGAATAAACTCTTAATTCCCATGTAACACCTCCGCTGTTAAAATACTAAAATTCCTCTGTCATCATATACACTGCCGTCACTTCCCTCATTTCGGATGGCACGGTCCAGTGCCATAACGGTTGCGATTGCGCCATCAATCTTTTCCGTGGATTTTTCCTTATCCATCTTGATGTTTCCTGCCGGATCCTGACGGACAAACACGTTATCCATCATCCACCGCAGAACTTTATGACCGCCATGTGCAAGCCGCTCTTCCAGTGTCAGCTTCATCAGTTCCTTGGTCGGTGGACTCATATCCTTATATCCCTGTCCGAACGGAACTACGGTAAATCCCATTCCTTCCAGGTTCTGTACCATCTGCACTGCGCCCCAGCGGTCAAATGCGATCTCCTTGATGTGGTACTTCTTTCCAAGCTCATCAATGAACTGCTCGATAAATCCGTAATGGATCACATTGCCTTCCGTGGTCTTTAAGCATCCTTCCTTCGCCCAGACATCATATGGGACGTGATCCCTTCTGACACGAAGTCTCATGTTGTCTTCCGGGATCCAGAAATAAGGAAGAATGATATATTTTTCCGTATCATTCCTTGGCGGGAACACCAAAACGAATGCCGTGATATCCGTGGAACTGGAAAGGTCCAGTCCACCATAGCATTCCCTTCCAAGGAGTCCTTCTTCATCAACCGGAAATGCACAGGCATCCCATTTATCCATCTGCATCCATCTGGTACTCTGCTTTACCCACTGGTTCAGACGGAGCTGTCGGAACACATTTTCTTCTGCTGCATTTTCCCTGGCACTGATATAAGCATTCTGCACTTTTTCAATATCGATCGTATATCCAAGGGACGGATTCGCCTTATACCAGACTTTCTCATCCGTCCAGTCATCCTCATCGGCCGCCCCATAGATCACAGGGTAAAATGTCGGATCGATCTTCCTGCCTTCCAAAAGATCCACTGCTTTCTGATGCTGCTCGAAACATACCGAGTTACGATCTGTTCCGGCCGTTGTAATCAAAAAGAACAATGGCTGAGTTCTGGCATCACCGGAACCTTTCGTCATAACATCAAACAATTCCCTGTTTGGTTGGGCATGAAGCTCATCAAAAATAACCGCATGGACATTCAGTCCATGTTTTGTATATGCCTCTGCCGAGAGCACCTGGTAGAAACTGTTAGTCGGCTTATAGACCAGTCGTTTTACCGACATGACTGGCTTGATCCGCTTTTTCAATGCCGGACACTGGTCCACCATATCCACCGCCACATCAAATACGATGGAGGCCTGCTGCCTGTCAGACGCACATCCATATACTTCCGCTCCCCACTCCCCGTCACCACAGGTCATATAAAGGGCAATGGCTGCTGCCAGCTCCGATTTTCCATTCTTCTTTGGAATCTCGCAGTAACAGGTATTGTACTGTCGGTACCCGTTTTCCTTTACCGTACCATAGAGGGTACGGATGATCTCATCCTGCCATGGAAGCAGGTCAAACGGAACGCCCCTCCATCTACCCTTTGTGTGTTTCAAGCAGTTAATAAAATTCACTGCGTGGTCTGCCTTTGCTTTGTCAAACACTATTTTGCACCGCCTTTCACGAGCAGAAGCTCCATCTCATCATTCTGCTTATCCTCTCCATTATCCGTAACAATACGGCTTCTGGCAGATGGGGTAAGACCAAACTGCTCACAAAACTTATTCATGATCTTTAAGTAAGTCTGGGCGATCGATACCTGCGGTACCTGCTGCCAGTACCCACTCGGAGTCTTGACGATCGTTCCATGCTGCGTGATGAATTCCTCTGCTTCTTTCCATCTTGCGTAGGCCTGGCAGTATCCGGCAAAGGCAGCCATATCGATCTCCGTCAAGATACCGAGATGTTCCAACTGCTTGGCCATACGCTTCCACTCCTTCTTTGCCTCATCCTCAAGCCATGACGGGCAGCGTGGTGCTTTCTTGTCCGGCTTTGGTTCAGCCGTATTTAAACTTCTCTTGCCCGGATTGCCTTCCAGCACCTTGACTGCCGTAGGCTTCGGTTTCCTTCCTCTCTGTGCCACTGCCCTCACCTCCTGTCATTCTGGCATAAAAAAAGACCTCCGAAGAAGCCTTTTATAAAAATCTTATTCTATTGGATCAGACCATCCGTAACAGCAGAAAGCCCCTCTGTGGGGCCGTCTGTCAGCCTGTGTGGTGGTTTAGTTGTACTCGTGCAGAAGGATTGCAAGAGCCGTTTTGGCTTCCGCTGTCTGCGGTTTTACGTCCTCTCCCCGGTCAAAATTGTAAACCACCTTGTTCCCCTGCTTTAACATCAGCTTGGAAATCCTGCCGCCTTCGATTCCCCAATCGCTCGGCTCATCAAAATGTTTGCACCAGTAATGGATGGCTTCCATTCTTCCTTCGCTGTTCTTTACTCCGATTGTTCCTTCTTTCCACATGGTCTGATCCTCCGTTTTTTCTTTTTTCCTTTCGGTAGGTACATATTCGCTCTGAATGCAGATATTATCCAGTCATTTCTGCACCATAATATGTACAAAGATCCGAAGGCTGATCTGTACATATTATCTGGAAAAGGCTGCTTACGCAGCCCCTCCGTGGTCTTGCTTAGTTCACCCTGAAAAGGTATCCGTGTGCTTTTTCGTATTCCTCGCTCATGAATTCCTTGTGTGGGCTGTTAATCTCGACCAGTCCCTCAAGGCTACATCCGTTCTGAAGGAAAAGCCATGCGGTTTCATTTGCCCCGCTCCAGCCGGAGGAAAAAGTAAATGCTTTGATTCCAAATTCCCGGAAGCTGTCGATCATGCCTTTGACATCCTTTTCCCAAATGCAGTCGTTTAAGTCGATGTGCTCGTTTCCCCTCTCCCATGCTTCCTCGTGCAGCTTGTAAAGCCGTCCGTAGTTTTTTCCTTTTTCTTCGATGGCTGCCGCCCAGGTTCTGTAGACTTCCCTGGCCTGTTCCATCCCCTCGGTGCTTTCTGCTTTTTCTGCCTCTTCAAATGCTCTCTTGATTTTCTGGTAATGCTCATATTCTTTTCTGAATTCGTTTTTCATGGCTTCGTGCCTCCTCTTTGTTTTTCCCTTTCGGTAGGTACATATTCGCTCTAAACCGTAC
>CAVIGE010000093.1:0-8371 GCA_963642325.1 Prevotella sp. CAG:279
GCCCGGCCGCTTTTAAGGCTGCGGCGATCGGCTCGCCTTCAAATCCCTCCAGTTCCTTTCCGTCAAATTTAAATCTGACAGGCGCACCTTTTTGCTGGACGCCGAGTATCGGATGTTCTTTTATTCTCTCTGCCATAACCAGATCTTCCTTTCCTGTTAAATCAAAAAAGACGCCTGAACGGATTTTTCATCCTTTCAGACGCCCTTGTCTGCTTTCATATCCTTCCCAGCTTCAAAACAGATATGATACCCCGTTCTGTTGCAGGTTCACGAATACAATCGCTTGTCGATTTACCTTCAGATTCTTTATGGTCTGTATTCTATACACTTAACGGCAGAAAAAATTGTAAAAATCGGAACTGTTTTTATTTGTAGAGTTCCTCTGCCATTGCCCCGATCTCAGCCACGTTCTCATCACTTAAGGAGGACATGACTTTCACATTGTTTTCAAGCCATGTGATGTTTTTGCTCTTCTCAAACATTCCCTTCATGACTTTGGCTGCGGTTGGTGCCCAGCTGCCGTTCTCGATGAGTCCGATGGTGCGGTTCTGGTAATTACGCTCTGTCAGATTTTCGATGAATGTACGCATAAACGGGAAGGCTTCTCCGTTGTACGTAATGCTGGCCAGTACCAGTTTTCCATAACGGAAAGCGTCCTCTACAGCCTCTGCCATATCTTCTCTTGCGAGATCACAGAGAACTACCTTCGGGCAGCCTTTTTCCTTCAGCTTCTGTGCAAGAAGCTCTGCTGCTTTCTTCGTATTTCCATATACAGATGCGTAGGCGATCATAACGCCTTCGCTCTCTACCCTGTAGGAAGACCAGATATCATATTTCTCCAGGTAATGTCCCAGGTTTTCGGTAAGGATCGGTCCGTGGAGCGGGCAGATGGTCTGGATATCCAGGGTCGCTGCCACCTTGAGAAGCTTCTGTACCTGCGGGCCGTATTTTCCTACGATTCCGATATAGTAACGGCGTGCTTCGCAGTCCCAGTCCTCTTCTACATCAAGGGCTCCGAATTTACCGAATCCGTCTGCGGAAAACAGGACTTTGTCTGTGCTGTCATATGTGACCATAACCTCCGGCCAGTGAACCATCGGCGCAAATACGAAGGTAAGGACATGTTTTCCAAGTGTCAGGCTGTCGCCGTTGGCTACTACATGTTTCTTTCCTTCCAGATTCATTCCACGGAAAAAATTCTCCATCATGGTGAAGGTCTTTGTGTTGGCAACAACGGTTGCATCCGGATATGCTTTCATAAAGTTCTCGATATTTGCCGCATGATCCGGCTCCATATGCTGAACAACCAGATAATCCGGTTTCGCGCCGTCCAGAACTTCTGCCACTTTTCCAAGCCACTCTTCTGTGAAGTTGGCATCTACGGTATCCATAACTGCGATCTTCTCATCTTTGATCACGTAGGAATTGTAGGACATTCCGTTTGGCACTACATACTGTCCCTCAAACAGATCTACCTGATGGTCGTTTACACCTACATAGTAAATATCATTTCCGATTTTCATTGTATTAAGATCCTCCTTTGTCTGATGCGTTATTTTATATTTCCATTGTCTCTGAAAATACGGTCTCATTGCTATAGTTCATTATAGTCATTGTTCATACTGAAATCAATGTACAATCCACATTATACGGTTTATTTTGTTACCGTTCATGGGCGTTCCGCCCATAGACAGAAATAAGAACAGACCTCTGCAAGCAAGCTTGCTCCGGTCTGTTCTTATTTCTGTCTTATGCTCTGAACTGTTACAGAATATATTTCCTCAGTGCACTTTTGAATTCTCTGATCCTTTGTTCAGCGAGTTCCTTCAGTGTGATATTTTTCATGCTCTCGATATATCCCTGCTCCTGGCGGTAGAGCCATCTGGTGTCGGCGGGGCGGATTTCCTGGTAGTGATTGTAAGCCAGCCAGTCTTCGTAGCTGACCGGGGTCGGATAACCCAGCTTTTCATCAAGAAGTTCTTTGAAATCAATCCTGTCCGCACGCTCCAGGATTCTTTCCCAGAATTCCAGGACTTCCTCTACATGCTCGTGGATCTCATAACGTCTTGCGCCGCCATCGTAGATAATACATTTCTCAAAAAGAGGGCTGCACATGGAAAGTGTTTCTCTTCGGAACTCCGGCGCAACGATTCCGCCCTTCCAGTAAAAATCCACATCCGGAAGATTGATCCCGGAAACACCCTTATCCTGATAGGTGGAAAAAATCCCCTCATAAAATACCGTGATAAATCCCTCAAACTCCGGCCAGAACTCACGGATCTCTTTTGTCAGGTTCTCAAGGATATCGATTCCTTTGGTTCCCCCAATGGTAAAGATGATGATATTGCGAAGCTTTGTGCCATGCTCCCTGTAAAAATCAGTCACATAGCGCAGGCAATGGATCAGAGTCTCACCACTTGCAATGATATCCCCGATCATCAGAGTACTGTCCGGCACCATGGTCAGCTTGCTGTATTTGATCTCAAGCCCGGTCATCTCATCCTCCGCAAAAACACGCTCACTGGAAAGAAAGCTGATGTCATGGACACGGATATGCTCTTTATAGCACGCCTCCTCAAGTGGGTAATTCAGTGCACCTCTTAAAATAGAAAGAATATTCGCAGTTGTAACCTTCTTCTGCTCCTTCAGATAATAAAGCATCTGGCAGGTAGACGGGATCAGGCAGTTATATACCTCATATCCTACCACCTCCGGTGTATTCAGAAGCTTTCTTGTCTCTGCCTCTGAAGTAATATAATATTCATTTACATAATCTCCGCCATCAAGACGATAGCAGGCAACACCCTGCTCATTAAACTCCGGTACCAGACGTATATTATCCCAGTTTTTCATGTGTATATTCCCCTTTTTTCCAAAGACTTTTCGATTTTTCCATATCTCTCAACAGCTTATGATGAACGACCCGATCTGTCAAGTACATTCTGCCATTTTCCCTCTTTACAAACCATTTTCAGCAGAGTATTGTATAAGCTGGATGAAGGAAATTTTTACAGATTTTTGTGAGGTTAATTATGTGTGAAGATCAGAAAGAAAAATCGCATTCCATTGAGATGACCACAGGCTCCCTCTGGAAAAATGTACTCCTCTTCAGCCTCCCCCTCATGGGCTCCCAGGTGCTGGAGGTGCTTTTTAACTTAAGTGATGTTGCAGTCGTAGGACGTTTTGCGGATTATATGGCTCTGGGTGCCGTTGGTTCCACAACTCTGCTAGTTTCATTATTTACGGGTATCCTGATCGGTATGGGAGCCGGTGTCAATGTCCGCGTAGCCCATGAGCTTGGTGCCGGTAATAAAAAAGGCACAGAAGAAATGATCCATACTTCTCTTCTTCTGTGCGCGATCACAGGCCTTATTGTCTGCATCATCTGTCTTATCTTTTCCGGCCAGATGCTGACCATGATGAATACCAAACCGGAGCTCATCGACCAGGCCGTTTTATATATGAAGATTTATTCGCTGGGAATGCCTGCCATGGCTGTATACAATTTCGGCAACGGCGTGCTAAGTGCCCGGGGTGATACAAAGAGGCCGCTGGTCTACCTTTCCATCGCAGGAGTGATCAACATTCTTCTGAACCTGTTTTTTGTTATCGTCTGCCATATGGCTGCCGCCGGTGTTGCAACCGCCAGCGCGATATCACTGTATGTGTCTGCTTCCCTGGTGATGATCCATCTTCTTCGAAGAAGCGATGACTGTAAGGTATCCCTGCGTAAGCTCCGCCTTCACCCCAATGCCTGCAAGGCAGTTCTGCTCCTTGGTATTCCCACAGGCCTGCAGAATGGAATTTTTGCTGTCGCAAACCTGTTCGTACAGGCGGGAGTCAACTCCTTTGACGCAGTTATGGTTTCCGGAAATGCAGCTGCCGCAAATGCCGACAGCCTGATCTATAACGTTATGTTTGCCTTCTACACTGCATGTGCAAGCTTCATCGGCCAGAACCTGGGTGCCGGAAACAAAAAACGAATGCTGAAATCCTACGGAGTCAGTCTTACATACGCCTTCATCGCCGGAGTGATCCTAGGTGGGCTGCTCCTGATATTCGGTCCACAGTTCCTCTCACTGTTTTCCACAGAACCGGCCGTTATCAATGCAGGTATGCAGAGAATCCGCATCATGAGCTTCTGCTATGCGTTCAGCTGTTTCATGGATGGCAGCATTGCCGCTTCCCGTGGTATTGGAAAAAGCATTCCGACTACCATTATTGTTATCCTAGGTTCCTGCGTGTTCCGTATCATCTGGATCTACACAATATTCGCACATTTCCAGACTATATCCGCGCTCTATCTTTTATATATCTTTTCATGGGGGATCACAGGATTTGCAGAAACTCTGTTTTTTGCCATCAGCTTCAAAAAAATCCGGATATCGGTACGTTCATAGACGCATACACTTGCTTACAACGTCAGACAGGGAAAACGCTTTGTCTGACGTGTTTTTTTATTGTTCATCCGTTGTTTTCTGTACATTTGTCTTTACATGGCGGACATAATTGTATATAATTAATATACTGTGCTTTTAGCACTCTTATACAATAGGAAAGAGGAACGTAACTATGAAAAACCTGATCCAAAAATGGAACAGCATCAATCTGATCAAACGTATCATCTGCGGACTGATCGTTGGTATCATCCTCGGACTTGCTGTTCCGAAAGCTTCCGTGATCTCCCTTTTTGGTGATCTGTTTGTCGGTGCTCTCCGCGGAATTGCCCCGCTTCTGGTGTTCTTCCTGGTAATGAGCTCTCTGTGCCACATGGGAAAAGGCCAGAAAACAAACATGAAATTCGTCGTTGTACTTTATCTTCTGGGAAATGTACTCTCAGCACTGGCAGCCGTTCTCTCCAGCCGTCTGTTCCCGATCATGCTGACCTTTTCAGAAAATACAAATACTTCGGACATTACCCCGCCAAGCGGTGTCTCAGAGGTTCTGAAAAACCTCCTTATGAACATTGTTTCCAACCCGGTTGACGCCCTTGTAAACGCAAATTATATCGGTATCCTTGCATGGGCCATCATCTTCGGCATTGCCCTGAAGCCTGCAAGTGAAACCACAAAAACAGTCATCGAGAACATTTCCGATGCAACCTCCACAGCAGTAAGATGGATCATCAGCCTTGCTCCCTTTGGTATCATGGGCCTGATCTTCACGACCATTTCCGAGCAGGGACTTAACGTACTTTTAAGCTATGGCCGTCTGATCTTTGTACTCGTTGGAACCATGCTGTTTGTGGCTCTTGTGATGAACCCGGTCGTTACTTTCATCTGCACACGCCAGAATCCGTATCCGCTGGTTCTGCGCTGCCTGAAAGACAGTGGTATCACAGCCTTCTTTACAAGAAGCTCTGCTGCCAATATCCCGGTGAATATGGAACTTTGCAAGGATCTTGGACTTGATGAGGATACCTATTCTATCTCCATCCCTCTGGGTGCAACCGTCAACATGGGAGGTGCAGCGATCACCATTTCCACCATGTCACTGGCTGCCGCCCATACACTTGGTATCCACGTAGACTTCCCAACCGCCCTGATCCTCTGTATTCTGGCTGCTGCAAGTGCAGCTGGTGCTTCCGGAGTTGCCGGTGGTTCCCTTCTTCTGATCCCGATGGCCTGCAGCCTTTTCGGAATTCCGAACGATGTTGCCATGCAGGTCGTTGGTGTTGGTTTCATCGTAGGCGTTATCCAGGATTCCTGCGAAACCGCACTGAACTCTTCCACAGACGTGCTTTACACCGCATGTGCCTGCAGGATCCGAAAGAAATGATCCACAGCTTTTGTGAGAAGTAATTTCTTATGAAAAGCAATTTCTTATGATATGATGCTATAAAAAAACAGTCCATGCATTTCCCGAAGGTTATTTCCCCGGAAATGCATGGACTGTTTTTATAATCCTTATCCTGATATTTTTATTACTTTGCTGCCGCGCACTCTCTGGCATTTTTTGCAAGGAGCACTGCTGCTGCGGCATTTCCTGTCTGCATTGCAGAAGCTTCTGCAAAGATATGCGCATTTTCCAGAATGTACTTTCTGAAACGCTCTCCCCATGTTGCTTTCTTATTTACGTTTGCTCTGTTTCGTGTCATTGTATTATTTTTAGAAATAGCTGCTGTATCCATATTATCCTCTCCTGTCATTTTTCTATATATCGTTAACATATTTCATATTTCTTTCCCTGTTACATCCTGTATTTTATCCTTGCCGGGATATTTAATCCAGTGTTATAATTAACCTGTTTTACAACGATATTGACATTTGGAGGATTTTTATATGGCAAAAGTATATCATGAGGCATTGCATCCTCTGGGGAATCTCGGGATCCAGATCTCCATGGCAGCGCTGGAAAGTCCGCATCTGCCCATGCACTGGCACGAAGCTATGGAGATCCTGTTCTGCCTGAATGGTGAAGTTACGATCCATGTCGATCATGAAACCATTATCCTTTCCAGAAACCAGCTGATCGTTTTTGATTCCAGGGAAGTACATTCCATTCATTCCGGCTCCAACCTGTATATGTTCCTGTGCATTCACGTGGACAAAAAACTGCTCTCTGTTTACTGCCCGGATCTGGAGCTGTACAGCATCCGATGCCGGCCGGTTCCTCTGGATGATCCGAAATCCACCCAGTACATCCATCTGTGCCAGCTGGCTCACGATCTGACACGCACCAGCATACAGGACGAAAGCACCAGTGCCATGCGCTCCGACGGCACGGCCTTACTGATGCTTGCAGACCTGATACGATATTTTTCTGTTTATTCTCCACCCGGAGCTGCCGCCCCACAAAACCAGCCCAATGATACCATACGTGAGATCATCACCTACGTAAACGAGCACTATATGGAAAAGATCACCCTGGATGATATGGCTTTTCAGACTGGTTTCAGCAGAGAATATTTCTGTCGTTTTTTCAAACAGCACATGGGGATTACTTTTCTGCGTTATCTGAACGAAGTACGGATTTCCCATGCCGGGCGGCTTCTTAACACCACGGATCTTCCGGTTTCTGAAGTGATGGCCCAGAGCGGCTTCACCAACCAGACGATTTTTAACCGTCTTTTCAAGGAGCTTTACGGTATGACTCCCAGGCAGTCCCGCTGTGATACTGCTCCTGATAATCCCTTATAACACAGAGATAATTATTTGGCAGTCTGCTTTACTCCGACCAGATCAGTTTCGACTCCTGCTTCATCTCAACTGCCATTTTCTCCGCTGCCTCCTGATCTCCGCCTGCTTCCAGATCTGTTAATTCCAGGCTTTTTTTCATGGCTTCGTCGCTCATGTAATAAACCTCCTTGACAGTCTCGGGGGTACTGCCATCTTCCGGTGCTGTTTCTGCTGTTTTCTGTGAAAAATCCTGGAGCATTATGTCATCGCCCTTAAGCTCCAGCGTTCCTGCGTATGGAGCATCAATGGCATAAACGAACTCTGTTTTTCCATCCTCTGTGTAATATACCTTCATACGGCTGATAAGATTATTGGAAGAATACAGGCAGTTATCCTTCACATACATACCGCTGTCTTCCAGGGTCATGTATTTTTCGTTGAAGTACCAGTGGTTGTAGCCTGCTGCCGCTATGATAAGGGTCAGTGCAGCTGCCGCCGCCGCAGTCAGAACTCTCCGTACCAGGATTTTTCTACGGATTTTTTTCAGTGCTGCAGTACTTCCGGTATTTTTCGCATCTCCGGCTGCTGTTTTGGAAACTGCCGTCACCCTCATCCTGGCCTGTCCTTTTTCCTGTTCCTCTTTCATGATCTCATACATTTTCCTGCACTCCCCACAGTTTTTCATATGTTCTTTTACCAGCGTCCTGCTGTCCTCGCTTAAAATCCCATCCACATAAGATGGCATCAGATCCTGTATTACATCACATGTGATCTTCATGTCCAAGCTCCTCTCTGATCTTTACTCTTGCACGGTAATAAGTCACCCTCGCCCAGTTTTCACTTTTTCCAAAAATCATTCCGATCTCACGAAAATTCAGCTCTCCGAATGTCCGCAGGGAAAAAATCTCTTTATATGGTTCCGAAAGTCCATGCAGAACCTTATGGATCTCGATGGCCTGACTTCTCTGTGCCAGTTTTTCCTCAAAAAATTCTCCGCCATCGCTTTCTATCTCTTCCAGCTGCTCATCC
The DNA here is from genome assembly GCA_963642325.1 of Prevotella sp. CAG:279. Taxonomy (GTDB): domain Bacteria; phylum Bacillota; class Clostridia; order Lachnospirales; family Lachnospiraceae; genus Blautia_A. The sequence goes on from CAVIGE010000093.1 coordinate 8,148, forward strand.
CCGGGAATCTGCTTCTTCTGTTTTTTCAGATGATCGTACAGGGTATTCTTCGCGATCTGGCAGAGCCATACCCGCACATCACAATCTCCATGGAATTCCCCAACCTTCTTCAATGCCTTAAAAAACGTCTCCTGGGTCACTTCCTCTGCCAGCAGTTCATCTCGTGAGATCGAACGGATATACCGATATACAATGTCAAAATATGTCCGGTAAAGTTCCTCTAT
>CAVIGE010000094.1:0-8167 GCA_963642325.1 Prevotella sp. CAG:279
CGAAAGTTTTTTTATGGACTGGGTAACGATAAAAGCCCTTCCACCCATCGAGTTGAAATTCCTGATATTCAGTGAACCGAGTCCGGCATCAGCACAGTAAATGAATTTTTTGCCTTTAAACATTTTTGTGAGCTGTTTTTCCAAGGGGATGGCAGTCATCTGCTCGTTATCTGAACCGGAGGTAATGCACATGGAAAGAGGAATACCATCCCTGTCCATGAACAGCCCCATTTCCACAATAGGATTCGGACGGTGTTCTTTGCTTGGGCCATACTTTCGCAGACCTTTGATGGTTTCTCCTGTTACTTCATCGACATAATCTTCATCATCTGTTTCAATCTCAAAATAATAGTTGGAACAGTCATAAAAGCATACAGAAGTATCCCTTTTGACAATCTGGGAACTTGTCTCAAAAAGGTGGGAGATATATTCATCGTAGTGCTCCTGCATGATATCCATTGTTCGTAAAATATGGACATAATCGAATGAGGGCTGTTCATAAAAACGGCAGAGATTCTGATATGTTCCAAGCTTCGAATCCGGATACAGGATACGAGAGTAAGTGAGAAAACGGTTGACCAAGTTTGGATCAAACTCGTTCTTCATATCTGCTGTGGCGGATTCAAAGAAAGAATCAATTTTGAGGTCATGATAAAACTGCTGCAGGACAAAGTAACCAATATTTAAGAGTGTACTATGTGAAGCAGTATCTCCTGTTGCCTTGATCTTTTCAGCAAAATCAACTTTTATTTCTAAAGATACGCAGTTCTTATTTTTATACTCCTCATTATATTTTTTGACCTGTTCTTTTGCATAAGCAAGAGGGTCATCGGTAATTTTTAGAAGTTCAGAATGCTTTCCGATACGGGCAACATTTTTAGTTGTAGTTTTCTTTCCGTTGCGGATGCCCATCTGAATGAAATAGGTGGGATCCTTGGATTTTCTGTCATACCAAATCTTCATACCTTATTATAGCACATAACACAACGCCACACAACAAATAATTTGCAAAAATTTGACAAAAAAATACCGCATTTCTGCGGTTTGTAGGGATTTTAAGTTTGATAAAGTGTCGAAGACCCGTCAAAGTAAGATCTGAGGCTTCTTTTTTTGTGCTTGTTGATAAATTTATCAGAAAAATAGCAATTAGCACTATGCACAAAACATAATGACAAGTATAATAAAACATATGTAAAATGCACATAAAGGAGGGTTACAATGCTAGATACATCTTATTATGAAAAGACAGACCAGATCATTGCACAGTATAGCTGCGAGGAAAAGTCATTGATCCCTATTATCCAGGGGATCCAGGAAGAGTATCGTTATCTGCCGCCGGAGCTTTTGACCTATGTTGCGGGGAAACTGGGGATCTCAGAGGCCAAGGCTTACAGTGTAGCTAGTTTTTACGAGAATTTCTCTTTTGAGGCAAAGGGAAAATATGTGATTAAGGTCTGTGACGGAACAGCCTGTCATGTGCGTAAATCCATCCCGATCTTAGAGGGACTTTACAAGGAACTGGGACTTGGAAAAAAGAAACATACTACAGATGACCAGTTGTTTACAGTGGAAACAGTTTCCTGTCTGGGGGCCTGCGGACTGGCTCCTGCTGTAATGGTCAATGATGAGGTACATCCGAAAATGACACCGGAGAAAATGAGTGAACTGATCGCAAAACTGCGGGAGGATGAGAAGGTATGAGGATAGAAAACAGAATGCAGCTCCAGTTATGGAGAGAAGAATGTAAGGAAAAACGCCAGAAGGAAACCTGCAGGATCCTCATCTGCGGAGGAACTGGATGTCTGGCAGGCGGTTCTGATAAGATTTATGCCCGTCTGAAGGAAATGACGGCTCATATGGACAATGTATCTGTAAAGATCGGGGAAGAGATCGCCCATGTGGGGGTTAAGATGAGCGGATGCCATGGTTTCTGTGAAATGGGGCCATTGGTGCGTATTGAACCTTATAATTATCTGTATCTGAAGGTAAAGCTGGAAGACTGTGAGGAGATATTCGAGAAGACCATTCTTCACGGGGAGCCGGTCACAAGGCTGATGTATAAGGATGACGGCCGTGTATATGAGACTCAGGAAGAGATCCCATTTTATGCAAAACAGACCCGGCTGGTGCTTAAAAACTGCGGACATATTGATGCAGAGCATATTGAGGATGCCATCGCTGTGGGGGCTTATGAGGCCTTTGAAAAAGCGGTATTTGAAATGACACCGGAAGCAGTGATAAAGACAGTGACAGATGCAGGACTTCGTGGACGAGGGGGAGCTGGATTCCAGGCAGGCAGAAAATGGTCCCAGGTGGCAGGTCAGAAGGAAAAAATACGCTACGTGGTCTGTAATGGTGATGAAGGGGATCCAGGTGCATTTATGGACCGAAGCGTCATGGAAGGTGATCCACACCGCATGATCGAAGGCATGATGCTGGCAGCTTATGCAGTGCGGGCCCAGGAAGGCTATATTTACGTCCGTGCAGAATATCCCCTGGCTGTGTGCAGACTGCAGATCGCTATTGCCCAGGCAGAAGAGATGGGACTTTTAGGCGATAATATCCTGGGAACAGGCTTTAGTTTCAGGTTACATATCAACCGGGGTGCAGGTGCCTTTGTATGTGGTGAAGGATCTGCGCTGACGGCTTCTATTGAAGGCAAGCGTGGTATGCCAAGGGTGAAGCCGCCAAGAACCGTTGAACAGGGCTTATGGGGAAAGCCTACTGTATTAAATAACGTGGAAACCTACGCCAATGTGCCTATGATCATTAAAAATGGTTCCAACTGGTACAGCCGCATCGGTACGCCGGAAAGTCCGGGAACCAAGGCATTTGCCCTTACAGGCAATGTTAAAAATACAGGTCTGATCGAAGTTCCTATGGGAATTACCCTGCGGGAGATCATTTTTGATATTGGCGGCGGCATTAAGGATAATAAAAAGTTTAAGGCAGTCCAGATCGGCGGTCCTTCCGGCGGCTGTCTGGTAGAGTCACAGCTTGACAGCAAAATGGATTTTGACTCTCTTTCAAAGATCGGCGCCATGATCGGTTCTGGCGGTCTGGTTGTTATGGATGAAGACACCTGTATGGTGGAAGTAGCCCGGTTCTTTATGAATTTCACCCAGAGAGAAAGCTGCGGAAAATGTGTTCCATGTCGTGAGGGCACCAAGCGGATGCTGGAGATTCTGGAACGCATTGTTGCCGGAAATGGAAAAATGAGTGACATAGATGAACTGGAAGAGCTGGCAGATATGATCGAAAATACGGCCCTTTGCGGTCTGGGAAAGAGCGCGCCAAAGCCGGTCATCAGTACCATTCATGCTTTCCGTAAGGAATATGAGGAGCACATTGTGGATAAGAAATGCCGGGCCCATGTCTGTTCCGGGCTTCGGGTATTTAAGATCGATCCTGAGAAATGTAAGGGCTGCTCCAAGTGTGCAAGGAACTGTCCGGTAAGTGCCATTTCCGGAAAAGTGAAGTCACCATTTGTGATCGACAATGAAAAATGCGTTAAGTGCGGAAACTGTATGGACAACTGTGCCTTTGGCGCTATTTATACGGAGTAGGGAGGACGGAAATTTATGGGAATTATGACGATTGACGGACAATCCATTGAATTTACAGATGAACCCAATGTATTGTCAGTAATAAGAAAAGCCGGGATCGACATCCCTACATTGTGCTATCATTCAGAATTATCTATTTATGGCGCCTGTCGTCTGTGTACAGTGGAAAATGACCGGGGAAAGACCTTTGCCTCCTGTTCTGAAAAGCCAAAGGACGGAATGGTAGTCTATACCAATACTCCAAGGCTGATGCGCTACCGGAAACTGATTCTGGAGCTGCTTTTGGCGGCTCACTGCAGAGACTGTACCACCTGTATCAAAAGCGGCGAATGTCATTTGCAGGAGCTGGCCCACCGCATGGGTGTCCATGAGATCCGCTTTGAAAATGTAAGAGAGCAGCAGCCGATCGATACCAGTTCCCATGCCATTATCAGGGATCCTAATAAATGTATCCTTTGTGGTGACTGTGTGAGAATGTGCGACAATGTGCAGAATATTAATGCCATTGATTTTGCCTACCGTGGAACAGAAGCCCAGGTAATGCCTGCTTTTAATAAAAAGATCGCAGAGACTGATTGTGTGGGCTGCGGCCAGTGCCGGGTTGTCTGTCCTACAGGTGCTATCAGTATCCATACCAACATTGATGAGGTATGGGAAGCGTTGGCAGATAAGAATACCAAGGTGATCGCTCAGATCGCTCCGGCAGTGCGTGTGGCCATTGGAGACCATTTTGGCTATGCAAAGGGCGAAAATGTAATGGGCAAGCTGGTAGGTGTGCTTCACAGACTGGGATTTGACGAGGTTTATGATACTTCTTATGGCGCGGACCTGACGGTTGTGGAAGAGTCAAAGGAGTTTGTGGAGCGGTTTACTTCCGGGCAGAAACTGCCCTTATTTACTTCCTGCTGTCCTGCATGGGTGAAGTATTGTGAGACAAAATATCCGGAATTTGTCTCTAATCTTTCTACCTGCCGTTCCCCGCAGCAGATGTTTGGGGCTGTAGTCCGTGAATATTATAAGGATCCGGAGAAGAACGAAGGAAAGAAGATCGTATCCGTTTCCATTATGCCGTGTACGGCAAAGAAGGAGGAGATCCTGCGGCCGGAGTCCTTTACCAACGGGAAACAGGATGTGGATTATGTGCTGACTACAACAGAAGTGGTAAGGATGATCCGCAAGTCCGGTATTGTATTTGATAAGGTGGAGATCGAGGCGGCAGATGTACCATTTGGTATTGGCTCCGGAAGCGGCGTGATCTTTGGTGTTACCGGCGGTGTTACAGAGGCAGTGCTGCGCAGGCTGCAGCAGGGACACAGCAGAGTGGACATGGAAGCTATTAAAAAGAGCGGTGTCCGGGGCGATGAAGGTATTAAGACGCTGACTTATGACTATAATGGAAGAGAGATCCGGGCGGCAGTGGTCAATGGCCTGGCAAATACGGATAAGCTGCTGCAGCAGATCAAAAACCACGAGGCAGAGTATGATTTTGTGGAAGTAATGGCATGCCGCAGAGGCTGTATCATGGGCGGCGGCCAGCCGGTAAATGCAGGCCCGAGAACCAGAAAGGCCAGAATGAAGGGACTGTATGATACAGATGTAAATACACAGATCAAGAAGTCAAATGAGAACCCGATGATCCTTTCGCTGTATGATTCTCTGTTGAAGGGGAAGGAGCATGAATTGCTGCATAGAAATTTTAATGGGAAGTAGAGCACGTAAGAGCAGAGCCTGGAACGTTTTCCGGGCTTTGTTTTTGCTTGTGTGAGGGAATGATCTGGTGTATACTATAAAGATAAACTTATTGTTCAGTTATGTTGCTAATATTGGATGTTTAGTTTGTTGTTTAACAGAAATGGGGAAATGACAGATGAATTATGGGAATATAAAGGAATGTGATATTGCAGACGGACCTGGTGTGAGAGTATCGTTGTTTGTTTCCGGCTGCCGGCATCACTGCAAGGGCTGTTTTAATTCAGAGACCTGGGATTTTCAGTATGGAACTCCTTTTACAAAAGAGACGAAAGAAAAGATACTGGAGCTGTTAAAGCCGGGATATATCCAGGGATTTACTCTTCTTGGGGGAGAACCTTTTGAACCGGAAAATCAGGAGGTACTTGTCCACCTTTTAAAAGAAATACGGGAGACTTATCCACAAAAAGATATCTGGTGCTATAGCGGATATCTGCTGGATAAGGATATGCAGCCTGGCGGGGTTGTGTATACAGAACATACCAAAGAGATGCTGCGCCTGATCGATGTGCTGGTGGACGGGGAATTTGTGGAAGCGAAGAAAGATCTGACACTGATCTTTCGGGGAAGCTCCAATCAGCGGATCATGTGCTTAAAGGACGGGGAATTTGCAGGGATGTGGCAGAGGTAAGTTTAACAGGTCATACAATGTGTGAATGGCAATGAAATAAGTGACAGGTTTGGCGGTTATTGTCCAGAAAATAATGGGAAATCGTGGATATTTTGTGAACAGACAGCCGTCCATATTGCATAAAAAGGAAAGTTGAATTATAATAAAGCGTACGAAAACAGGCAGTATGAGCGGTTGAGACAGTGCAGAAAAGAAAGGAAAAATGAAACCTGCAGATGAAAGGAGAATGGGAAATGAGAAGACGTTTTGCGGTTGCAGCGGCAGCGCTGGCATTAAGTGCGGCTTTAACAGTTCCGGCTTATGCAGGAACATGGAAATATGTAAATGATCAGTGGAGATATCAGAGAGGTACCAATAAGTTTGCATATAATGAATGGATCAAGGATAACGGAAAGTATTATTATATTGGCAATGACGGCATTATGAAGACCGGCTGGCAGCAGATCGACGGCCAGTGGTATTACATGGATCAGAGCGGTGCTATGCAGACCGGCTGGATGAAGGATACTGATGGAAAATGGTATTTCCTGTATCCAAATGGCGCTATGGCAGTCAGCACAGTGATCGACGGAAGAACCATTGGAGCAGATGGTGTATGGGTTCCAAATGAAGGTGATACAGAGCCGGCCAATACCATGGATCTGGAAACTGGTTATCTGGTACAGAACCTGGAAGGAATTACAAAGAATGGTTACACCATTATTTCTTCCGGCAAGACAGCAGCTGGTTCCCGTTGGGGTAATGCCATTCGTTTAAAAGGCAAAGGAAGCTACGTTCAGTGCAATACAAATGGTGAGTACAGGCTGTTATCCGGCGTATTTGGACCATCTTCCCAGTTTGACAGCGCAAATATGGCAAGAATTACTGTTTACGGTGATGACAATCAGGTACTGTATACATCCCAGGATATCCATTACAATGAAAAGAATGTATATTTTGGTGTGGATGTATCCGGACAGAAGCAGATCCGTGTAGAAGTATCCCTGATCAAGGATAATGAGTGGGATGATCCGGTTATTTTATTTGACGGACTGTCACTTTATAAGTAGGAAAAATGAAATGAAAAAGAGTATGTCGTTGGGAGTAAGGTCCAGGCGGCATACTCTTTTTTGTGCTCTTGTGTATACTACACTCAGGTTCACGCGCTATCGCGCTCTACTGTCTGCTGGTGCAGACGGAACCTTCGTTAATAGTCCAAGAAAAACAAATGCCATCTATGGTGGCGCTTGTTTTGCCATGCATATCAAAAACGCGCCAGTGACACGTTTGAAGATTTCTTTTGGACTAGATTACATAATTGTTCCACTGTTCGTCTGGCTGGATCAGGTCGGCGAGCGTGATATTGTCCAGATAATTATTAATCAGCTCGTCCAGTCCTCTCCACATTGGAAGAGTGCGGCAGCAGTCCATCCGTTCACAGGGGATCTCGTCCTGGGATTCAAGACAGGATACAGGAGCAAGGGAGCCTTCTGTAAGGCGCAGGATGCTTCCTACTGTATATTGATCCGGTGATTTGGTAAGTCTGTATCCGCCGCCTTTTCCGCGGACTCCGGAAAGCATTTTATCTTTTACAAGGATCTTGATGATCCCTTCCAGATATTTTTCAGAAATTCCCTGGCGTGCGGCTGTTTCCTTCAGAGGTGTGTAGCCGTCTGTCTGGTGTTCTGCCAGGTCGATCATAATACGCAGTGCGTAACGCCCTTTTGTTGAAACTAACATAGTCATTCTCCATTTCTTGATATAAACCTATTATACAGCAAGGTTAGTGGAGGAGCAATGGAAATTGCAGAAAGTTGGAGCAGGAATTTCTCAGTAACAGGAAAATGGGGATGAGTTGAAATATAACCGGGAAAATGGTATTATCAACATGCAGTGTTTTGCTGTAAGAGGTCAATGACCAATATTATGCCTTTGATGTGGTTTCGGTAAAAGAAAAAGCTGATATTGTAAGTATGGTGAACTCACAAATCAGCCTGTGTTGATAACAAAATTGTTTAAAGGTAATCATATGTAATTAAGTATTTTGGCGATAATCATTACAGATATACCCTACAAACGCTTATTTTAAGCAAAAAATCGGAGTAACAGGATTTGAACCTGCGACCTCTCGGCCCCCAGCCGAGCGCGCTACCAAGCTACGCCATACTCCGATGTTCATAACTATTATAGTATAACAGAAATGAGACTATTTGAAAAGCCCTGATTTTTATTTTATATGGTT
>CAVIGE010000095.1:0-8165 GCA_963642325.1 Prevotella sp. CAG:279
GGATGAGACCACAAAAGCTGAGTTTACTAACAAAAAAGATAGAACACAAGTAACATCAACTGATTCGGCACCGCATACCGGTGATGAAAGCAATGTAGTTTTCTATTTAGTTTTGATGATTATTTCATTTTCGGTATTTACGGGTCTTTGTATTTTCAGAAGAAGACGTAGTTCTACAGGTTACCATATACAGAAATAGAATTTCAAAAAAGAGAAAATCAATTTGAAATCTGGAAAATCTGAAAAGATAAACATTATTAACCTGATTTTGACAAAAGCAGGGGGGATGAGACCGCAGAGCAGTTTCATCCCTTTTAGCTAATAAGGAGAAAAAGTAAAGGATATCATAAATGCAATACAAAACTGCAGGAAATAATGAAAAAATAGAAGTTGCCGGAGGAACATTTGATTCTATACTGGAGAAATTTGTGCATGACATATTTCAGGAGTAACTTTCTCAAGGTGCGTGTAGATTTAAAAAGAAATGATTGGAGTGAATATCGAAATGAAAAAATGGATTTTATCAATCGCACTGATAGCAGCATTAATGTTTTGCCTGACTGGATGCGGAAACAAAAAGGAAATTTCTATATCAGTTGATGGTATCGACAGTTATGAGATGGTCGAAGTGCCGACAAATGTAGAGAATTTTTCGCATAACGAGGATGGAATCACTGTTACCGTGAAGAAGGACGGAAATTATAGTTTCGTCATAAAAGATGCCGATGGAAAAGAATATGCCTTCACGCTGAAGTATCAGGATAAGAAGGCAGAGGTTTCAAGTGACAGTGGCATCAACGTAAGTGCAAGTATAAAGTAGAAATAATTATAATAAATGACAGGACACAGACAATTGTTTGGTATCCTGTCATTTGACCTTTTATTCATATTCCGGCAGAGACCGACCTTTAATGTTACGGAAGAATCGGCTGTCATGTTCTAAGGGCACAGTAAAGTCATAGCCGAGTTTATTCATTTCCTGCATTTTGATCAGCAGCAGATTGACGTCACTGCCTATCATCTGGGAAAGAGTAAAAACGTCATAGCCTTCCTTGGCGAGAGAGTACACCTCATCGTTATCCAGAAGAATATGAGAAGCAAAAGCGTTAGCTTCATATTCTGTATTATCCTTCATGGAAAAAAGACTGAACTCTTGCAGGGCTTTTCCCGCTTTGGCAATGTTCCGGTGCTGTTGATCATGGCCGAGTTCGTGTGCGATGACCATATCTTTAAGTCGTCCACTGACTTTGGAATTGATGAACATCAGACGGTGATTCCATCGGAACGTATACATCCCAAGCAGATCACTGAGGTCTTCACTGTCATATAGGTCGATGCCAAGTTCTCTGACAATCAGTTCTGGCTTGCGTAGGCCACACTGCCGGACAAGGTCATCGGCTTGTTTGAAAATTTTATAAGAATCCAAAGGTTACACCTCCATTTTCATCGTAGCAAAAAGCGTGTCCGATAAAAAGGACATCAGCTTTCCTTACGATATTTGTGCGGGGTGTATTTTTTATTGTCTTCCTTGCAATCGAAGTAGGCCTTCTGGAGAGCCATCATGACTCCGGTACGGTCGGCTTCCGATAATTCTCCTCCTGCGAATAATCCGCACAGTTCATTTACCAGCTGTTCTGCCTGTTTTTTTCCACGGCTACCGTACTGGTCGGCTGCACTGGAAATAAATTCTTCATCCTCAGTCATAAGATAGTTTGTATCGCATCCAAGCACAGCGGCCAGTTTTCCGTAAAGATCACGGTTTCGTGGGTAACGGCCGTCTGTTTCATAGCTGGCATAGGTTCTTGTTGTAATACCTGCAGCTTTGGCGGTCTCCTGCTGGGTAAGTCCTTTCTCTGATCTCAGCTTCTTGAGCTTTTCAGCGAATTTCATTATAATCAACCTCCTTAATATAAAGATGAAACTGAATTACATTAAAAATGATTGACAAATGCAAATTAGTTTCATATAATGTATTTGTAAGATGTAACTGACTTACATCAATCATAACCTGATTTACATGAAATGTCAATGAAAAATGAAATCGAATCGCAAAAAATGTGAATGAGTTTCATTGGAGGAAGGATGATATCTAAAATCCATTATAAAAATAGGATAGTAATACGAAGCACGTGTTGGAGGTGGGACGGAAATGAAGAGAATTAAGATCCGAAACCTGAACAGTGACAGAAAGGTCAAACCAAGACTGTTTGATGCCCTGATTGCTGATGATGGAAAAATATATTTTGAATCCAAGGTAAACAAAAATACAGAAGTGGTTTCACTCACGGATGTGATGAAACAGATCGAAGAAGCAAAGACAAGCTACTGAGCCCTGATCCATATTGATGAGATACTACATGCCAGAGTTGTTACTGCAATCGAAAGATTGCGTAACAGCTCTTTTTTTTGTCCTTTTTTCTATGGATGGATTTTTTAAGAAAAAATCATAAGGCCATGAAGAATAAAAAAATAGAAGAAAAAATGAACTTTTTTTTCTAAAGGTGCAAAAAGGTTGCACCTTTAACCAATATCTTTAAGCCACAAAGCAAGAGAAACAGAAAGGAGGTGGGCAAGCGTGGAAGGCAAGATGACGCCAAGTGAGCGCCGAGAGGCAATCTTAAATGTGCTGTGTAAAAGACGTCAGGAAACAGTACAGAATCTGGCATATGAATTCGGTGTATCCGTCCGGACAATTAAATATGACATCGAAGAGCTGACGCTTGCCCACCCGATTGAAACGGTACGTGGAAGATATGGCGGAGGGGTAAAGGTGGCTGACGGATATTATGTCGGCAGGAAGTACCTAAAGCCAAGCCAGCAGGAACTGTTAAAGAAACTGGCAGAGCAGCTTTCTGGTGAGGACAAGGCTGTGATGGACAGTATCTTCCATGACTTTGCTTTGTAGAAAGGACAAAACAATGAAGCGAATTTTTATCTGTTCCCCATATCGTGGGAACATCCGCATGAATACGGCAAGGGCAATCTACTATGCCGAGCAGGTAGCAGCAAAAGGAAATATCCCGATTGTCCCACATCTCTATTTTCCGATCTTTCTGGATGAAAATGATCCGGCAGAGAGGGTAAAGGGAATTGACATGGGATTGGAACTGATGGCTGTCTGCGATGAAGTGTATGTGTTTGGTTTTGAGATCACAGAGGGGATGAAGTTCGAACTGGATCATGCAAAGACACTGAAAAAACCTGTACGTTTGTTTGACCTCGACTTTGAGCCAGTCAATGTTCGGACACTTCCCGTGGATGAAAGGGCAGGTGGACGATACCGTGCCATCGTAAAGAGCCAGAAGCTGGTGAGAGGTGGATGCGTATGTTAGGCAGAGTCAATACCCATTACGGATTATATCCGGGAGAACGCATCTTGGTGACAGCCGGGAAAAAGAAGAAAAAAGGAACTGTTGTAAGGGAGTACCCGTTCCACATCCTGGTGGACTGGGGAAAGTACAAAACAAGTGTGAATAAGGTCGATGTGTATACAGGAGATGTCACACTGAAGCGAATTTGAAAGGAGCAGCACGATGAATAAAGCATTATTACTTGTAGCAGAAGGATATGAACAGATTGCAGCCGGGATCAGGAAAATGTTAGCGGTACAGAAAAATAGACCTATGGAAGAACCCACAAAGGTAGAAACACAGAGTCAGAAGCCGGAACCAGAAAAGAAAGCAGAAAAGGAAGCACCGAAAGCAGAAATAAAGGTCAGTCTTAAGACGGTGAGAATGTTCCTTGCGGAAAAATCCCGTGCCGGAAAGACCACAGAGGTTAAGAATCTGATCACACAGTTTGGTTATGCGAAGCTCTCGGATGTGCCGGAAGAGAAGCTGCCGGAACTGTATCAGAAAGCACAGGAGGTACTTTAATGGGAGCGCATGCAAGATTCTCCCCATCTTCCGGGAAACGATATTTAAGCTGTCCGCCTTCCCTTCTTCTGGAAGAGAAGTATCCAGATGAACAGTCACCGTTTGCGGCAGAAGGCTCAGCTGGTCATGCGATGGCGGAGCATCTGATCAATAAGCATCTGAAGAAACGTACCAGACGTCCGGTGTCGGATTATTACTCCGATGAACTTTTAGAAGCCGTGGAAGATTATGTGTCCTATGTCATCAGTGAGATCGAAGAAACAAAGCGAAGTTGTGAGGATCCTTTCTTTGGGGTGGAATTAAAAATAAGCCTTGCACATCGGATCCAGGACTGTTTTGGTACAGCGGATATGGTGATCGTGGATGACCATAAAATCCATATTATCGATCTGAAACTGGGAAAGGGAGTCATGGTGGATGCTGAGAAAAACGTACAGCTTATGATCTATGGCCTTGGCGCGCTGGACATGCTTGGTATCCTCTATGGAATAGAAGCAGTGGAACTTACCATCGTACAGCCCCGTCTCCAGCACATCTCCACTTGGGAGATCTCAGCAGAAGACCTGGTCACATGGGGGAAGGAAGTACTGGAACCGGGAGCGGCTATGGCTCTTGCTGGAGTTGGTGAATATGCCTCCGGTGCTCACTGCAGGTTCTGTAAGGCAAGGTTTACCTGCAGAAAACGGGCAGAGGATTTCTTAAAGCTTGCAAAGATGGAGTTTGCACCGCCACCGGAATTATCGGATGAGGAGATTGCAGAGGTGCTTACCCAGGCGGATGCCCTAAAGAAATGGGCAGAGGAAGTCTACACCTATGCACAAAACGAAGCAGTCACAAACCATAAGAAATGGCCGGGATTCAAACTGGTGCTTGGTAGAAGCAACCGGAAATATACGGATGAAGAAGATGTGGCAAAGGCTGCCAAGGAAGCCGGATATACAGATATCTATAAAAAGAGCCTGATCGGGATCACGGAAATGGAGAGACTGATGGGCAAGAAAAAATTTAGTGAGATCCTGGGGAAACTGGTGTACAAGCCGGACGGCAAAGTCACACTGGTGCCGGATTCAGATAAAAGAGAAGAAATAAAAACAGCAACCGCAGAAGCGGATTTTAAGGAGGACTAAGACTATGACAAACACACCGACAAAAGTAATCGTACCCTGCAGATTCAGCTATGCCCATATCTGGGAGCCGGATTCCATCAACGGAAGTGATCCGAAATATTCTGTCTCCTGTATCATCAGCAAGAAGGATACGGAAACGATCGCTAAGATCCAGAAGGCAATTGCCGTAGCAAAAGAGGATGGAAAGGGCAAGTGGGGTGGTAAGATCCCGGCAAACTTAAAGATGCCGCTTCGAGACGGTGACATTGACAGACCGGAGGATGAGGCCTATGCGGACAGTATGTTCTTGAATGCGAATTCCAAACAGGCTCCACAGGTGGTTGATAACCAGGTGCAGCCGATCCTTGATCAGAGCGAAGTATATTCCGGCTGCTACGGAAGGGTATCCATTACCTTCTACGCTTATAACAGCAACGGTAATAAGGGAATTGCTGCAGGACTGGGTAATATCCAGAAGTTAAAGGATGGAGAGCCGCTTGGTTCCAGGGCAAATGCTAAGGATGAGTTTGATGCAGTAGATGCAGAGGATGATTTCCTTTCCTAAGACACAGTAGAAATAAAAGGGCGGTGGTAGCACCGCCTGTTACATAAGGAGTTATTACATATGAATGAACTGAAAAAAGAACTGGAAGATATCAGACATAAGATTCCCTATAACACATACCGCACAATCCTTGGACAGATCAGGGCAGGACATGTGGATGCTGCAAAGGTTGGGATCGAACGGATTAAAAGAAGGGAGGCGAAGAAGCATGGATACACTTGCCATTGATATTGAGACATATTCAGATGTTTCCCTGCCGGACTGTGGGGTACACCGTTATACCGCCTCGCCACAATTTGAAATCCTGCTCTTTGCTTACAGCATAAATGAGGAGCCGACTAAGATTATTGACCTTGCCTCCGGTGAAGAGATGCCGGAAAAGATCATGGAAATGCTGATTGATGATTCTGTCACAAAGACTGCTTTTAATGCTGCCTTTGAACGGAACTGTATCAACCGCCATTTTGGGCTTTCCTTAAGACCGGAAGGGTGGAGCTGTACGGCAGTACAGGCTTCGATGCTTTCCCTGCCTCTTTCTCTGGAAGGAGTTGGAGGGGCATTAAACCTGGATAAGAAAAAGATGTCAGAGGGAAAAGATCTGATCCGTTATTTTTGTATGCCGTGTAAACCTACCAAGGCAAACGGGGGAAGGACAAGAAACCTTCCTTCTGATGCACCGGAGAAGTGGGAACTTTTTAAAACATACTGTATCCGGGATGTGGATGTGGAAAAACAGATCCGAAAGAAGCTGTCGAAATTTCCAATTCCAAAGAAAGAACAGGAATTGTATTGCATGGATCAGCGGATCAATGATCGTGGGATCATGGTCGACCGGGAACTGATCAGTCATGCAATCACCTGTGACCTTTTGTACAAAGAAGCTGCTACAAAGAAGGCTTATGAGATTTCCGGACTGGAAAACCCAAACAGTGTATCACAACTAAAGGGATGGCTTAACGAAAAAGGCATCGAGGTAGATTCCCTTGCAAAGGCTGCCGTGGAAGAGCTGGTAGAAAACAGTCAGGATGAAGTATCGGAAATGATGAAGCTAAGGCTTGCGATGTCAAAGACCTCCGTTAAAAAGTATGAAGCAATGGAACGCTCTGTCTGCCCGGATGGGAGGGTACATGGGCTTCTGCAGTTTTATGGCGCAAACCGGACTGGGCGGTGGGCCGGAAGGCTTGTGCAGATTCATAACCTTCCGCAGAACCATATGGAGGATCTGGAACTGGCTCGTTCCATTGTAAAAGAAGGAAGGTATGACCTGATCGAACTTTTCTATGATTCTACGCCGGAAGTGCTCTCAGAACTGATACGAACTGCATTTGTGGCAAGACCTGGATGCCGATTTATCGTCAGTGATTTTTCAGCAATCGAAGCAAGGGTAATGGGATACCTTGCAGGAGAAAGCTGGGTTATGGAGGAATTCCGGGGTGCCGGAAAAATCTACGAGCAGACAGCAGCAAAGATGTTTCATATTCCGATCGAGGAGATTACGAAAGGCAGTCCGTACCGTGCAAGAGGTAAAGTTGCTTCCCTTGCCTGTCAGTATGGAGGGGCAGAAGGTGCGCTTGTCAGTATGGGCGCACTGAACTTTGTAAAGGAAGAGGAACTGAAAGGTCTGGTGCAGTCCTGGAGAAATGCCAATCCTCATATTGTGAACTACTGGTATGAGATTGATGGGGCAGTAAAGGCTGCCGTGAAAGAACGGAAGATAACTACGGTCGGGAAGGTGACGGTTTATTACCAGTCAGGGATGTTAAAGATCACACTTCCTTCAGGCAGGGTGCTTTCCTATGTACGTCCACGGATGACCACAAACCGATTCGGATCAGAAAGCGTCAGCTATGAGGGAGTCGGTACAAACCGGAAATGGACAAGGATTGAATCCTATGGAGCGAAGTTCTGTGAGAACATCGTTCAGGCTATGGCAAGGGATGTACTTGCGGAAGCCATGCTCCGGTTGGAGAAAAGAGGATTTGATATTGTCTGCCATATCCACGATGAGGTAGTGCTGGAAGTACCGGAAGGGAGATCTTCTGTGGAAGAGGTAAATCAGATCATGGCGGTATGCCCGGATTGGTGCGAGGGACTTCCGCTTAAGGCAGCCGGATTTGAAAGTCCGTTTTACAAGAAAGATTAGGTGGCAGATATGAAGGAACTGGTGTTGGAATATCCAAACGGCAGGATGGTGCTTTACGTGGAGCGGTTCTTTCCCTGCACGTTACAGGCAGGAAGAAAGATTTTTCCACTTATCCGGCAGTATGCAAAGGAAGAGGATATCCGTGCATTGGAAAATTACTTGAGCGTTCTAAGAGGAAATGATCAGAAAGTAGCGAAGGCATTGTATGCCGAGGCAGAAAAATGCGATATAAGCCGTTCAAGAAAAAGGTATCTGATTGCAGAAGCACGGAAGCTGGAACAGGAATGGAAACGGGCCGAAAGGAATCTGGTCCTGTTGGGAGGTGGTTAAATGGCAGGAAGGAACTGTGAAGGATATCCGGATCCGACTGCGAATATTGCGGTCGGCCGTGTAACAAGGGGAGAAAAGAAGAAAAGAAAGAAGGAGGCAGCAAAAAATGTATATCTCAATCGGAAACTCAAGAATGGACAAAAAGT
>CAVIGE010000096.1:0-7711 GCA_963642325.1 Prevotella sp. CAG:279
AACGCGCGACCTTGCCAAGGTCGAGACCGCGGGTTCGAGCCCCGTCTATCGCTCTTTGGAACTCTGAGATTGGTCAGGGTTCTTTTTTTGTATGCAAAAAGACACAGGTAAATCCGCGCTGCGGCAGGGAAAATGGATGGAATGCGTAGAGAGTTTGCCGCAGCCGGATATACGGCGCGAATTTATGCTAATCGCATAAATTCTGTCGTGTTAATGGGCACGGAGTGAACGGTAATGTTATTCTTCATCTGCCTGCTCAACAAGTGTATAGAAGGTCATCAGGTAAAGGCCACACAGGCCTACCAGCCCATAAACGATCCGGGAAAGCCAGCTCATGCTTCCAAACAGGAAAGCTACCAGATTAAAATCAAAGAATCCGATCAGACCCCAGTTTACGGCACCGATCACAGCGATCGTCAGTGCAAAATACTGTAAAAATTTATTTGCCATAAGTCACCATCCTTTCGTTATACAGAGAATAGTTTTTCATGGAAACGGGAGAAATATGTATCGAAAAGAAAAAAGAAAACGGAAATTTCTGGTATTCATGATTAAAAACATGCTCCGGAAATTTCCGTTTTTGGTTATTTTGAAGATAAATAGGAAGGCTTACTGTAACTTCAGTACCTGTGATGTTGTCTGTCCGCCACTTACGTTGAGAGTTTCCTTTCCTGAAAGGGTGACATCGCTGGTGGTATCCTTCAGAAGATATACCTGGCAGACAGTGACAGTTTTGCCGGGATCAATGGTGTTCATATAGTTGTCCACTGCTGTGTCATTGGCTTCCGGATAAGTTCCCTCAAGAGCTTCTCCGTTCTGGGATGCCTGTAAGGTGAAATCTACAAATGCACTGGACTGGGAATCACCGGAGTTCGTGTAATCGTAGTAGATCATCAGGCAGGGATTTCCGCCGTAGTCTTTGGAGACTGCGAACTGTTTGAAACGGACAGAAAATCTGTCTGTTGTAATATCAATGGATGAGCTGGCAGCCTGTGAGGAATCAGCAGTGTCGGAATCAGCTGTGGAATCTGTAGAAGCATCGGAACTGTCATCGGAAGTGTCGTCATTAAGCTGAGAGGAAATCTCATCCTTTACATTTTTGAAGTTTGCACACATGACCTTGACGGTTGTATCATCCAGGGAAACGATCTTCCATTCATCACCGGTCTTGATAAGCGGATAGGTGATATCGATATCGCTGTATTTCTCATCTGCTGTAGAAGCATTTTCGGCAAGGAGAGAGGCAAGCATTTCCTGGATGTCATCCTGCGTCATGGTCTGTCCGGCATAGGCTGCAACTGCAACTTTTCGGGTGTATTCCTGAATGGTGGCTGCGTAGATGTTGGTTCCGTCAATATATTTCAGGTGTACAGTAACCTTTGCAGTTCCGTTCTGGATATCAAATTTGTTCCTGGTGATCTTATAAGTCATCTTCTTGTTGATTGTGGTAAAGAAATCCGTGTATGCAGAATCGCGGATATCTGCATCGTCCAGGGCACTGAGATCGTGGCTCTGGAGAAGATTTTCCATGGTGGTGAAATCCATATTCTGCATGCCTGTGAGAAACTTCTCTGTGGCTTCCACCGGCTTATG
This sequence comes from Prevotella sp. CAG:279, assembly GCA_963642325.1. Classification (GTDB taxonomy): domain Bacteria; phylum Bacillota; class Clostridia; order Lachnospirales; family Lachnospiraceae; genus Blautia_A. Next base: position 1,594 of record CAVIGE010000096.1, read on the forward strand.
ACGTTCGTTCAGATACCAGGCGGCTGCACCGGCTGCTGCTGCGATGATAAGAATGATCAGGCAGATAAGAAGAGGTTTTTTGCCTTTTTTTCTTTTACGTGGCTGATCGTCCTCAAAATCGTTGTTGATCAATGACCTGGAAAGCTCATCGTCATAAAAATCGTTATTGTCTGTATTCATTATTCCTCCTTAATATCAGCTGTGGTTATTACATTACGGTAAGGATTATAACATAGGTTTACTGTTTGAGAAACCCCTTGTGTTATGATATACTCTGAGTTATAAAATGAGGTTATGAATGCTGCGGGAGCGGCAGGAAAGATGAGGTGGAGTGTATGGCAAGAACGGTTCAATATTCGTTTCCGTCAAAAGCAGACGGGCTGGAAATATCATGTCTGGCATTGGTACCGGAGCTGGGACGGGATGAAAAATACAAAGGGATCATCCAGATTGTTCACGGGATGAGTGAGTATAAGGAACGGTATCTTCCATTTATGGAATACATGGCGGAACAGAAATATGTAAGTGTGATCCATGATCACAGAGGACATGGCAGGAGTGTGCGGGATAAAGAAGATCTGGGATATATGTATGGCGGCGGGGCAGATGCCATGCTTCAGGACATCCATACGGTAAATGGCCTGATAAAGGAGCATTTTCCGGAAATTCCGTTGATTCTTTTTGGACACAGTATGGGTTCTCTGGCAGTCCGTGCTTATGCAGCGCATCATGATAGCTGCATGGATATGCTGATCGTGTGCGGATCCCCAAGCTACAATGCGTTGCGTCCGGTTGGAGTTGCCCTGGCGAAAGCAGAGAAGGCTGTTTTTGGGGCAAAACACAGTGCAGGACTTATAGAGAAGATGTCCTTCGGAACGTATGCGCTTCGCTTTTGGAAAGAAAAGAACCGTTTTGCATGGATCTGTTCAGACCCACAGGTGGTGCAGGCCTACTCGGATTCGGAGTATTGTGGATTTACATTCAGCACAGATGCCTACCTGGCACTTTTTGACCTGATGAAAAGAGCTTATGATGTGAAGCACTGGAACTGTACGAAAAAGGATATGCCGGTACTGTTTATCAGCGGAGTGGATGATCCATGTATGGGAAATGTGCGCCATTTTGCGAAGGCGGTCCGCGATATGCGCCGTGCCGGATATGTGGATGTCCGGGGGAAACTGTATCCCGGGATGCGCCATGAGATCCTGAATGAGAAAGACCGGGAGCAGGTATACCATGATATATTTATATATATCCGTAAAAAAGGACTTTGAACGCCGTGTAATAGAATGCTATAATAAAAAAGTGCTCCTGCAGACATCTGTGTGAGGGCGCGACTACTGACGAAAACAGGGGGATTCTTGTTATGAGAGCAAGTGGAATTTTGCTTCCAGTATCCAGCCTTCCATCCAGGTTTGGGATTGGCTGTTTTTCTGAGGAGGCTTATGAATTTGTAGACCAGCTGGTGAAGGCCGGGCAGAGATACTGGCAGATTTTGCCTCTTGGACCTACCGGATATGGAGATTCACCGTATCAGTCCTTTTCTACATTTGCGGGAAATCCGTATTTTATTGATCTGGAGGCTTTTGTCAGGGCCGGATATCTTGAAGAGGGCGAATGTGAGGCCTGTGACTGGGGAGACAATGAGAGTTATGTGGACTATGAAAAGATATATAAGTCCAGATTTATTCTCTTAAGGAAAGCTTTTGAAAAATCAGATTGTGAGGCAGATGCAGAATATCAGAAGTTTGTCAAAGAGAATGCGGCATGGATTGAGGATTACAGTTTGTATATGGCCATCAAGGACAGCCTTGGTGGTATCAGCTGGATCGAATGGCCGGCAGAGTTGAAGAACAGGGAGCAGACAGCACTTGAAAAAGCCGGGAAAAAGCTTTCTAGGGAAGCGGCATTTTATCGTTTCCAGCAGTTCTGGTTTTTTAAACAGTGGGCAGAATTGAAAGCTTATGCCAATGGCAGAGGTGTGGAAATTATCGGAGATGTGCCGATCTATGTTGCTTTTGACAGTGCAGATGCCTGGGCGCAGCCAGAGCTTTTTCAGTTTAATGGAGAAAATCTGCCAACTGGTGTAGCTGGATGCCCGCCGGATGCTTTTTCTGCTACCGGACAGCTCTGGGGAAATCCTCTTTATGACTGGGATTATCATAAAAAGACAGATTATGCGTGGTGGACACTTCGTATGGCTAACTGCATGAAACTCTACGATGTAGTGCGTATTGACCATTTCCGCGGATTTGATGAGTATTATTCCATTCCCTATGGAGATAAGACTGCGGAGTTTGGCCACTGGGAGAAAGGTCCTGGAATTGAGCTGTTCCGGACTCTGGAGAAGAAGCTTGGAAGGCTGAATGTGATCGCCGAGGATCTTGGACTTCTTACTGACAGCGTGATCGAGCTGGTGGAGGAATCCGGATTCCCGGGTATGAAGGTTCTGCAGTTTGCTTTTGACGAGAATGAGGACAGTCCGTATCTGACTCACAGATATGAGAGAAACTGCATTGTTTACACAGGAACACATGATAATGAGACAACAAAAGGCTGGTTCCGGAATTTAAGCCGGCATGACAGGGATTTTGCGAAAGCATATATCGGATGCGAGGGTAAGCATGAGACTGCGGCTGTGTGGAGCCTGATCCGTACTGCCATGTCAAGTGTGGCTGACCGCTGCGTTATTCCTGTGCAGGATTATCTTTGCCTTGGGAATGAAGCGAGGATCAATGAGCCGTCTACGCTGGGAGATAACTGGAAGTGGAGAATGAAGAAAGGTCAGCTTACGGAGAAAACGCTTGGGAGGATCTATAAGATGACGAAGCTTTATGGAAGACTTGTAAAAGAGGAATCAGCGGATAAAGCCGACGCAGAAAAAACAGAATAGAGATATCTGTTTTGCAGAAAGGACAGACACATAGCATGGAAGAGCAAAAAAAACAAATCACTGAAGTGCAGCAGGGAGATACTGACAAACAGAATGCACCAAAGGGAAATGCAACGGCAAGAAGCAGTATCCTGTGGATATTTGCAGGTGGATATCTTATATATACCGGCTGCCGCCTGTGCAAAAGCGTTCTGGCAGGCGCGGATGGCGCAGGGAAGGGATTCCTGGCAGCGGGCGGTATTTTTGTTGTGATCGGTGCAGTACTTCTTGTCATGGCAATCCGCAGTCTTGCGAGGGCAGGAGCTGAGAAAGCGTCAGAGCAGGAAGCGGCGGCCGGAAAAATGACCGAGGAAACTGCCGGAAAGAAAATGTCAATCTCCGAGAGAGCGCATCTGGCAGAGAATCTGGATGATGCCGGGGAGAATGAGAGAGAAACGGCAGGCGAAGAAACGCTCTAATGTAAAAAGCCGGAACAACCAGGCGGAGATTGTTTGTATCTCTTCTGCCTCAGGTGTTCCGGCTTTTTTATCTGCATTTTTTTGCTCTTCGCGGCTTCTTTCGGGGCTTCTTTCTGACGGGAGTATGAAGTGTGGACCAGCAGAAGGCCTGGACCAGCAGAATTCCGATCAGTGCACCGCAGCTGTCAATACATACATCTCTCAGAGAAGGAGTGCGGGCATCCACAAAGGACTGATGATATTCATCCAGACCTGCAAATCCCACACATACGAATCCTGCAAGGAGCATCAGCCAGATTCCACGGACTCCGTAAACGTAGAGCGGGAAAGAAATGGAGATGGCCAGAAGACAATACTCGGTCATGTGGGCGGCCTTGCGGACATAAAACTCAATGCCGGAAGCTTCCTGGGAAAGCAGGTCAGGGCTTTTGCCTGTGGCAAGTATTTCATTTTTGGTTTCTACGAGCTGGTAGCTGATCTTGTAGCTTAAGGCACCGGAGACCTCTCCGGTCTGGGCGGAAAATGAGTAGATCATACACATCATCAGGATCGCAGGTGCAAAAGAAAAAGGTTTTAATAATGTAATCAGTATTTTCATGGCTCTTAATATAGCACTCATGTCGGGAAATGTCCAGAGGAAAAAAGAACGGGATGACTATAAATCGGATTTATGTTAGAATAGTAGGCAAACGAAGAATTCGGGAGGAATCAATGTATGAGTCTTGCAGATAATATATTTATTGATATGTGTAAAGATGTAATAGAGAACGGTACCAGCACAGAGGGGGAGAAGGTCCGTCCGGTGTGGGAGGATGGAACTCCGGCTTATACGATCAAGAGATTTGGCGTTGTGAACCGTTATGACCTGCACAAAGAATTTCCGGCACTGACTTTAAGAAAAACCGCATTAAAGAGTGCCATGGACGAGATTTTATGGATCTGGCAGCAGAAGTCCAACAATATCCATGATCTTCACAGCCATATCTGGGACAGCTGGGCCGATGAGAATGGTTCGATCGGAAAGGCTTATGGCTATCAGTTAGGTGTGAAGCATCAGTATAAGGAAGGTATGATGGATCAGGTTGACCGTGTACTTTTTGACCTTAAGAACAATCCGTACAGCAGAAGGATCATGACTAACATCTATGTACATCAGGATCTTCATGAGATGAATCTTTATCCATGTGCATATTCTATGACATTTAATGTCACCAGGGAGCCTGGTAAAGACAGGCTGGTTTTAAATGCAGTGCTGAATCAGAGATCCCAGGATATTCTGGCTGCCAACAACTGGAACGTATGCCAGTATTCCCTGCTTCTTATGATGATCGCACAGGCCTGCGATATGGAGGCCGGGGAGCTTGTCCATGTGATCGCTGACTGCCATATTTATGACAGACATATTCCGGTGATCAAGGAGCTGATCTCAAGGAAACCGTATCCTGCACCAACAGTTAAGCTGAATCCGGATGTAAAAGATTTCTACAAGTTTACAACGGATGATCTGATCGTGGAGAATTACGAGACCTGGCCGCAGATCAAAAATATCCCGATCGCGGTATAAAATTATTTATCGGACACAAGAAAGGAAGCAGATATGAATATTATTGTTGCAGCGGATAAAAACTGGGGAATCGGGAGAAATAATCAGCTTCTGGTCAGCATTCCGGCGGATATGAAGATGTTTCGCCAGGAGACCACCGGAAAAGTGGTTGTCATGGGAAGAAAGACGCTGGAATCTTTTCCGAACGGACTTCCTCTTAAGAACAGGATCAATATTGTAATTACCGGAAATAAAGATTATCAGGTGAAGGGTGCAGTGGTTGTGCACAGCATTGAGGAAGCTCTGAAAGAAACGGAAAAATATCCGTCTGAGAATGTATACTGCATCGGCGGAGACAGCATCTATAAACAGATGCTTCCATACTGCGATGTAGCTCATGTAACGAAGATTGATTTTGCGTATGAGGCAGACGCGCATTTTCCGAATCTGGATGAAGATCCTGAGTGGGAGATCACGGCAGAGAGCGATGAGCAGACATATTTTGATCTGGAGTATGCGTTTGTGAGATACGAGAGAAAGAAGAAATAAGAAAGAAAAATGCACTGCAGAGAAGATAGTAATATCAGACTGCAGTGCATTTTTTGTGCATATAAAGATGAAAATCAGATTACTCGATTACATGGATCCAGCCCTTTGGAGCCTCGATACGTCCCATCTGGATGCCTGTCAGCGTGTCGTACAGCTTCTGGATAACCGGACCCATCTTCTCCATTCCGCTTGGGAAACAGATTTCCTTGCCATGGTCGTTGATCTTTCCGACTGGAGAAATAACAGCGGCAGTACCGCAAAGGCCACACTCTGCGAAATCCTTCACCTCATCGAAGTAAACCTCACGCTCCTCGGCTTCCAGTCCGAGATACTCTTTTGCAACGTAGATCAGGGAACGGCGTGTGATGGAAGGAAGGATACTGTCAGACTTCGGTGTTACAACCTTGCCGTCCTTTGTTACGAAGAGGAAGTTAGCCCCGCCAGTCTCCTCAACTTTGGTACGGGTCTTGGGATCAAGATACATATTCTCATCAAAGCCCTGTTTATGGGCATCTACGATGGCATGAAGGCTCATTGCATAATTAAGTCCTGCTTTGATATTACCGGTTCCGCAAGGTGCGGCACGGTCAAAATCACTGACGCGGATCGTGATCGGTTTTGCACCGCCTTTGAAGTACGGGCCAACCGGTGTTGTAAGGATACGGAACTGATATT
>CAVIGE010000097.1:0-7683 GCA_963642325.1 Prevotella sp. CAG:279
ACAGCGCAATATTACGCCCGAAAAGCTTCAACCGGAAGGCAAATCCGTGCCCCGCATCCATAAAGGTTTCCCGGTTATCGCACTCGATCAGATAGCCCAGGCTCTCCTTTCCTGTCATATATTCCGGTTTTAAACGCATAGGTGTGTAAAACGCGTTCCACACAATGCAGCTTTCCTGAAATCTGCATGCCTCACAGTTTCGGTCTGTCACGCAGTTTTTCTGCAGCAGCATTTCTCCCAGTCCGCCCCGAAGGGCAGACACCTTCTGCTCCGGCACCTCCACCGGCTTGTAAAAGCGGAGGCAGAAGGTTAAGGTGATATAGGGGATGCTGCGCCAGACTGCTTTCGTTTCATCTAAGCTCATTTAAAATCCTCACTTTCTTTCCATCATTATAACGCATCGGTCTCTATTTCCGGCAGATTTATTGTAATTATTGTAAATATATCCTATAATCGTCATAGCTTAATTTTTTGGAGGAAATGCCATGGACACTATCAGCATTGATGCGCTTGTTCAGGAGGTGCAGAAGGAGCTGCTTTCCGTATATTGCACACTGACACCAAAATCCCTGAACTATATCGACACCTACTACCAGTCCCGCCTGTCCGACACATGGAGCAGCACTACCGCTCCTCATTATCATTTCTGGATTGACATGGAAAAGCAGCAGGACCAGCTCTGGATCGCCAACTTTCTGATCAAGCACCTTGGCGGCACGCTTGGTGAAAAAGCCTATTTTCAGCTTTCCGAAGAGGAATTTCTGAACGCCCCGTCTGTCCCGCTGCAAAAAGGAAAAAATGCATTTATCATCCTCGAGGAATGTAAGGAGGAGCCGCTGTCGGAGCAGGATGAGGAAGCCTGGGATCGTGCCCGAAAATGCCTGTGTGATCCACAATGTCCTACTTTTTTCCTGCTTGCTTCCAGACAGACCATAAACACTCGTTTTTCCACCCGGGAAGCCAGGGAAAAGTATATGATGCAGCTTTTCCGTTACCGGGTAACCACAGAAACGCATTTTTCTGCCGACTACTACCAGCAGGCATTAAATCACCATCTTGATACACTGTATCCCGGAAAGCGGGTGTCCTCCTTTGATGCAGCCATGAAGCAATATCTGGAAACCGTAATTCCAAAAGCCATCAATGAAGGACATGATTTCCTCGAAGACTTAAAAAAGCGGGTGGACGATGAATACAACAGGAATCACCACCCGGAGGTGATCGATGAACGCTGCGTGCCGTATTATCACAAGGTTGAGCCTGAAGGCAGGGCAAAAACACCCGAGATGCAGACGGACGAAGAAAAAGCAGAGATAAAGCCAACCGAAAAAAATCTGAATGACGCAATCGAAACAAAGAACGAACCAGAGCCTCCGGTTCCCGGCAATTTGCTCCCTCCGCTTCCAAAGCCGGTCTGCGAAGACCTGTTTGACTTTGATCCGGCTTCTGCTCCTGTCCCTGAGAAAAAGAACATCCTGCTGCTTACTTTGAGCACCATCAACGGTCCGGCACTTGACAGGCTTTCTTCCGTATCGCTGACGAATACTCCCGGCCAGGATATGCTGAACTACTACTACCAGCTTGAGCCGGTTCCTTACCTGCTGATGGAACAGTTCAAACGAGCCGGAGGGGAAGAAAGACTTGACGGGATCATTATGATATGCTCAGAACAAACGCGTACAGCTCTAAAAAAAGTCCACACAACCGACTGTGACAGCTTTTATGATACGGCTGAAAACTACTTTATCTGCAAAACATCGGATTATGCACAGTCCTGCGGCTATCATCTGTCCTACAAGGAAATCTGCACCAACATAGGCAAGAGCGACGAAGCCTCCATGAAACCGGAGCAGCGGGCAAAGGATACGCAAAAGCTGATCTATGATGTGATTGAGGAGCTTCGGATCCTGCGGCAGCATTATCCAAATCTGAACATTCATGTTGATACCCACGGCGGCTTCCGCACCATACAGGAAATATTAAACACCGCACTTTCACTCCTGAGACTGGAGGGTATCGACATTGTTCCGGAAAACATGCATGCGGTGGATCTGATCAGCAATGCCGATCGCAAACCGGATTTCCCTACCACGTTTTTCACCTCCGCAAAGGATACCTTTCATATCATGAACTTTGTGACCGGTATCCACGAATGCATCAACTATGGACAGATTGCCTCTCTGCACCATGTACAGAACGTAAATCCCGCCGAACAGGAGGTTCTGGATCAGATGCAAATGATCGCTGAGGGTATTCAGTTATGTGATGTTAACAAATTCGAAGAAGGACTGAAGAAGCTTTCCATTGCACTGGTCAAATTATGCCCGTCAGAAAGTAATACGGAAAATGCCGGTTACCTTACGTTGTTCCAGGGCTTGATCCGGGACAGCTATGGCGAGAAGCTTCTGGTTCAGGATGATAAAAAGCGCCGGGTCATCGATGAAATCCAGTGGTGTCTGAATAAGGGATTCATCCAGCAGGCGCTGACGCTTCTGGAGAGCAAAATGCCAAAGGAAATGATCAAAAACAGCTTTCTGGTTTCTCAGGCACAAAATGGATATGATGCACCTTTCATTTTTGACCCAGTCTCCGGTGAGCAAAAACTCAGCCGTGATCTTGTAAGTTATTTAAGGCAGACGAATACGCCCAAAGAAAGATGGAAGCCGGAAGAAAATTATATGGTAGAGCAGGTTGGTTATACGAAACGTCCTTCCCGCAATGTTCCTTTTGTTCCAATGGGGGAACGTACCAACTATGCCGCACTGAATTCTTTTATTTCCGGGCAGACTGTCACGATTGAAAACACCAAAAAGCCCAGCTTTCCGGTTCGACAGTATCACATCACGGAAAATCCAAAAGCGGAGCGGGAAATCAATGTATTCCTTCGCCTGCATATGCAGTTAAAAGAGGAACGCAACAAGACAAATCACGCCGGAAACGATTCCCAGCGTTATTCCATTACCATTATCTGCCACGCCATCGAGGCCTACATCTGTTTATATGAAAAAATAGTAACTAAGCTGAATTCATGAATCGATCAGCCCACCTGTATGATCCTGTACAGGTGGGTTTTTCCATAGGAATCAATACTCCCGAAGCTGCACAAACCGAAACACACTTTTTTTCTCTGTCCCCTTTTCTCCATACACCTCCTCTGCCATCCGTTCACTGCAGGCAGCCACGACCCTGACTCCTGCCTCTTTCAGGCGGACGATCACATTCCAGCTTAAGCAGAACTCTCCCTGACACAATACACAGTCCGGTCTTCTGCTAAGGATCTGTGCCGTATATTGATCAGCCAGTCTGCGAACATCTTCGCTGCTCATCTCTGCCGGAACCTGTGGAAACGGCAGATCCGCGATTTCTCCAAACTCCCCCGCCGCCGCTGTCTGCTCCTGTCCCCACAGACAGCTCGGATGGTTTGAAAAATTTAAAAACATATGAAAATCCTCCTTATACTGCGGGCAATGAATATAACCCGCATGGCTGAAGCTTCCTGATTCCAGTATCCATGGAGCCTGTATATTTATTTTTATCCGCCGGTCTCGCAGCTACCGTGCAGGGCAGCCATTTTCCCGGCAAAGTCCGGACTGTACCACCTGCTCGTACTCGTCGGTGATCCTCTGGTAATCCTGATCCCGGAATATGTCATAGCGCTGTGTGATGACCGGCTGCTGTCCCCTGCGGAATATAAACACCTGCCCTACCGGCATGTGAAGCACCTCATCGACCGGCAGATTCACCCGGATGCTGATATTTCTGGCCGTGTCAATGTTATTACCACCAAGATACACATAACTGTCACAGTTGTCAAGAATTGTGACCGCATCATCTCCATACATCTGACGGAGTTGGGCCTCGGACTGGAGCAGGATCGTGGAGGAGAGTCCCTTTTCCCGGAAAATGGAAATGTACTCCGGAAAATTCGCACACCTTCCACCGGTAGCAAAATCATCGAAGGAAATATGCACAGGAATCTGCAGGCGGCCATCCGGACGCTGCTCTGCAATCTCGAACAATTCCTTTACCGCCTGAGCCATAAACATCTGCGCCAGATTGTGAAGGGTTTTCTTGACCGGGCTTGTCGTCACAAAAATGACGCTCTTTTCCGATGCGATTTTCCGGAAATCAAGATACGGCTTTTCCTTCATCATCGTACAGATTTTTGTGGTAAAAAGCTTGTCCATAGACGTATTCAGCGCAGTGAATACACATTTTGCGGTCCGCTCCGGATTCTCCCGGAACGTGCGCCAGTATTTTCCGGCACAGCAGTGCGGCTTGCGGGCCATGAGTTCATCAAAGGCCGCATCTATGCTTGTCGCAATGCCTGATTTTCCGCTGTCTGTTAAAAACATACTGTTCTGAATGTGCACCACATCCGCAAACGAATGCTTGTTATGCTCCAGGACCAGGGCACACTCCGCAGAAAGAAGCGAGATGGCACTGTCATCCCAGAACGGGTCCTGTCTTGCATTGTTTTTTTTCTCATTGGCGAGCACGACTGTCGAAGCCAGATCGGTGATATCCTCCTCTGTCCGGACATATTTCAGGGGATCATAGCAGCAATCCGATTTCTCCGGCTCCGCAAAATTCAGGTTATACACCCGGTATCCTGCTTTTTTCAGAGGGTCCCGGTATTTATCCGCCAGTCTCCGCTTGGTTGCCACCACGATCATGCTGGATTCTCCGGTGCGCAGAAGCTCCAGAAGCTCCGGCTCCAGAAGAGAAACGGTTTTTCCGGTTCCGGAGCCGCCCACGATCACGCGGTTATTGTTGAGCCCGGTTATCCGGCTGTCCGTACTGTAGCTGCAGTTTTCTCCAAGGATCACGCGTTCATATCTCATAGGCTTATTCCTCCAGAAGCTTATCAAATTCCACGATCGCATCACACAGCCCAAAGTCCACACTCTCAGCGGCCGTAAAGAAATGATCGTATCTGGTTGCTTTTTCCATTTCCTCCACGCTTCGTCCGGTATGCTTTGCCAGGATCTGGTTCATCCTGTCCTTCATTTCCAGAAGACTTTCCGAGATAGAATGAATGGAGGTGGAATTTCCTCCGACCCGCTCCCCCAGCATCGGTTCGTGGATCATCAGTTCTCCGTGCGGCAGGATATACCGTCCGTGGCTGCTGCAGGCTGCAATGACTGCCGCCATGCTGTAGGCATGACCCACGCAGTAGGTTTCCACCGGTGCCCTGCTCCCCTGGATCGCATCATAGATCATCAGCCCGGAGCTGATCTCACCGCCGAGACTATTGATCAGAACCCGAATGGGTTTATCCGTACTCTCGTGATTCAGAATCAGGAGCTGCCGCACAAATTCTCCCGCACTGCCTGCATCGATCACACCCTCCAGAAACATGATCCGTTTCGCCAGCAGTCTGGAATCTGCCGAAACCTGGGTAATACCGCCTGCACTCTTCATCAATGTATTCATACGCTCATACCTCCCTGTTCGTTCTGTTGATTGATAAGATCATTTTAGAGGTACAAATACACTGTTTTTGGACACAAAATAAGACCAGTGAAACCCGTTTCTGAATCCGTTTTTCACTGGCCTTTCGTTTATTGCAGGAAGCTCCTGTTCAATTTTACATCTGTGTCACGGTTCCGTTCAACGCCTTCACCGTTACACCTCTGTTTACATTAAGGACTGATACAGTGCCTTGATCTCCTCCACGGAGGTATCTCTCGGGTTGCCCGGGCGGCAAGCGTCTGCATATGCGGACTCGGACAGGAAGTCCAGATCCTCTTCCTTGACGATGGCCTTTAAATCAGCCGGGATGCCTACATCTGCGGAGAGCTTCTTCACTGCGTCTACAGCAGCCTTGCGGTACTCCTCCTGACTCATGGACTCTACACCCTCAACACCCATGGCCTTTGCAATGTATTTGTATTTGTCACCGGTACACGGAGCGTTGTACTCCATAACGGTCGGCAGAAGAATGGCGTTTGCGACACCGTGCGGGGTATCATAAACAGCTCCCAGGGAATGCGCCATGGAATGAACAATGCCGAGGCCTACGTTGGAGAAGCCCATACCTGCTACATACTGGCCGAGAGCCATGCCCTCTCTTCCCTCCGGAGTGTTTGCAACCGCACCGCGTAAGGAGTTTGAAATGATCTCGATGGCTTTTAAGTGGAACATATCGGTCATCTCCCATGCTGCCTTGGTGATGTAGCCTTCGATGGCATGAGTCAGAGCATCCATACCGGTAGAAGCGGTCAGACCCTTCGGCATGCTGGACATCATATCCGGGTCGATGACTGCGACAACCGGGATATCGTGGGTATCTACACATACGAATTTACGTTTTTTCTCAACATCAGTGATGACATAGTTGATGGTAACCTCTGCTGCGGTACCTGCGGTGGTCGGAACTGCGATGATCGGCACACACGGCTTCCTGGTCGGAGCTACGCCCTCCAGGCTTCTGACATCCTCAAACTCCGGGTTATTGATGATGATGCCGATGGCCTTTGCGGTATCCATGGAGGAGCCGCCGCCGATGGCGATCAGATAATCAGCGCCGGATGCCTTGAAGGCTGCTACACCGGTCTGTACGTTCTCGATGGTCGGGTTCGGTTTGATGTTGGAATAGATCTCATAAGCAAGGCCAGCCTCGTCCAGAACATCCGTCACCTTTTTGGTAACGCCGAATTTGATCAGGTCCGGATCGGAGCATACGAAAGCCTTTGCAAAGCCTCTCACCTTAACTTCATTTGCGATCTCTTTGATGGCACCTGCGCCATGATAAGAAGTTTCATTTAATACGATTCTGTTTGCCATGATAAAAACCCTCCTTGAATTCAAATCTGATATTATTTTAACAAGTTAAATGAGAAAAAGAAAGTGACAAAGTCGCATTTCTGTCACTTTCTTCTCATCTTTGTGGATTTTCCACAATTTCAGCTGGGGATTATGTATCATATTTTTTGCCTAAAACGGAACATTCCGGTTACTGCAAAAGTCCCAGCTCCGAGAACACCTTTTCCAGCTTCGGCGGCATGGCCTCCACCAGCTTGTCCGACATGCGGCGCGGCGTATCCTTCATCCCGCCCAGCACCCACTTTTCAGTCATGTACACGGAACCACGGCAGTACATTTCCAGCAAAAACTCCAGCTCCTCCGACAGCGGACGACTGGTCCTTCTGGCGATCAGATCCTTGTAGAACTGCAGGATCAGCTCAAAATCATGCTCCTTCACGGAGTTATAATCATCCGAGCGAAATGCTTCCGTGAAAAAAGCCTTCTCCTTCAAGATAAACTCAAACTTCTGAGCCAGGCTCTCACCCACCGTATTCCCCATACCGATCTGCTCAAAGGACTGCAGCACCAGCTTGTCAAAGTACCAGTTGATCAGGTCATATTTATCTTTGAAGTTGCGGTAAAAGGTCTGGCGCGTCAGACCGCTGCCCTCCACAATATCCTTGACCGTGATGCGGTCCACCGGAGTCGTCTTCATACACTCCTTGATGGAGGCTGCAAGTTTGTATTTTGCACGGTCATGCTTTTCCCCGGACTGTGTTGTCATCTGATCCATCATTTTGTAATATCTCCTCGCGTCACTCGATTGCCTCGTCGTTCGCCGCAACCGTGCCAGCACGCTTTCGGCTCTCTTGCACTCATTCTCGTGACTCGCGTCACTCGATTACCTCGTCGTTCGCCGCAACCGTGCCAGCA
>CAVIGE010000098.1:0-7379 GCA_963642325.1 Prevotella sp. CAG:279
CTTATATGGTCATGGTTATGGATGTTATGGGAGAGGCAAAAACTGTTGCGGGAAGCGGACTGAATTTCCTGGAAGCATACACGATCGCGGCTCTTTTGTACTGGGCTTTGAATCTGATCCTTGAGAGAGTGTTTGCGGTACTTGAAAAACGGGCAAATCATTTTAACTGCAATGGAATGGCCGCTGCAAAATAGGAGAATTCTGATATGGTGAAAGTGGTATTTGCAGGGATTCTGATCCTGATGACGGTTTACGGGATCCGGCTGTTCGGACAGCTCTACAGGGACCGTGAAAGTATCCGCAGGGAAAAAGGCGAACTCTGGTACTATGGCCTGGCATCTGCCTGCGCCATGTTTTTTGGGACGTTTGGAATCTCAGACAGTCCCATCTCTATGCTGTTCTACAGAAAAGGAAACCGGGTAAACGATGAGATCCTTCCTGGAACCATTATTGTGGCTGCCATTCTTCCGGTAGGGACCATGGCACTTGCATTCCTTGGAACGGTTGAGGTAGATCCGGTGACTCTCCTCGCATGTGTGGCAGCAGAAACTGCAGGGGCAGTGGTGGGAGTAAAGCTGATCGTACATATGGATGTAAGAGTGCTGCGTTGGATCATGGGGATCTGCCTGATTGGGGCAGCAGGATTGATCGTATTCCGACTGTTCTTTTTCGGAATCCAGGGAGGCGGAGCAGATGGCTTACGTTCCTGGAAACTGGCGGCAGCTATGGTGGGATTTTTTGTATTTGGAGGCTTGAATATGATCGGCCTCGGGGCAACTGTGCCGGATATGGCGATCCTGCTTCTGCTGGGAATGAGTGTAAGAGCGGTCTATCCGGTGGTTATGGCAGGAAATGTGGTCAGCTGCTGTTTTGGTGCTTTTCAGTTCGTAGAGGAAAAAAGTTACGCCGGGAAACCTGCGGTGATGTCTTTCTGCGGTGTGCTGGCAGTACTGGCAGCTGTGCGATATGTAAACAAAGTAGATGTGAAATATCTACAGATGGGCATGATTATTCTGCTTCTTTACTGCTCAATGGCTATGTTTTTGGAAAATTTTAAGGAAAAGGGTATTGACAAAGCAGGATGAAAGTGATATCTTCTATGCAACATCAGACAACGAACAAGATATATTACAACATAGCCAGAAGGAAATGGAACTGGAGAAGAAATCATTAAGGATAGCAAAGAAGCGTAAATTCCTCTTTGCTGTCCTTTTTTTATTCCGAGGCGGAGAGGAGAATTATTATGATCGAGATGAGAGGAATCAAGAAATCTTTTGGAGACCTGAATGTTTTAAAAGGTGTAGATCTTCAGGTTGAAAAAGGCGAGGTTGTGGCAATCCTGGGACCCAGTGGTTCAGGTAAGACCACATTTCTTCGTACCATTAATTTTCTGGATGCTGCAAACAAAGGACATATTATTTTTGATGATATGGATGTGAATTGTGCGGATGCTTCCAAGAAAGAAATCCATGAAGTAAGAAAAAGAACAGCAATGGTTTTTCAGAATTACAATCTCTTCAAAAATATGACCGCACTCCAGAATGTGATGGAAGGACTGGTACTGGTACAGAAAATGGAAAAAGACCAGGCCAGAAGCTTAAGTATCCAGGCACTGCAGAAGGTAGGACTTGGAGAAAGACTTGATTATTATCCTTCCCAGATGTCCGGTGGTCAGCAGCAGCGTGCAGCTATCGCAAGAGCTCTGGTGCTGAATCCGGAAGTGATCCTTTTTGACGAACCGACTTCCGCACTGGATCCGGAGCTTGTAGGAGAAGTTTTGAATGTTATGAAAGATGTGGCAGAGACCGGAATTACCATGATCGTTGTCACACATGAGATCAGTTTTGCACATGATGTTGCTTCCAGGGTAGTGTTTATGGACGGAGGCAAAGTCATTGAACAGGGAAGACCTGAGGAGGTCATCGACCATCCGAAGGAAGAAAGAACCAGACAGTTTTTAAGCAACATCCGAAAATAATGATTTATTTATCCCATGAGGATATTTAAATAGCAGTTTTCCACAATATTTGATCACGAGGAGGAGAAGATTATGATGAACTTCAGAATGAAAAAAATGATGGCTGTAAGTGTTACTGCTGCGATGGTACTTGGAGTGGCTGCCGTACCTGTATCCGCAAAAGCAAAAACCGTTAAGATCGCACTGGATTCCAATGTGGCTCCTTTTACCTACCTGGATGAGGATGGAAACCTTGCAGGATTTGATTATGATGTACTCCAGAAAATTGACGAGAAGCTTGATGATTATGACTTTACATATGAGATGGTAGACTACGATGCGGCTTCCATCGGACTGGAATCCGGACAGTATGATATAGAGGCCGGTGACAAATACAAAACCTCCGCAAGAGAGGAAAAATTCCTCATCAGCGATTCCTACTTCTATACAGCGATCTGTCTTGCGGTAAAGAAAGGCAGCGGAATTAAATCCATTGAAGACATGAAGGGCAAGACACTGGTTCCGGTACCGGAGCAGGATGGACTCCGCCAGGTATACAACGACTACATGGAGGAACATCCGGATGCGGATATCACACAGGATACAGGTTCCACACTGATCTCCATGACAGATGCCCTGCAGTATGTGGCAAGTGGACGTTATGACGGTGTTATGAATGACCCGGCAATGCTTACCGATGTACTGGATGCAGATTCCAGTCTTGCTTCCAAGATCGATCTGATCGAGGATCCGTTTACTGTAGTTGGTGCCCACTTTATTATCAATAAGGATGATGAGGATCTTCTTGAGGCAGTTAACGGAGCAATCAAGGAACTGAAGGAGGATGGAACCATCGGTGAGATGTCCAAGGAAGTCTGGGGCGAGGATATCATTGAGAAATACAAAGATCTTGCAAAAGACTGATGGAAGTGATGGATATGGAGAAAACCGGTTTTTCAGGTAAAACAGCCCTGGTAACAGGGGGATATACAGGAATCGGAAAAGCTGTGGCTGAAAGCTTTGCATCTTATGGAGCAGATGTGATCCTTACAGGAAGAAACAGGGAAACCGGCAGTGCCGCAGCAGACGAACTCCGAAAAAAATATAACATAAAAGCGGAATTTTATTCCTGCGATCTGTGCTCTCCGGACAATGTGGAGAGCACAGTCCGGGATATAAAAAAAGATTTCGAACACATTGATTTTCTTATAAACAATGCCGGGATCTATCCGGCAGCGTCTTTTTTGGAAATGGAGGATCAGGCGTTTGCAGGAATCTTTGATGTAAATGTTCTGGGGGTTTTCCGAATGACAAAGGCAGTGGTAAACCATTTTATGAAGGAACAAAAGTCAGGAAAGATCCTTTGCATCAGTTCTGTAGACAGCTGGAAACCCACAGCCGGGATCACTGCATATGCTGCTTCCAAGGCAGCAGTCAACAGTCTGGTGAAATCTTTTGCAATAGAGCTGGCACAGTATCAGATCACTTCCAATGGAATAGCCCCGGGATGGGTAGCGACAGATCCGGTATTAAAGGCCGGCAGATGGAAAAGCCAGATCGGCCAGGTCTTAAAAGGACGCATGGCAGAACCTTCGGAGGTCGGAGAACTGGCTGTATTCCTATGCAGTGAAAAAGCCGATTATCTCAATGGAGAGGTGATCAATTTCAGTGGTGGATTATTGATGAATTGAGGTGAGAGGATGGCATATACCATTGCTGTAGATTTTGGAAGTACCTACACAAAGATGGCAGTTTTTGATCTGGCAAACGGTGAGAAGGTTATGACAACAAGGCATGCTTCCACGGTTGCAACAGATGCCAGCGTCGCACTGAAAGCAAATCTTGAAAAAGCAGGAAAGATTATTGGTACTGATGGTGTAAAAAATGCACATATGCTTGCGAGCAGTTCGGCAGCAGGCGGTCTTCGGATGGTCGTTGTGGGACTGACAAGACGGTACAGTTTTCTTGCGGGAGCCAATGCAGCACTTGGTGCAGGAGCCAGGGTGATTGGAAGTTACTGGGGCCGGCTGAAGCCGGAAGAGCTGGAAGAGATCCGGGAGATCAATCCGGAGATCCTGCTCCTGTGCGGAGGCGTAGAAGGCGGAAACAGCCAGTGGCTTATGGAAAATGCAAAAAAGCTTGCAGAACTCTCAGGATTTACAAGCCCCGTTGTGTATGCAGGAAATCAGGAAACAGCAGCAGAGGTCCGTTCCATGTTTCTTATGAGACAAAAGGAATGCTACACTGTGGAAAATGTTTTTCCATCTTTTGGAGAACTTTGTACAGGGCCGGCAGGAGAAGCCATACGGAATATCTTTATGAGGCGGATCACAGGAATGAAGGGACTTGGAAAAGTCCGAAACATGGTCGGTGACGTTCTGATGCCTACACCGGCAGCAGTACTGCGTGGAGGAACTCTTTTATCAGAAG
This sequence comes from Prevotella sp. CAG:279, assembly GCA_963642325.1. Lineage (GTDB taxonomy): Bacteria > Bacillota > Clostridia > Lachnospirales > Lachnospiraceae > Blautia_A. Next base: position 4,388 of record CAVIGE010000098.1, read on the forward strand.
GGATAAACGGGACTGGCGGCCTTGGCGAATGCATGCTTTTTGATGTGGGCGGTGCTACCACAGATGTATACAGTTTTACAAAAAACAGGGCAGGAGAACACAAGATCGTAGGTGCCCCTGAGCCGGAGCATAAACGAACGGTAGAAGGGGATCTGGGACTTCGTTCCAGTGCCCTGTCGCTTCTTAAAACAGCAGATCTGACATTCCTGCCAGGAGAACTGTCTGAAGGAATACTGAAAGAAAAATGTTTTTTCCGTACGGAACATTCGGATTATATACCTGAAGGCAGGATAGAAAAAACAGTGGATGGATTTCTGGCGCAGCAGGCTGTGTATACAGGGGCCAGAAGACATTGCGGCCAGATCCTCAATTATTACTCCAAAGATGAGAGGGAGATCCAGGAAGGTAAGGATCTTACAAATATAACACATATCGTAGGAACCGGAGGCCCCGTGATCAATAATGAAGATCCAAAGGCTGTGATGGAATATGCTCTTCGCAGAAAAAATGAGCCTGAAAAACTTCTTCCCAGACAGGCAGAATTTTATCTGGACAGTGCGTATCTTCTTTTTGCTGTAGGCCTGGCGTGTGAAGAAAACCCGGGAGGTGCCCTGGAGATCGCCAGAAAGAACATTATCAGAATATAACAGAGAAAAGAGGAGTTGTTATGAAACAGATCTCAAGACAGCAGCTGATAGAAAAAGAGCTTCCCTCTATGGAAGAATTTAAAAACAAAGCAGATAAGATCTCAGAGGGATGGGTACTTGGAAGAAGTCCTTTTATGGATAAGATGCATGTAGATTCCGAGAGGGAATACAAGGAACGCTGCAAAAAAGAAGGAAGGATCATGAGGCATGCCCACATTGGTTATAATTCCGCAGAGGAGACGAAAGAAGCGATCCAGTATATTTATAAAAAACTTGAGGAAAAAGGATGCAGGCTGGATCGTTTTGGAATCTGTCTTGACTGCCAGATGGGAGTTCCGCCGAAAATGCGGGACAAGGTTCCGAGAGGTGCAGGACTTGTGTTTGAAAATCCCCAGGAATGGATCGATGTGGCACAGGCAGCACCGGTTATGGTACATTTCGGAGACAACATGATCGGCACTTTAAACGCGGTGGAAAACTTAAGATGTGCTTTTGCTGCGGGAGGAACCACCATTGGAAATGCCTCTCATTATTATACTTATGAATACCCTTTCAGCTATGACCTGGACAAAAGAACGATTGATACGGTGACCTGTTTCTGTATCATGGCGAAATATAAAGAAAGAGGAATGCTGGTCCACTCCAACCTGGATGATGGATTTCCGGCACTGTTCCACGATCTTTCCGTAGTCCTTGGCTGGGCAAAGCTTGAGAGATATATCGTGCAGGAATTGTGCGGAGCCAAGCTTGGCCATTGTTTTGGAAATCTTTTCAGTGATCCCATGCTCCGGATCGCCTTTGCCCAGGCACTGGATGCGATCAACGAAGGAGATTCCTGCGGAAGTATGGTCTACGGGAATACAACAGATTTCAGCATGGACTTTACAGAAAACTATACAGTCATCAACAGTTATCTTCTGGGTGATATGATCTCCCAGATCCATACTCCTACAGGACATGGCCTGAATGCAGTACCTGTTTCCGAGGCAGCCAGGATCCCGTCTCCCGATGAGATCGTGGAGGCCCAGATCCTTTCTAACAGGCTGGAAAGTTATGCAAGAATGCTGGAACCTTACATAGACTGGAAGAAGATCGAGGCAGACAAAAAGAAGCTTCTGGATGGAGCGGAGATTTTTTACAAAAATACACTGGATGGCCTGGATGCCATGGGAATTGATATCCGAAACGCAGCAGAGATGATGATGTCTCTGAAAAAACTGGGACCTGCATATCTGGAAGCGCACTTCGGACCTGGAAAAACGGATTCTGACGGGAAAAGGATTCCTGTATGGCCTACAGACATGGTGAAAAATATCGACGGCATCCGGAGGAAATGTCTGGAGAATCTTCACGGAGACAGCAGCAGCCTGAAGGGGATCAAAGTGGTTGTATGTTCCACAGATGTTCATGAATTTGGCAAAGAGCTGGTAGGCGGGATCTTAAGAACAGCGGGGGCTACCGTGTTTGACATCGGAACGGATGCAAGTCCGGAGGAGATCACAGAAACAGTGATCGAGACAGACAGCGATTATGTGGCAGTCAGTACCTATAATGGAATTGCACTTACTTTCGCGAAAAGAGTGCTCTCGGAAATGAAAAAAGCCGACATTTCTGTTCCGGTATTCATGGGAGGAGTTCTGAATGAAACCATAGATGGAGGAAAACTTCCTGTAGATGTGACAGATAAGCTGGAAGAAATCGGAATTCTTTGCAGCGGTGCGGCAGAAAAGATCGTGGATATGATCCTGGAAGGCCGTGGAAAGGAGTGCAGATAGATGGAAAATAAATATCATATTACGATTTCAAGACAGTTTGGAAGTCTGGGAAGAATGGTCGGAATGAAACTTGCCGAGATCCTGGATATTCCTTTTTATGACAGGGATATTGTGGAGGAAGCAGCCAGACAGCTGAACATTCCTCTTTCAGAAGCAAGCAGGATCGAAGAGCGGGAGAAGAGCCGGTTTTCATTTATGAAATATCCGCTGGGAGGTGGAACTTCCATGGAGATCAAGGAACGTCTTTTTGTTATGCAGACCAAGATCATTATGGAATGGGCAGAAAAAAGTTCCTGTGTTTTTGTAGGACGCTGCTCTGATTTTATTCTGAAGGATGATCCCGCCCATATTAATTTCTTCATCTATGCACCCATTGAAGTACGGCTTCGAAACTGTGTAAAAGAACTGGGGATGAAGCCAAATGAGGCTATGAAAATGATCAATGATGTTGATAAGGCAAGATATGCTTACCATAAAAGATATACAAGATTTTCGCAGAAAGACCTGGAATTAAATCATGTGATGATAGATAGTTCCCTTTTGGGCGTAGATGGAACAGCAGAGATCATG
>CAVIGE010000099.1:0-2559 GCA_963642325.1 Prevotella sp. CAG:279
TATACCATCATCTGCGGGGTATCCCACAGGTTCAGCCTTGTGCCGATTCCATTGGCAAGCGCATTTTTGTAAACCATGCTTCCCCAGGCAACGTCTTCTGTCGGCATGCCGCCTACGGAATAGATCACGATTTCTCCTTCCTTTCTGTGTACCGGTACATTTCCGAGCAATACATCTCCCAGATCATCAATCTGTGACGGCTGCATTTTTCCTTCTGCAATAAGATCCTCAACGTGTACCGCCGGAATCGGTATGGTGTGATATGCATTCGGCTTCATTTCTTCTTCCCAGGCTTCGTACAGCATAATATTATCTGTCACAGTCCTTGCACGGTTGATAATGAAATCATCATCAAAGCGAAGTGCGGCTGTGGACTCAATGATCGCGCCTGGTTTGATCCATTCCTCCGCAATGTACGGATAGAGCTGCGGATCTCCTGTCGGTGAGGAAGTCGATGCCGATACAATATCCGAATCACGCACTGCTTCTTCAATGGTATCCACGCCATAAATATCAAGACCCGGATATTCTTTTCTGGCATGATCGATAAATTTCTGGAGAGAAGCTTTTCCTCTGCCCTTCACCTTAACAGTCTTTATGGTAGGACGCACTGCTATCGCTGCTGCCAGCGCCGTCTTACTCATAACTCCTGGTCCAATGATTCCCATTGTTTCCGCATCTTCCTTTGCAAAATACTTAAAACCAACTCCAGGCACCGCACCGGTACGGTATGCGGAAAGGATATTTGCTGACATAAATGCCAGAGGCGCACCTGTGTCTTTATCATTCAAAATCAGCATCAGGATCGATCTCGGAAGTCCTTTTTCCTTATTGGCCGCGTTGGAACCATACCACTTCATACCTGCCATATCAAACTTGCCGCCCAGATATGCCGGCATAGCCATAAAACGTCTGTCCGGTCCGTCTACCGGCATTTCCGGGAACGGGGATTTCTCCGGAAACATCACCATGCTTCCGTGGGAATTTCCATTGGCACCGCCCATTCGGTAATCCCCGACCTTCATAAGCCTGAACATTTCCTCCATTGCCTCTACGCAGCTTTTCATATCCTTCACACCTGCTGCAACCATATCTTCTTCATTTAAGTATAAAAAATCAATTTTTGGGTATTCCATAACTGTTTTCCTCCGTTTTTTATCATGTACTTTCAAAATCTTGTCCGGCAACTGTCTCTGACAGTTACTCCGGTTTATTTTTATGTGCTGCGAGGTACAGCGAATTCTCCATAGCCATAACCTCATGCACAGGTACCGGTTTAAACATAGGCCTTTTCAGCCTGAATCTGCACCATACAACTGCATACACGGCCAGTAATACAAAGATCAGCCCGTCTATCATAAATATCTGATTTCTCACTTCCGGATTTCCATCGATATTCCAGATCATAAACAGATTTCCAATTACCCCGATCACAGGAATCACCGGGCCAAGCGGTACCTTAAAGGTTCTCGGTGCCTTCGGCAGCCTGTGGCGGAAAATCAGGACATTGCAGTCTGCGATCACATAAGATACCATCCAGAACACAATGGCCAGTGTGATCATAAAGGAAAGCGAATCACTGGTGGAAAGCCCTGTCGCATTCACAAGGATCATGATCGTTCCGATCATAAGGATTCCCACATAATATGCTCCTCTTCTGTTCTTTTTCAGGAAAAATTCCGGCATCAGTCCTATTTTTGCCATTCCCGCACACATATAGGAAAGGAAGCTGATGGCTGAATTTACGGTACTGATCACCGCAAATACCGAAACTACGATCATCCACAGCGAGCCTGCATAGCCAAGCAGGGAAGAACCGTATAAGATATGCGGCGATGCGCTGTCTGCCAGATCTTCCCAGTGGCAATATCTTCCCATTCCACAGACCACCAAAATCTGCATGACCAGAATGATCAAAAGACTCAGCACCATCCCCAGCGGAATATTTCTTCTCTCATTTTTCACATTCCTGGAAACCGGAATGACGAATTCACTTCCGATAAACAGGAAAAACGCAAGTCCCAGCAGAGAAAACGTATCAGAAAGGCTTCCTGCCTGGTTCATTGGCTGACTGACTGTTTCTCCGCTCCCAAGTCCCAGAATTCCCAGAAGCCCCATGGCTACCAGTGAAAAAATCAGGCCATATACCACAACATTCTGTATTTTTGCAAACATATCAATTCCCAGCAGATTGGCAATGATCAGAATGACCAGAAGCAAAATGCAGAATACACTGGAAGGTATTCCTGTGTGAAACACTGAATTGATCGCATTTCCAAACATTGCACATTCTACAGATCCGGCAATAGACTGACATACGATATAACCTCCAACCATAGTTACGATCGTGACAAACGGCCCGATCCCGGCCAGGGTATACTGCGCCAGCCCTCCGGTCAGGTTCGGCATCAGTGCATTTAACTCTGCCATAGAAAGTGCTGTACAGATATTGATCGCGCAGGCCAGCACCATGGAAACGATAAAACCGGTTCCCAGGGCACCGGCTCCCTGTCCCAGTGACATCAGACAGCTTGTTGCCACAATTAATCCCACACCTGT
>CAVIGE010000099.1:2766-7321 GCA_963642325.1 Prevotella sp. CAG:279
TAGAGTTCCTTCTTAACCGTCTCCACAACCTGGTCGATAAGTTCATCCCTGACCACAATATAGATCATCTGTTTCGGAAGAAGCTCCATCTCCTCATGCTGCTCTGCTTCGAACTCAAAGGTTCCTTTCTGCACGCCACAGCCGATTGCCTGTACTGCCGTCATTCCGCTGACCCCAAGCTTTCCCAGTGCAGCCTTAAGATTATTTAAACGCTTCATTGATGTTACTACCTGAATCTGTGAAATTCCCATGTTCTTAACCTCCTGTCTGTAAAAATCTGGTGCAAAAAACGCCTGACCCTTTTATCAGTCAGACGTCTTTGTCAGTTACCTGTATTTTTTTGTTTCTTATTTTCTTACATTCTTTTATCTCTGTATGATCCTGCTTCTGTATTGAAGCTCTTCCACCATTTTCAGATATCTCTTCGGTGTGATCCCAGCATATCTTGAGAAATCATGGATGAACTGAGCCTGGTCATAATATCCAAGCGCCACGGCTGCATCTGTCATTTTGTCCGGTGCACCGTAATTCAGAAATTCCAGTGCCCTCTGAAACTGAATGATCTTGCAGAATGTCTTTGGCGAAAATCCCATTTCCTCCAGAAATGTTTTGTTTATATATCTGGCGGAATAACCGCTGCGTTCCTGCATCTCTTCTACCCTGATCTTGCCGTCCGAATGATATACCATCTGTTTCACAGACCAGACCAGCTCTTTTTTTCCGTAGGGCTTCTCTCTTCTCTTTTCAGCTTTTGTATATGCTTCCAGAAATACCCGGATCCGCTGGTAAAAATCTGTTTCTTCTTCAAGTTTTCTTATCCAGTCCTGATCTCCCTTTACAACCTCCTCAATAGGAATCTTCTGTCCCAGAAACTCCCGCATACTGCTGCCGATCAGCTCCGGCTGGATCCCTGGCATAAAGCGGATTCCAAACACCTGATTTCTTCCTCTGCTCTCCTCGCAGGAATATTTCAGGGGCGTGCCACAGACATATCCATGCATTTCATTTTTTTCATATTCAAAGAACAGATCAATACAGCCATCCGGAACAATCCGCAGCGGGATCTGCTCTTCAATATGAAAGCTGTAAAAATGGGATATTCCCTGCTGCAGATATATTTCCTGATAAAAGTCATGGGTATCAAATACCAGGTAAGGCTGTGTCGGTGCCAGACGGTCTTTTTTCCATATCATAAGGAACCTCTCACTTTTGCTGTTTCGCGGGATACTGACCGGTCAGATCTTGGCTTTGAAACGGTCGTAACGTAAATCACTGAGATCCACCTGCGTGCTTCCTGTTGTGATCAGTTCTGCCAGCTGATGTGCCGCCCCGGGTGCGATTCCGAATCCATGTCCGGAAAATCCGCAGGCAAGCACCAGTCCCGGCACCTCTGCAACATTTCCAAGCACCGGTACTCCATCTGCACAGCGATCCATCCAGCCGGCCCAGGTCCTTACGATTTTGGCATTGGCCAGATCCGGAAAATACTTCATGATTCCACGGCAGATACATGGAGCTGTTTTGGAATAACAGATGGGAGTTCCATTATCCTTCGTATATCCTTCCAGCCCGGAGGAGCCTCCGAATACAAAGGAGCCATGCTTCGTCTGATGCCCGTAGAAATCAGCTTCCGCAGTTCCAAGCATCTGGTCAAACATATGCGGCTCTGCCTCTGTAACCAGTGCCTCCAGCATGGCCTTCTGCATCGGAATATCAATTCCCACAGTTCCGGCAATCGCCCTGGATTCATATCCTGCCGCCAGCACTACGGTTTCTCCCTCAAAAATATCTCCTGATGCACAGATAACCTGTCTCAGTTTTCCTCTGATCATTTTTAACTCTGTTACTTTTTCACCGGAAATGAAATGTACGCCAAGCTTTCTCGCAGCCTTATAATATCCCAGCGTTGTTGTCAGCGGATTGGCATGACCATCGGTAGGGCACCAGCTTGCACAGGTTACTTCATCTGACAGATACGGATTGATCCTGCGCACCTCATCACCATCGATCATTTTTACATCCAGTCCTACCTTTACGGCACGTTCTGTCAGTCCGGTGAGGATCTGTCTGTGTTTCTCCGTTTTTCCAAGTCTCAGGTTTCCATCCTGATGATACTCACAGTCCACTTCAAGCTCTTCGGAAAGAACAGGCCAGAAATTTTTGATTCCGTACATCACCAGCGGCAGCTCTCTGGGATCTCTTCCTGACTGCCGGACACCACCACCGTTTCTGCTGGAGCCACCATTTCCAAAATGATCGGAACCCTCCAGGCAGATTACGCTGACTCCTTTTCTGGCAAGGTAGTAGCTGATGGAACAGCCGATAATACCACCGCCGATCACGATTACCTCTGCTGTATTACTCATGATCTCCAACCTCCTTTGCCTCATTTGCAAAAATGCGCATTTCTATCGGACGCATCGGAACTCTGGATGTAGCCGGTTCCAGTTCTGCCGGTGATATTCCAAGCTCTCTGGCTACGATGCCCTTTACCAGTTTGCTGCAGGTCTGTCCCTGACAGAGCCCCATTCCCGTTCTTAAATACCTGCGGATTTCTGTGATCGTCCACATTCCTTCGTGTACTGCTTTTCGGATCTCTCCCTTGGTGATCTCCTCACATCTGCATATCAGCATATCATCATCAGGACCGGGAACAAAAGGTCCGATGTCTCTTGATCTGTCATTTACTGCGTTCATCCTGCTTTTCCTCCTGTCCTTTTACTCTGCTCTGAAAAATCTTGCTTTCATGGCAAATTCCTTCGGAATCCGCATAGTCAGAAGATTGGTTTTGTCAAATGCTTTCTTACTCTTGATGTCTGTTACCTCTGCCTCACAGACCTTACTTCCGTTTCTTCCCAGTGCCCAGCCCTTCGTACCAATTTCCGGAAGCGGAAGAAATTCATATGGAAGCGTTACAGTTGCCATGCCGTCTCCACAATCCTCGTCCACCAGAAAGATTGCCTGACCGGAACAGCTTGCCACACACATTCCACAGTTTACACACTGTGAGCCTTCCACTACGATCGGAAGTGAGGTGATATTGCTTCCTATGGAAATGCATCCCTTCGGACAGGCATCCTGACACGGATTACAGGGAATATTCTGCGTACATTCCATAACCGGATGTACCCCTGCTTTATGCGTCACTCCCGGGAAGCGTTCAATCTCATCATCTGCCACAAAACCGTTCTTCAGAAGATTTGTGGAAATTTCAATTCCTTCTTCTGTTTTTTCGATAGCCTTTCCTCTGTTCTTCGGAGCAAACATTCCCTGACGGAGACCATCCAGTGCCTTGTCCAGCTCGGCAAGGTTTGATTCCAGCTCATTTTTCTCTATATATCCAAGATATTCCGCTGCCGTGATTCCTGACATCCTGCCTTCGATCATAGCAGAAGATGCCTCTTCAATCCCGGATACGTCTCCTGCCACAAATACTCCCGGAAGAGAAGTTCTTCCATATTCATCACAGAGCGGAACCTGGCCTCCTCTTTTCGGATTGTCCTCCATCGCACAGCCAGCCATCTTCAGAAGCTGTGACATCGGAGAAAGTCCTACCGCAAGGCAGATCGTATCTACATCAAAATGCTTCTCTGTTCCCGGTATGAACTGAAAATGGGAATCAACCTCTGCAATCGTTACGCCTGTGACACTTTCTTCACCCTCAGCCTGCACGATCGTATGCGAAAGATAAAAAGGAACTCCTGTCCTGGCCACCTTTGCCGCATGAACTCCATAACCGCCAATTCTCGGAGCTGCATCTACCAGCGCCACAACCTCACAGCCACACTGCATAAGCTGATAGGCTACAACCAGTCCGACATTTCCCGAGCCAAGCATCAGAACCTTTTTCCCCGGAAGTACTCCATGGAGATTCATCATTGTCTGGGCTGCTCCTGCACCTATCACACCCGGAAGTGTCCATCCCGGAAAAGTAACCATGTTTTCGGCCGCTCCTGTTGCAATGATCACAGCATCGCCTTTATAATGCGTGATTCCTTCTCCTTTTTTGACCACGATCTCTTTGTCCTGGTATAAACCGATAACGGTGGAATTTAACTCGACTTCAACTCCGGCTTCATCTGCCTCGTCCAGAAGCTGCTGTCCAATGACAAAGCCTCTTACCTTTGCCCGGTGCTCCTTGGATCCAAAAAATTTATGGATCTGTTTGAAGAGCTGTCCTCCCGGTTTTTCATTCTCATCAAATACTACCACCTTCAGACCCCGTCTGGCTGCTTCGATGGCTGCGGACAGGCCTGACGGACCTGCGCCTACTACGATCAGATCATATCTTTTCATCCTCATGTCCTCCTCACTGCTCTTCAAATGGTTTATCGCTGACTCCGTATTGTGTCCGTACATCCATTCCTTCTTTCAGGGGTGTGATACAGGTTCTTACGTTTGGCACTCCGTCCACTACCATTACGCAGTCTGTACACCTCCCGATCGCACAGAAGATTCCACGCGGTTTATGTTCCTTCTTTGTATATCGGTGAACCATAAGCCCGGCCGCTTTTAAGGCTGCGGCGATCGGCTCGCCTTCAAATCCCTCCAGTTC
>CAVIGE010000100.1:0-7255 GCA_963642325.1 Prevotella sp. CAG:279
ATGCTCAGAGATGATCTGCTGACAGAGAAGGTAAAACAGATCCTGTATCAAAAAGGTGGATAGGATCTGTATAAAAGGGATCAAAAACAGTATAAGAAAAAGGCAGAGACAAAGCACAGGGGGACTTTGCGCACATTGGGACTCAAAGGAGTAACCTCTGTGAATAGAATGCCAGAGAAATAGATTTTTTATAAAAATGCATGAACCCAAAAGCTAAAAGCGAAATCTCTGTTTGTTAAACTTTTACATTGCCATTTTTTAATCCTTATCGTATAATATAGAGTATTCGCTTAAAAATCCTTTTTAATAGGAAGAAACAACTCCCGTCTGGCGGACAGCCAGTATCGGGCAACCCCTTTATAGATACAACAAGGAGGAAATCAATTTTTTATGAAGAAACACACACTTGGAATTGACATTGGTTCCACCACTGTCAAGATCGCGATCTTAGATGAAAATGATACCCTTGTCTTCTCCGACTACGAGAGGCATTTTGCAAATATCCAGGAAACACTCGCAGATCTTCTTCAGAAGGCTGAAAACCTGCTTGGCGAGCTCACCCTCTGCCCGGTCATTACCGGCTCCGGTGGACTGACACTTGCCAACCATCTGGAAGTTCCTTTTGTCCAGGAGGTTATCGCCGTTTCCACTTCTCTTCAAAAGCTTGCACCAAAGACCGATGTAGCCATCGAGCTTGGTGGCGAGGATGCCAAGATCATCTACTTTGAGAACGGAAATGTTGAACAGCGTATGAACGGTATCTGCGCCGGAGGTACTGGTTCCTTCATCGACCAGATGGCCTCCCTTCTCCAGACTGACGCAACGGGACTTAATGAGTACGCCAGACATTATAAGGCACTCTACCCGATTGCAGCCCGCTGCGGCGTCTTTGCCAAGACCGATATCCAGCCACTGATCAATGACGGTGCCACCAAGGAAGACCTTTCCGCATCCATTTTCCAGGCAGTTGTCAACCAGACTATTTCCGGTCTTGCCTGTGGTAAGCCGATCCGCGGACATGTCGCATTTCTGGGCGGCCCGCTCCACTTCCTCTCAGAACTCAAGGCGGCCTTTATCCGTACCCTGAAGCTGGATGATGAGCACATTATCGCTCCGGATAACTCTCATCTGTTCGCAGCCATCGGTTCCGCCCTGAATGCGAAACAGGATGTGACCGTATCCTTAAATGAGCTGAAAGAGCGCATGCGTACCACCATCAAGCTTGACTTTGAGGTTGAGCGTATGGAGCCGCTTTTTGCAACCGAAGAGGATTACCAGGCCTTCCATGACCGCCAGAGTGCCTATAAGGTAAAAACCGGCGACCTTTCTACATATAAGGGAAAATGCTTCCTGGGAATCGATGCCGGCTCCACAACTACCAAGACTGCACTGGTGGGCGAGGATGGAACTCTCCTCTACTCTTTCTACAGCAACAATAACGGTAATCCGCTGAAAACCACCATCAGCTCCATAAAGGAGATCTACGAGTTGCTTCCCGGGGATGCAGAGATCGCTTTTTCCTGCTCAACCGGATATGGCGAAGCCCTGATCAAGGCTGCCCTTCTTCTTGACGAAGGCGAGGTTGAGACTGTTTCCCATTATTATGCGGCAGCTTTCTTTGATCCGGAGGTTGACTGCATCCTGGATATCGGCGGCCAGGATATGAAATGCATCAAGATCCGTAACCAGACTGTTGACAGCGTGCAGCTGAACGAGGCATGTTCCTCCGGCTGTGGTTCCTTTATTGAGACCTTTGCCAAATCCCTGAACTACACGGTACAGGATTTCGCAAAAGCTGCTCTTTTTGCAAAGCATCCGATCGATCTTGGAACACGTTGTACTGTTTTTATGAATTCCAAGGTTAAGCAGGCCCAGAAGGAAGGTGCAGAGGTTTCTGATATTTCCGCCGGCCTTGCCTATTCGGTTATCAAAAACGCCCTTTACAAGGTTATCAAGGTTTCCGATGCTTCCGAGCTCGGCAGACACATTGTTGTACAGGGTGGTACCTTCTATAATGATGCGGTTCTTAGAAGCTTTGAGAAGATCGCCAGCTGCCAGGCTATCCGTCCGGACATCGCCGGGATCATGGGTGCCTTCGGTGCGGCCCTGATCGCAAGAGAGCGTTACCAGGAAGGGGAAAAAACCTCCATGCTTTCCATAGATCAGATCAACAGCCTTAAGTATACTACCTCCATGGCCAACTGCCGCGGGTGTACCAACAACTGCCGTCTGACCATCAATAAATTCTCCGGCGGACGTAAATATATCAGCGGAAACCGCTGCGAGCGCGGCCTCGGAAAAGAGAAGAACAAGGATCATATCCCGAATCTTTTCGACTATAAATATAAGAGGATCTTTTCCTACGAACCGCTTTCTGCTGATAAGGCGACCCGTGGGCAGGTCGGCATCCCGCGTGTGCTGAATATGTTTGAGAACTATCCGTTCTGGCACACATTCTTCACAGAACTGAAATACCAGGTGGTTCTCTCCCCAACTTCCACACGTAAGATTTACGAACTTGGTATTGAATCCATCCCAAGTGAGTCCGAGTGCTATCCTGCAAAGCTTGCCCATGGACATGTGACCTGGCTGATCCGTAATGGTGTGAAATTTATTTTTTACCCCTGTATCCCCTACGAGCGTAATGAGTTTCCGGATGCAGTCAACCACTACAACTGCCCGATCGTCACCTCCTACGCAGAGAATATCAAGAACAATGTGGACGAACTTAATGACCCGTCCATTACCTTTTGCAACCCGTTCATGGCTTTCACCTCCGAGGAGATCCTGACAAGCCGCCTTGTAGAAGAATTCCCGGATATCCCGGCTTCCGAAGTAAAAGCAGCTGCACATAAGGGCTGGGAAGAACTGGCCGCTGTACACCGCGATATACAGAAAAAAGGTGAGGAAACTCTCCAGTATCTGAAAGAAACCGGCCGCCGTGGAATCGTTCTTGCCGGCCGCCCGTACCATATTGATCCTGAGATCCACCATGGTATCCCGGATATGATCAACAGCTACGGAATCGCTGTATTTACTGAGGATTCTGTTGCACACCTTGGACATGTAGAACGTCCGATCCGTGTCAACGACCAGTGGATGTACCACTCCCGTCTCTATGCCGCTGCCAACTTTGTAAAGACAAGAGACGACCTGGATCTGATCCAGCTGAACTCTTTCGGCTGCGGCCTTGACGCGGTTACTACAGATGAGGTTTATGAGATTCTGGACGGAAGTGACAAAATCTACACCTGCCTGAAGATTGATGAGGTCAACAACCTTGGTGCCGCAAGGATCCGTATCCGTTCCCTGATCGCTGCTATCCGTGCGAAACAGGCACAGAACCGAAAACGGAACATCCGGCCATCTTCTATCCACAAGGTTTCCTTTACCAGGCAGATGCGCAAGAGCTACACCATCCTCTGCCCACAGATGTCTCCGTTCCATTTCGGTATCCTGGAGGCTGCATTCCAGGCATCCGGCTATAACCTGGTGGTCCTTCCCAACGATAACAAGCATGCGGTTGACGTAGGACTTAAATATGTAAATAATGATGCCTGCTATCCGTCCCTGATGGTCGTAGGCCAGATCATGGATGCCCTCCTTTCCGGTAAATATGACCTGGACAAAACTGCGGTCATCATGTCACAGACAGGTGGTGGCTGCCGTGCATCCAACTACATTGCTTTCATCCGCCGCGCTTTAAAGAAAGCCGGTATGGAACAGGTTCCGGTTATCTCCCTGAACTTAAGCGGACTTGAGAGCAATCCTGGCTTCAAGCTCACGCTTCCGCTGATCAGGCGTGTTGTTTACGGTGCTGTATTTGGTGATATCCTGATGAAATGCGTATACCGCATGCGTCCATATGAGCTTGAAAAGGGTATCGTAAACCGCAAGCACAAAATCTGGGAGCAGCGCGCCATTGCCTTTGTAACGGGCAGCAGCATAAGCCATGGCACCTTCAAAAAAATGTGCCGTGAGATGGTTCACGATTTTGATACCATCCCGATCTCCGATGAGAAAAAACCCCGCGTTGGTATCGTAGGTGAGATCCTTGTCAAATTCCTGCCCGCTGCCAACAATCATCTGGCAGATCTTCTGGAAGCAGAAGGCGCAGAACCGGTTGTTCCGGACCTGATCGACTTTATCTGCTACTGCTTCTACAACCAGAACTTCAAGGTTGAGAAACTTGGCTTCAAGAAATCCAAGGCAACCATCGCAAATCTTGGCCTTAAAGCAATCGACTGGCTCAGGAAAACTGCCAACGAAGCACTGGAACAGAGCCGTCACTTTACACCGGCCGCTGATATCCACGACCTTGCAAAAATGGCAGAACCGATTGTTTCCGCCGGAAACCAGACCGGTGAAGGCTGGTTCCTGACCGGTGAGATGATGGAGCTGATCCACGGCGGTGTGCCGAACATCGTCTGCATCCAGCCGTTTGGCTGCCTGCCGAACCACATTGTAGGTAAGGGTGTTATCAAGGAAGTCCGCCGCGAACATCCGGAGGCCAATATCGTTGCCATCGACTATGATCCAGGTGCAAGTGAAGTAAACCAGCTGAACCGAATCAAGCTGATGCTCTCCACCGCACAGAAAAATCTGCACAAAAGCGACAAAAAAGAAGCATAAACAAGAAGCTGCACGGCTGTTTCCGGCAATTCCCGGAAACAGCCATGCAGCTTTCCTTATTTTATATATAATCCAGGCAGTCCCTGCTTCAGCCCTCTTCACAGGATGCTTTGCACGGATTATCAAAACTTGGATTAAACGCATAAAAATTCCTGGCATCCAGCTGCTCCTGTACCGAACGAAGGGCTTCACCGAAACGCTGGAAATGCACGATTTCCCTTGCCCGAAGAAAACGGATCGGATCTGCAACCTCCGGAATATTTCTTACCACACGCAGGATATTATCATAAGTGGAACGTGCCTTCTGCTCTGCCGCGAGATCCTCAAACAAATCCGTGACCGGATCACCCTTGCTCTGGAATTCACAGGCATTAAAAGGCACTCCTCCAGCCGACTGCGGCCAGATTCCAACCGTATGGTCTATATAATACGGGCCAAGTCCGCTGTTCTCGATTTCTTCCATGGAAAGATTCCGTGTCAGCTGATGGACAATCGTAGATACCAGTTCCAGATGCGCCAGTTCGTTGGCACATGGACGTTATAAATACATAAAGATGATACAATATCTGTCCGGCAGTGGGTACCTGCCGGACGTTTTACGTAATCGGTAATTACTTCGTGTTGGCCTTCATGTGCTCGATCACCTTCTTCCAGGTGTCTGCTCCACAGATTCCGTCTGCTGTGAGTTTAACATTTTTCTGGAATGCTTTCAATGATGTGTCTGTAGCATTTCCAAAATCACCGTCTACACTCACGCCAAGCATGGCCTGGAGCATGGATACAGCGGTTCCCTTACTGCCTTTTCGGATCACCGGAAGCTGGATCTCTATCTTGTCAGTTAATGTTGTGGTGCTTTTCGTTGTGCCTGTAGTATTGTTCACTGTTTTCTGTCCTTTCATATATGCTGCAGTCTTTTTTACAAATTCCGGCCAGCGGCCTTCTGCCTGGATCCGGCGCGGACAATTCTTCCTGGAAGCGTCATAGTGCCGTTTCAGGCGGTCTGTTCCCCATCCGTACTGTTTCAGGAGCTGTGCTGCCAGCTGCTCTGCTTTGTCCACTGCTGTATAATAATCCGTTTCCGGGTTTACGCAGATCTCAATATTGATGGAATTCCGGTTTGTGATCCCGTATTTTCCTTTTCCATCCCCTACAGCCCAGGCTCCGTCTGCGTGATCCAGGGTCTGATAAACAGACTTGGAATCCACATAATAATGCACGGTACCGTCCAGATTTCCGTTCTTCATCGCTGTGGCATGTGCCTTGGCATCTGCCCCCTTACTCCAGTTATCCGTTTCGTGGATCACTACATATGCCGGTTTATTCTGGCCGATATAGCAATTCTTTTTGCTGATCATTTTTGTGATATTCATTGCGCTGCTCTCCTTTTTTGTTTCTTCTGTCTTAATAGATAATATGTCGTTCAGGATGCTGATGATCTTCTGTCCGTAATTTTTTCCGGCAGCCCAGCCCTGGCCTTTCGGATTCTCCTGGATGCCAAGATGCTCGACATACTCTGCACAGCCTCTGTTGACGTATGTATAACGCGGATCAATACACTTCTGTTTCAGCCGGTCCGTGCAGGCATAGACCTGTAAGTGCTGGATCTGTGCCCGGATGCCTTCCGCCGGGGTCTTAAAGCTGTTTCCTTTTACGCCGTTTTGGGTTACTCCCATCCCACAGAAATTATTCTGTTCCAGCGTCACAGCTGAGCCAGCGAACGTGAAGTTTCCCGTCTCCAGGCAGCTCTGGGCGAACGCAATGTCACCACGGATTCCTTCTGCAGCTCCTTCCGTGATATATAAAGGGATCATTTTTATAACCGAATCGGGCACCTGTGGATTTACTTTCTTGATGTAGGCCTGCATCTGTTCAATGCTGGCCTGTGTTTTTCCCATGATCTTTAACATGTTTTCTCCTCTCCTGTCAGGAAAAAGAGGACGATCACTCGCCCTCTTCTGCCTCTACTTCCGGGATTCCGGCCACGCTGGTAAGTATACTTACCACTCCGGCCACGACTGCTGCCGATATTACCATCTTCCAGTCTACTGCTGAAATCACACTTCCGGCTCCGATCACTCCGACCGCAGTCTGTGCCATAGTCTTTAACGCCCTGATTCCGGCTCTTTTCATCCACTTTACAGTGTCCACACTTGGCTTTAATACGCAATTCTTAAACATGTCCATTCTTCTCCTCCAAATCTGAGATCCTGTGATTTGCTACTTTGATCTGTTCTTCCCGGACTTTCATCTCCTTTTCCAGACAATAGGTCCTTTCCACAACATTGTTATGCTTGTCCACCCGTTTCGTCAGTTCTTCAAGCTTATATTCCATCAGGGCACGCGTTTTTTCCTGCTGGCAGTGATTGTTCACCAGACATACCAGAAGCGTCACCGCTGCACTGATACAGGATGAAATGATTGTTTCCACTCTTCTTCCTTTCTCCGGTGTTGCGCCGGCGCAATTTTAAGTATAAAAATAAGAGCCTTTCGGCTCTGCTCTGATGTTATTTCTTTTCATCCTTTCACTTCCTCCTTCTTTACATTTCCAGTATTCAGTTTCTATTCAAGGATATCTTCCGCTCCCTCAAATTCCGGAAGGGTTTTTAAATATTCATACGCCGCT
>CAVIGE010000101.1:0-7146 GCA_963642325.1 Prevotella sp. CAG:279
GGTAAATCATGACTAAGGAAAATGGAGTTAAAGTATTAACAGACATGGTAGCAGATTTTGTTGCCCACATTGGAAAAAAATTACCGGATGACGTTGTAAATAAGCTTGAGGAGCTTGGCTCTCAGGAGACAGCTGCACTTCCAAAGGTTCTCTATGAGACAATGACAAAGAACCAGGGACTTGCAGTAGAGCTGAACCGCCCGAGCTGTCAGGATACAGGTGTTCTTCAGTTCTGGCTGAAATGCGGAACAAATTTCCCGTATATCAACGAGCTGGAAGCACTTCTGAAGGATGCAGTTGTTCAGGCTACTTTTGCAGCACCATTAAGACATAATTCTGTTCAGACCTTTGATGAGTACAACACAAAGAAAAACGTTGGTAAAGGAACACCGACTGTATGGTGGGATATCGTTCCGAACAGCGATAAATGTGAGATCTACGCATACATGGCAGGCGGCGGATGTACCCTTCCGGGAAAAGCAATGGTGCTGATGCCAGGTGCAGGTTATGAGGGTATTACCGATTTCGTTCTTGACCAGATGACAACCTATGGACTGAATGCGTGTCCTCCGCTTCTTGTAGGCGTTGGTGTAGGAACATCCGTAGAGACTGCAGCACTGAATTCCAAGAAGGCACTGATGCGTCCGATCGGTTCCCACAATGACAATGCAAATGCAGCCAAGATGGAGAAGCTTCTTGAGGATGGTATCAATGCGATCGGCCTTGGACCGCAGGGTATGGGCGGAAAGTATTCGGTAATGGGTGTAAACATTGAAAATACCGCGCGCCATCCATCTACCATTGGTGTCGCAGTAAATGTTGGATGCTGGTCCCACCGCCGTGGACATCTTGTTGTAAATCCGGACCTTACAGTAACCTGTGATACTCATTCCACATGGAAATTCAATGCTTAATATAAACGGAGGTAAAAATCATGATCGAAATCAGAGGAGATAAAAAAGTTCTTATTACACCTGTAAGCGCAGAAGACCTGGCTGATATCAAAATCGGTGATATTGTATGGCTGGACGGAGATCTGATGACCTGCCGTGACGTTGCTCACCGTCGTCTGGTTGAGTATGGAAGAGAGCTTCCGTATGATATCCGCAATAAGGCAATTTTCCATGCAGGCCCGATCGTCCGTAAGATCGAGGGTACAGAGGATGATTATGAAATGGTTTCTGTAGGACCGACAACTTCCATGCGTATGGAGAAATTTGAGTATGAGTTTACCAAGCTTACTGGCGTCAGAGTGATCGTTGGTAAAGGCGGCATGGGTCCGAATACGGAGCGTGCCTGCAAGGAGTTTGGTGCGATCCATTGTGTTTTCCCGGCCGGCTGTGCGGTTGTAGCTGCTACAGAGGTTGAAAAGATCGCTGAGCATCACTGGGATGAGCTTGGAATGCCTGAGACCTTATGGTGCAATAAGGTTAAGGAGTTTGGCCCGCTGATCGTATCTATTGATGCACAGGGACGTAACCTGTTCGAGGAGAACAAGGTTGTATTTAATGAGCGTAAAGAGGCTGCAAAGCAGGCGATTTATCCAGAGGTTAAATTTATCAAATAATTTTGGAAAAAAACCTTCGTGATATCTGAGATCGTGGGGTTCTGCCATGAGGACTCCGGGATTGAATGGTGAATTGAAAAATCGTGCATATGAAAAAGAAAGGCATCCGGCAGACTGTGTAAAGTGGTCTGTCGGATGTTCTTTTTGGTATTTTACAGGGGGATATGGGTGTGGTAGAATAAAAGAGCTTTAACAGGCGCGGACTGTAAAAATTCAAAAGAGAAAAAAGAGGAGCAGAGGTTATGGGGGAGTATTTTAAGAACATCAACGGGAAACATGTTCTGATCATGTGCATTGGAAATATCCTTGCAGGTATGGGAATTGGAATTTTCAAGCTGGCCGGGCTGGGAACCGATCCGTTCAGTGGCATGAACATGGCAGTTGCGGATACGCTTGGGATGGCATATGGTAATTTTCAGCTGCTTGTGAACATCGTGCTGCTGCTGATCCAGATTGCTTTTGGAAGAAAGCTGCTCGGAATCGGAACGGTTGTGAACGCAGTGTTCCTGGCATATATCACGACCTTTTTTTATAATATTTACACAGGTGTGCTGGGACTGGAGCTTACGGCAATGCCGGTGAGGCTTGTGGCACTGTGCGTGGGAGTTGTGATCTGCTGTCTGGGTCTGTCGATGTACCAGATGCCGGATGAGGGGGTCGCGCCTTATGACAGCCTTTCCCTGATCATGACGGAGAAGTGGCCTAAGATTCCCTATTTCTGGCACAGAATGTCCAATGATGTGCTTTGCGCGCTGATCTGCTATCTGACGGGTGGCGTTGTGGGAATTGGTACGCTGGTGACGGCTTTTGGGCTGGGACCGGTGATTCATTTCTTTGACAGGGTTTTTACCGGGAAGCTGCTTGCCTGGGTTGACGGGGAGTGATCCGGACCGGAAGCTGTTTTTTCGCGTTATTACAGAGGCGTTGCACTGTGTTAAAATATAAACAATATTAATATAATACAGTCACATTATTCATTTTATAACTATTTGGAAATGTGTTATGCTATCTTCTGATGAGAGATATATGATGAATATGGTTATGCATGATCATGTTCTTGAACTGGTAACGAAGTGGATGTGATGTCTGCTTCAGTTGGCTATCCGGTGATGCCGGGGCTTATGTGATGAAGGAGAGGAAATCATTATGGAATTTAATCATGGCGTTTTGTTTTCAGATACATATCAGAAGAAGCTGAAATCTCAGTTTTATTATGCAGATAAGGACCCGAAGTATGGTGCGAGACTTTTCTTTGAGAACTCCGGAGGTTCTCTGAGACTGAAGAAGGCGGTTGAGGCCAAGGCCGCCATTGAAGAGTATCCGGATTGCCCGGAGCGTGCCCGCGGAAGAGGCTTTGACCTGGCTGATTATGTTAAGGATGGTACAGAGGAGATTCTTGAGGTTGTTTTTGGCGCACAGAGTGGTGCACTGATCACAGAGCTGACTGCTTCCCAGACGATGTTCCATGCGGTTGGTACCATTATGGAAGGTGTTGACTGGGGTAAGAATGCGGTTACTTCTGCGCTGGAGCATCCATCTGCCCACGATGCGGTTGAGTACTACTGTAAGAAAACCGGAAGAGAGTTCCGAGAGGTTCCGGCCAACAAGGTAACAGGTGGTCTTGACCCGGATGAGATCATGAAGTATGTGGACAAGGATACCGTACTTCTCAGCATCATGGCTGCTTCCAACATTTCCGGTAATATCATGGATATCAAGGAAATCACCCGCCGTGCGAAAGAGATCAATCCGGATATTTATGTTGTCAGTGATGCGGTCCAGCATGCGCCTCATGCAGTGATCGATGTTGAGGACTGGGGTGTGGATGTCTGCAATTTTGCTCCATATAAGTTCTTTGGCGTTCGTGGCTGCGGTTATGCTTATGTTTCTGACCGTGTTGCTGTGATGCCGCACATTAAACTGACCTGCAAGGATGCTGATGTATGGGCTCTTGGTACTCCGGCTCCGGCTAACTTTGCGGCTATGATGGCTGTTATCGATTATGTCTGCAGCATTGGCAAGCATTTCCTGGGTGATTCCGCCCATAAATATAATAAACGTGAGCTTTTTGTTGAAGGTATGACCCATATTCATCTTCAGGAGAGGGCACTCCTGTACCGTATGCTGGAAGGTACCGATAAGGTTCCGGGTCTCCGCCATATCCCAGGCGTACAGGTTTATGTAGATATGGAGGATCTTACTTATAAGGATCTGATCGTTGCCATGGGTATCGAGGGCATTGAGTTTGCAGAGTGTGCAAGAAGATATCTGGAGCATGGTGTTACTCTGTTCGAGCGAGTAAAGAGCAGCCCGTATTCCAAACGTATCGTTGAAACTCTTGGCCTTGAGGGTGCGCTTCGTGTTTCTCCGCTCCACTGCCATGGAACGGATGACATCGACAGGTTCCTGAAGATCACAAAAGATATCGCGGAAGGTAAATAAATCGGAATGGCAGAGACAGAAACTCCCTCACATATCAGAAAAAACGGATATGTGAGGGAGTTTTTTTGTCTAAGAACCGGTAAAATTTTACAGGCTTTTGTGTACCAGCTCCATAATACGGTCAGTTGCGTGTCCGTCACATGCGGACATAAATTTTTCCCGGAAAGCGTGGACCTGCTCTTTATCGAAACGGGTATCAAGATTCTGGATATAATCAATGATTTCTTCTGTTGAGGTAACGACCGGGCCGGGAGTGAGTTCATCATAGTTGTAATAAAAACCTCTCCAGTCAAAGTAATCATCCAGGTCGTAAGCGAAAAAGATCATTGGACGCTCAAATAAAGAGTATTCAAAAATCAGTGATGAATAATCGGAAATGCAGATATCACTGACGCAAAGAAGCTTATCAATGTCCAGCTCCCGGGTTACATCCATTGCGAAATCCCTGCAGTCTTCAGGAATCTCAGGGCGTTTCTTTACGAATGGATGGTGCTTCAGGAGAAGTACATATTCATCTCCGAAAGCCTTTTTCATAGCCGGGATATCGAGGCAGTCCGGGGTTGTGGCTTTGGCAACCCTGCCACGGAAGGTCGGTGCGTACAGGATCACTTTTTTTGAACGGCCTGGTGGGAAGATGGACCAGACAGCCTCTTTTGCAGCTTCGATAAAAGCCTTATCATAGAAAACATCTGTACGGCTGATCCCGGTGGCAACGATCTGCGTATCGGTGCCTTTTAAATTCATGGCTTCCTCGTAAGCCCAGCTGATTTCGGGGCTGCTGACGGTAACATAGGTCTGGTTGCGGTAGTTGGGGAATCTTTCCTGGTTCTGGCGGTTATCGCCGAAGATCAGGTCGGCAGTACTCATACCGAATTTCTTGAATGCGCCACAGGCATGCCACAGCTGGAAGATTTCACTTCCCCTGCGGAGGCGGATACAGCTTGTAATGTTGCAGGCATCGTTCAGAAAGATATAATGTGCGTCAGAGATATCCTTCAGCATTTTCAGACAACGTCCGATATATGCCCAGTTTCCTGGTTTGATGTTGAGAAGGAACTCCTCGTGGATCTCATAGCCTTCGTTTTCCATGCGTTTGCAGACAAGCTGAAAGGTATCCGTGATCCTGTCAAAACGTGGCTCGATAAAAACAACTTTATTTTTGTTTACTTTTCTTGTAAGTGCAAAAAAACTGTAGGTGAAAGGGTAAACGATACGCAGCATTATAAGCTTGCGTGCCAGTTTATATTTTTTGGTGATGCTGGCCGGCAATGCCTTGTATATTTTTTTCAGAATTTTTTTAAAAATTTTCTTCATGCTTTAATTCTCCCATATCATTACAGTTTTTCCGATAATTTTGTGGATATCTGCTTCAAAAGCGTTGGTGATATCCTGGATACTTCTTATATTAAGCTCTGCACCGACGATTTTTTCCAGCTGGTTGACCACGTCCGGATGCTTACGGTACAGATCGATAAGTCCCTGAAAGTCGTCACGGCCGCTGCGGCTGCTTCCAAATATGCGGAGTCCCTTTTCCAGAACCATTCGTGTATTAATGGGGGCAAGATCTTCGGATACACCCATGATGGAAATGGTGCCCTCGGAATTAATATAGTCAATGATCTGATTGATGGCCTTGGATGATGCGGCACCGCCGACACATTCAAAAGCGTGATCCAGGTGAAGGTCATCCGGGATATCTGAGATCAGGTAAGTGTCATCTGCGAATGAGAAATCATGCAGCTTATATTCGTTGACCCCGAAAACGCAGATCCTGGTATCCGGCAGTATGGTTTTGAGGAGGAGGGAGGTGATGTATCCCAGGTTTCCGTCACCCCATATGCCGATCACGTTTCTGCGTTCATGTGAGAAGCGTAAAAACCTCTGGATCGCATGGTAGCTTACGCTGACAATTTCTGTGAAGGCAGCTACAGAGAGGTTGATATCCTCCGGCAGCAGAACAAGACGGTCTGGTTTCATGCTAACATATTCCTGCATAAAACCATCGAATCCGCTTGCGCGGAATTTGCTGCTGCGGAGGTAATTCTCTGCGATGATATCATCCTTTTCGGAGGGGGTATTCGGTATCATTACTACGAGACTTCCCTCTTTAAACCTGCCGGAAGGATCGAACACAACGCGCCCGACAGCTTCATGGATCAGTGCCATTGGAAGCTTCTTCCTGAGGATGTTTTCCGCACGGAGACCCTGGTAGTAACGCTGGTCGGCATTACAGATGGACAGGCGGACAGGATGGACGATCACGTGGGAATCATCCATGGTGATATCTTTGAAAACCAGTTCAAACTGGCGTGGTCTGACTAAACGATAAACGGATGTTAGCATGATTCATCTCCTATTAATGATTCTGCCATACGGATGTCGGAGGGATACGTGATCTTGATATTTGTGACATCGCCTTCCACCAGTTTAACCTGCTCACCCTTAAGGACCATGATCTTGCAGGCGTCTGTAAGGATTTCCTTCTCCTGTTCTGTCATATTCAGGTAAATGTCACGAAGCTTTTTCGCACGGAAGGACTGAGGAGTCTGTCCCTGGTACATTGTGGAACGCTCCGGGATAGAGCTGATGCAGGTATGGTCCCGGCTTTCCACGATGGTATCTGTTGCAGGGATCACAGTGTCACAGGCACCGTATTCCACAGCTGCATGGATGTTCTCCATGATCATGCGGTGAGTAACGAAAGGGCGGACAGAGTCGTGGGTAACGATAATGGTGTCATCATTAAGACCGAAGTTTTTTTCGATGTAACGGATTCCGTTCATGATAGTCTCATTTCTTGTAGAGCCGCCCTCGATAACTATGAGATTAGAGCTGTCCGGGATATATTTGTGGATCAGATCCCTGGTATGTGAGATCCACGCTTTAGGGGACAGGATGATGATCCTGTCAAAGGCAGAATGAATCGCAAATTTCTCGATGGTGTGGATGATGATCGGTTTTTTTCCAATCTCCATAAACTGTTTCGGGCGTTCTGCGTTGCCCATTCTTGTACCCTTGCCACCGGCAAGGATAATACCGAAAATATTATTAGACATGTAGGATTTACCTCCTGTTATCTGTTATAATCTCTCGGAATCTCTAAGCCAGTAAATATAAGGCTTTCAGATTCCATTTTT
>CAVIGE010000102.1:0-7086 GCA_963642325.1 Prevotella sp. CAG:279
GACCGTAAGCCGAAGGCTCTTTCCGGTGGTCAGAGACAGCGAGTTGCCATGGGCCGTGCTATTGTACGTAATCCTAAGGTATTCCTTATGGATGAGCCTCTTTCCAACCTGGATGCCAAGCTCCGTGTACAGATGCGTATCGAGATTTCCAAGATCCACCAGAGACTGGGTGCTACGATTATCTATGTAACGCATGACCAGACAGAGGCTATGACACTTGGTACCAGAATCGTTGTTATGAAAGACGGTATTGTTCAGCAGGTTGATACACCACAGAACCTGTATCAGAAACCGGGCAACCTCTTTGTTGCAGGATTCATGGGATCTCCGCAGATGAACTTCCTTGACTGCGTTATCTCCGAAAAAGGCGGCAATACCATCGCTACGATCGGTAATGAGCATGAGGTTATCATCCCGCTTGCCAAAGCTAAGGTTCTTAAAGATAAAGGCTATGTCGGCAAGAAGGTTGTTCTTGGTATCCGTCCTGAGGATATCCATGATTCCCAGATGTTCCTTGAGACTTCTCCAAGCAAGCCAATGAGTTCCGTAGTTAAGGTTTATGAGCTTCTTGGTGCCGAAGTATTCCTGTACTTCGATGTTGACGGAACTCAGGTTACAGCACGAGTTGATCCTCGTACAACAGCCAAGACCGGTGATCCGATCCGATTCGCATTCGATATGGAGAAAGCTCACTTCTTCGACAAAGAGACAGAGCTCACCATCACAAACTAATTCTTACCGAATTAGAGGAACAGAATTTAACCCCGGGGGATATGATTTCCCGGGGTTTCTTTTTTTTGCATTTTCCAAAATACCATCAAATGTTTTACTTGAGAAAGGATCCTGATTTTATGAAAATACAGCAAACGCTCCAAAAATCCCTGGAAGACTGGAACCGTATCAGCGGCCTGGATTTCTGTATCCTGGATGAGAATAACCAGGTTTATCTTACCACCAGTGACAGGAAGCTTCCTTCCGAAGAAAAACTGTCCCGGTTCCGGGAGGATTCCGCGCTTTGTATCTCCAACCGTTCCTGCAGTCTCTACAAGCTCAGTTCCGCATCCGGAGACATGCTGCTCCTTGTATGGGGTTCCCATGATTCTGCTTCTACGATCGGAGAGCTTGCAGTCTGCCAGATTGAGAGCCTTCTCAGTGCTTACGCGGAAAAAACAGACAAGAATTCTTTCATGCAGAATCTTCTTCTCAACCGTTACTCGCAGGTAGAAGCCTTCAATAAAGCTTCAAGACTGCACATTGTCCCGTCCGTCCGGCGTGCGGTTTTCCTGGTTGAGACCAAGCAGCATAAAGACGAAAGTGCACTGGCTACCATCCGGAATATCTTCTCTGCCCGCACCCGGGACTTCATCACTGCACTTGACGACTCCGGGATCATCGTTGTCCGTGAACTGCAGAGCACCGAAAGCTACGAAGAGCTGGACGGGATCGCCTGTATGCTGGTAGATATGCTGAATACAGAAGCCATGACCTCCGCCTGGGTTTCCTACAGCAATGTCGCGGATGATATCATGGAGCTTTCCGATGCTTACAAGGAGGCGCGTACAGCCCTGGAAGTTGGAAAGATCTTTTATGCGGAAAAAAATGTCTTCGGCTACAACCAGCTTGGGATCGGACGACTGATCTATCAGCTTCCAACACAGGTCTGCGATATGTTTGTAAACGAAATTTTCGGGGACGAATCCCTGGAAGCCATTGATGATGAAACCCTGAACATTATCCGTACCTTCTTCGAAAATAACCTGAACCTCTCAGAAACCTCCAGACAGCTCTACGTGCACAGAAATACTCTGGTATACCGTTTTGAGAAGCTTCAGAAGCGTTTCGGACTGGATATCCGTACCTTTGAGGATGCCCTGGCCTTTAAGCTGGCTATGATGGTGTCGGATTATCTCAAATATTCCAGAAATCATGGAAAATAATTTGGTAAAAAAATCCCGGAAGTACCGGTCAGATTTCGAATCAGGAAACCTGCCGGAAACTCCCGGGATTTTATTTTTTTCAAATATTTTTATTTCAGCAGCATCAGATGTTCCGGCGGAAGGTACAGATACTCCGGAAGATCTTTCTTCGGATCCTCGGTAAAGCTGTTTTTCGGTCTCATCCACCACAGTCCCCCAAAAGCCTTCTCTTCTTTATTGCTTATCATATACTGATGCTCAAAGGTCGTCTCTATGTACTCGCTCACCTGCACCTGCATACAGTTCTCTCCCGGCTTATCTGCCGGCCGCAGCCAGTGTCCGCGGATTCCCACATGGGTGATATCCTCTTCCACCTTCTCCGCTGTATGAAGCTTCAGCTTCCAGTCATCTGCAAAAATTTCATAATCTCCGAGTTTCTTTACAGAAGAGTAATTCTTGCAGCCTGTCAGTCTTGCCGCTGTCATCAGGCGCGGCCGTTCAAAAAGGCTCTTCGTCTCTCCGGTCACAAGGATACGCCCCTCATGCACAAGGGAAAGCTCCCTGCAGAACTTATAAGCCTCGTCCCGGCTGTGGGTCACAAGGATCATATCTCCCTCATAATCTCTCAGAAAATCCTGCATTTCCCTCTGGAGAACATCCTTCAGATATCCATCCAGGGCAGAAAACGGCTCATCCAGTAAAATGGCTTCCGGCTCCCCGATCATCATCCGGGCCAGTGCCACCCTCTGCTGCTGCCCCCCGGAAAGCTGGGAAGGATACCTTTTTTCAAGTCCTTCCAGATGATATCGCCGGATCAGGTCTGCCACTTTTCCCCGGGCAGAGGCTTTTTCACCACGGCAGCCGCAGATAATGTTCTGCTCCACAGTCATTGTCGGGAAAAGTGCATAATTCTGAAAAAGGTAGCCGATCCGTCTCTTCTGAGGCTTCAGATTGATCCCTGCATCAGAATCGAAGACGGTTTTTCCATTGATCGTGATCCTGCCCTTATCCGGGGTCTCAATCCCTGCTATACAGCGGAGGGTCATGCTTTTTCCGCTGCCGGACGCTCCAAGAAGTCCGATAGCCGCCGAGCTGCCTTCAAATTCTACCTTCAGGGAAAAATCCCGGAAGTTTTTTTCAATATTTACGCTGACTGCCATCAGATCCACCTTCTTGTCTTCATTCCTCTTCCGGACACAATGTTGATCAGTGCCACGATCACAAAGGAGATCAGCACGATCACAACCACCCAGAAGCCTGCCGTTCCATAATTACCGGCTGCTGTCTCCGCTGCAATGGCAACCGAAACCGTTCGCGTTTTTCCCAGGATATTTCCTGCAAGCATGGAGGTTGCTCCATACTCACCTATGGCGCGGGCAAAAGCCAGCACCGTTCCCGAAGCGATCCCCGGTCCGGCCGCCGGCATTACCACCCGCCAGAAAATCCGGTTATCGCTCATTCCAAGTGTCTGCCCTGCATAAATAAGGTTCACATCCACCTGCTCAAAGGCTGCCCGCGCATTGCGGTACATCAGCGGAAAAGCGATCACTGCCGCCGCTACTACGCAGCCCTTCCAGGTCTGCACGATCTTGATATCAAAATTCTCCAGAAGAAAGCTTCCAAACGGTCTTTTCAGGCTGAAGATCAGAAGCAGAAAAAAGCCTGCCACTGTTGGCGGAAGCACCAGCGGAAGCGTAAGGATCCCATCCAGTACTGCTTTCGCACCGGGCCGCAGCTTCATGATCTTTCTGGCACAGAATACTCCCAGGAAAAAGGCGATCACAGTGGCTACCAGGCCTGTCTTTAAGGAAATCCAGAGCGGACTCCAGTTTACTTCTTTTAAAAACTCTGCCATATTTTATTCCAGTTCTGCACAGGTCATTATTTAGCTGTGCTGTCTGCTGAGTCCGTGCTGTCCCTGTCAGCCTCTGTGCTGTCTGTATCCTCAGAAGCAGTTTCCTCTGCATCCTTATCCTCAGCTGCATCTGCGTCATATGCTGCGAATCCATAATCCTCAAATACCTTGATCGCTGCATCAGACTCTACATAATCAAGAAATGCCTCAGCTGCCTTGATATCGTCCTCGGAAGCCTCTTTATCCTCGATCAGTCCTACCGGATAAAGTACCGGAGTCTGAAGGCTGTCTGCCGGTGCCTCTGCGATGATATCTACTTTATCAGCAACGGATGCCGCATCTGTTGCATATACAACACCAACTTCATTACTTCCCTCGCTGACTGCTGCAAGTACATCAGTTACATTTTTGCACTCGTTGATCTCCATCTTGTTTACATCATCCATGATGCCAAGATTTGTAAAGATCTCACGGGAGTACTGTCCAACCGGAACATCCTCTCCTGCAAGTGCCATATTCTCTGCATCTGTGATGTTCTCAAATCCGGTTACCTTAGTCTCACCGTCCTTTGGTTTGATAAGTACGACTTTATTCTCGAGAAGGTCAACCACTGTGTCCTCTTTTGTCAGTTTTTCCTCTGTGAGTGCGTCCATCTGCTTGTCTGCTGCCGAGAAGAAAAGATCGCAGCGTGCGCCTTCCTCAATCTGGGTCTGCAGTGTACCTGAACTGTCTGCACTGTAATAAATGCTTACATTCGGATAAAGCTCATTGAAATCCTTCTGGATCTCTTCCATGGAATTGCTGAGGCTGGCTGCGATAAATGCGTAAACCTCGCCCTTAAGCTCCTTGTCACCCTTTACTTCTGTGTCTGCCGCAAACACGTTACCGCTCATAAGTCCTGCTGTTAAGATTCCTGCTGTTAAAGCTACTGCGATTTTTTTCTTCATCTTCTGGTTCCTCTCCTTTTCGTTTCGTTCGGTTTCATTCAGTTTTGAATGGTTTCGTCTAATTTTACCGAAATGAAAGTTTCTTGTCAATTTATTATTCCTCTGACCAGTTTCCGCTGTCATCCCAGACAATGTCTCCGTCACCGCCATCGTCACTGTCATCGATCACATCATCGCCGCTTCCGCTGTTGCTGTCATCTACATAATTGCCGTCATCGCCGCTGTCGCTCCCACTGTTGTCCGTGCTTCCGCCATTTCCGTTATCACTGCTGTCACCGCTGTTGTCATCGCTTCCATCATCACTGTTATCATAGTCTGTGTTATCATAATCTGTATTATCACTGTTATCGTAGCTGTAGTCTGCGCTGTCAGAGGATGAATCGGTTATGCTGGCGGAATCAGTACTGTCTGTAGAATCTGTACTGTCTGCATCATCGCTCTCCTTCTGTACATTGCCAAGCGTACTCTTCTCAGATTTATCAGCGAGGCTTGTGTAAGCGAGATATGCCTCTCCATTGTCAAGCTTAAGAGTTGCCTTCTCCATATCACCAAGCTCCACACTATAGATCTCATAAGCATTTCCATTTCCGTCTACGATCTTCATGTCATAGATCGCATCTACTGCTGAATCCGGTGTGTAATACATCTGTACCTGCTCTGCATCCTTGATCGTGGATTCTGACGGTACAAGATTCTTACCCCATTCTTCTCCGCCGGCTGCACGGAGATATATCTCACGGAGTTCGCCATTCGTACTGTTGGTGATGTATACAAATTTCGCAGTGCTTGTCTTCACACCGATCAGCTTCGGCGCAGGTGTTGATGTCGGCAGCGGACTTACTGTAGCCGGTGCTGCAGTAGGAACTGCTGTCGGAACCGGTGTCGGCGTCGCCTCCGCCTCTGTTGATGATGATTTGCCGCAGCCTGCTGCCGTCAGTGCTGCCGCTGCTGTCAGTGCGAGCATGATCTTCTTATATTTCATAATATTACCTCCTGAATAATGCTTTATGCCAGAGCGTGTTTGAATTTTCAAACACCACCCAGTAACGTCTTTCCGATAAAGTAGCCAAGTACCAGAATACCGAGAATAATTCTGTACCATCCAAATACCTTGAAATCATGTTTTTTGATGTATCCCATCAGGAATTTAATTGCAAAGACAGATACCACAAAGGATACCACAACTCCCACGATCAGAACGATAAGCTCCGTGGTGCTGAATGCAAAACCGAATTTCACAAGCTTCAGAAGACTGGCTCCGAACATAACCGGAATCGCCAGGAAAAATGTGAACTCAGCTGCGACAGTACGGGAGGTTCCGGCAAGGATACCTCCGATAATAGTAGAACCGGAACGGGACGTTCCCGGGATCACGGAAAGCACCTGGAAGCAGCCGATAATCAGTGCTGTCTTAAAGGAAAGATTATCAAGTCTGGTACAGGTTGGTCTGCGTCTCTTATTATAATTCTCGATCACAATAAAAAGGATACCATAAACGATCAGCATAATGGCAACCACAACGTAATTATAAAATTTCTCCTCAATGATATCATTAAACGGCAGTGCAATGATGATTGTCGGCAGACATGCCACCAGGATCTTAAACCAGAGTATCCATTTATCCTTATCACAGTACCGCTCGATGAATGTAAGGATTGCCCTGGATACTGCCGGTTTCTTACGAAGGGCTATTCTTGTTCTCTTCGGGAGCGGTCTTATGTAAAAAGGCCACAGCTTATTCCAGTACAGAACAACAACGGCCAGGATCGCGCCCAGCTGGATGACAACCAGGAAAAATTCCATAAATGCCGCGGACACATTCAGCCTGATAAACTCGTCAACCAGGATCATGTGTCCGGTACTGCTGATCGGAAGCCACTCTGTGATTCCCTCCACAATACCAAGAAGTATAACCTTCAGTAACTCTATAAAACTCATGCTGACTCCTTTCTGAAACAAGATAAGGACCGGACCGATGTGTAAATAGCGGCCCCGTCCCTATCAGTATATTACATATTTGGCAATTCGTAAACTTTGAAATCTTTTATTTCATAAAATTTACGTTTTCCCTTCGTTCTCATCAACGGTTGTCAATGGTGGCTATATCTACCAGCGTCAGGTTGTTCAGGTCTGTATTCTCAAGACTTGTAACCAGTGCCTCTGCAGTATCAAGACTTGTAAGTACATTCACACCTGTCTCGATGGCATTCCGGCGGATCACAAAGCCATCCTTCTGATGCTCAACACCCTGTGGCGGCGTATCGATGACAACATCGATCTTGTGGCCAAGGATCAGGTCCATCAGGTTCGGAGACGGCTGCTCCAGCTTATTGGTACGTGTTACCTTGATTCCGTTCTCAGTCAGGAC
>CAVIGE010000103.1:0-6997 GCA_963642325.1 Prevotella sp. CAG:279
TTGAAGTCCTTGGCCTTCTCTGTTGGCTGCATTCCGCGTCCGCCCATAGGGCCTCTTCTTCTCTGCTGACTCATGCCAATTCCTCCTCTGATAACTGACTCATGGCAATCTGACGATATACCTCGCAGGACTTCATCAGCTCCTTATGGCTTCCGATTCCTGCCATATGTCCATCGTCCAGTACAATGATCTTATCTGCGTTCAGGATCGTACTGATACGCTGTGCCACGATAATGGTTGTTGCTTCTTTTGTATATTCTTTCAGTGCTTTTCGAAGTGTACTGTCTGTTTTGAAATCCAGTGCGGAAAAGCTGTCATCAAAGATAAATATCTCCGGATCTTTTGCAATCGCTCTCGCAATGGAAAGTCTCTGCTTCTGTCCGCCGGAAACATTGCTTCCGCCCTGCGCAATCGGCGAATCATAACCCTCCGGTTTCGTATCGATAAACTCTGTTGCCTGGGCAACCTCTGCCGCTTTTTTCACCGCTGCTTCCGAAATTTCCGTTTTTCCATAACGGATATTGGAATCAATGGTTCCTGAGAAAAGCACGCCCTTCTGCGGAACATAGCCGATCCGGTCACGTACATCCTTCTGTGTCATTTCCCGGACATCTACACCGTCTATCTTTACAGAACCCTCTGTTACATCGTAAAAACGGGGGATCAGGTTGATCAGTGTACTCTTACCACTTCCGGTACTTCCAATAATTGCTACAGTCTCGCCCTTTTTAGCTTCAAATGATATATCTTCGAGCACATTCTCGCCTGCTTCCGGATATGCAAAGCTTACATGGTCAAATTTCACCGTGCCTTTTATATTCTCAGATGGCTGTACCGGCTTCTCCGGATCATGAACACTGACTTCTGTCTCCAGCACCTCATTGATACGGCGTGCAGATACATTCGCCCTCGGAAGCATGATGGACATGGCTGTGATCATCAGAAATGACATGATGATCTGCATTGCATACTGAATGAAGGCCATTACATCACCAACCTGCATGGTTCCGTTATCAACTGCATAAGAACCGCTGTAGATGGTCAGCACGGAAACCGCATTCATGATCAGCATCATCACCGGCAGCATAAAAGTCATGCAGCGGTTTACAAAAAGGTTTGTTTTTGTCAGAGTGATATTCGCTTCCTCGAAACGCTCCTCCTCATGCTTCTCACGGCTGAAGGCCCGGATAACCGGAATTCCGGTAAGGATCTCTCTTGTTACCAGATTCAGCCTATCTACCATGGTCTGCAAAGCTGTAAATTTCGGCATGGCGATCTTAAACAGCATTGCCATAAATGCCATGATCAGCACAATGGCAACTGCCAGGATCCACGTCATGGAGGAATCCGTCTGAAGCACACGGATCACACCGCCAATTCCAAGGATCGGGGCATAAAGTACGATACGGAACATCATGGACATTACCTGCTGGATCTGCTGGATGTCGTTGGTGCATCGCGTGATCAGGGATGCCGTGGAAAACTTATGATATTCTCTGCTGGAAAATCCGATTACTTTATTATAGACCAGTCCACGAAGATCATGTCCCAGGGATGCAGCCACTCTGGATGAAAGAAATACCACACATACAGCCGCCATCATCGTGACCAGTGCCATCAGCACCATGCGGATACCTGTTGTTTTCATATAATTCATCTGGAGGGCATCTATATCCTCACCCATAGCTTCATATTCTGCACGGACGTAGGAAACTCCTGCCTGGGTGATGATGGATTCCTGCATCTTGTCGATCTTTTCGCTGACCTGCTCTTTCATGGCAGCCAGTGCCTCTGCCGGCATCTGGGAAAGAGCTGTCAGCGGCTCCACGCCTTCCGGGATTCCCATTTTCGCAAGAGCAGCTTTTGTCTCTTCGCTGTCGGATGCCAGAGTGGAAACGATCACCATCGGTTTTCCGAAAATATTGTTCAACTCTTCTCTGTCATCTTTGGAGATCTTATCTTTTAATATCAGGTTATCTCCATCTTCTTCGTAAAACTCATCCACGGTTTTCGCATCTGCATCTTCCATAAACAGCTTCAGGCTGTCCATGGATGTCTTTCTGATTTTCTCAGGGACACTGTCTTCGATACCCTTCTGCTGAATTCCCACATTGATGATATTGGATGTGTAATTCGGCAGGGAAAGATCACAGTATGCCTGAAGAAAAAGAAGCGCAATGATGATCACGATGTAACCTGCGGATCTTTTCAGATACTTCATCAGTTTAATCACGTTTCATTTCCTTCCTTTCTGTCATCTCTTCCGGCTGAAGGCTTTCTATCGGTTCCTCCTGCCGGATCTTGTCAATATTCTCAAGGATCTGCTCCAGAAATCTCCGCAGCAGGCACTGCTCCACCTCACTGAAGCCTTCCAGCATTACTGCTTCATTCTTACGTATCCGCTCCAGGGCTTTTGCCTTGGTTTCTTTTCCTTTCTCTGTCATGTAAATCCTGGTGACACGCTGATCCTTCTCATCTGGTTTCTTATAGAGGAAACCGGCCTTCTCCAGTCTCTGCACAGATACATTCACTGTTGGCGGTTTAATACGCAGAATTTCTGCAAGCTCACGCTGGCTCAAACCATCCTTTTTTGCAACCAGGCCCAGTACCGGGATCTGACCTGGATAAATCCCAAGCTCCTGCATCTGGCCAAAACATTTTGTCATAAAATGACGGTCTACCTTCATAAACAGAGACAAAAAACTGCTCTGCTTCTCTTTCTCATCTTCCTTCTCGCAAAACACGCTGTCACTCCTCTCTTACCGTTTAATTTTTCTCAAAGCAGCAAGCCTCTCCTTTAATTAGTCGGCTAACTATATATAATATACATCTGCATAAAAAATGCAACTGATTTTTGTGAATTTTACATTTTTTTAAGATTTATAAGTTGCCAAAAATAAAGCCGAACGCCATTAATTAATTTGCCAAGCTAATCTATTTTTCGTATTTTCACACAAAAATACCCGCTTTGGAATTTAAGTTTTTTCCAAAACGGGTATTTCTTATTTTCTATTGTTTTTCTATATTCCTTCTAACAGAACATCCACTTTTCCCTGAAATTCTTCAAATTTTCCAATATACTCATCAACAATGATATGACAATACTTCTTCACAATAACTCCGTCATAATCATGTGCCAGCTGATTACAGACTTTCAGCATATTCATCCATTCATCACCCTGAATCAGCTCCGCTTTAAATGATTCACGCAAAACCTCTCTCGGTGATCCTGCCACAAAACCGGTGATAGCGTAATACTGAACCAGAATATCCTTCATCACTTTCCACGCAAGATCAAAGGTAATGCTGAATTTCGCACTTGTACCGCTTAATACAAAGGAATCCTCCATATCTCGTTCTCTCGCCTCACTTAATAATACAAGTGAATTCTTAAAGGACTCATACCTTTTCGTAAATTTTTCGTCCATATTGCTCTATATCCTCCAACAGCTGCTGATTTTCACAGGTGTCCAGATCTACAAGATCTACCGTATATAAAGTCGGAATATCCTCAATTTCTTCCTGAAGTTTTTCCATATCCGCAACTCCTGATACAGCAATATCAATATCACTTCTTTCTCTTGCAACACCCTTAGCTCTTGATCCAAAAAGAATAACCTTCATGGCTCCATTTTGCTGACATATTTCTGTTATCTTCTGAAAAACTTCTTCCGATTTCATCGTCACCATTTCCTGTTCCTGATTTTCTTATACAAACTGATTCACAGCCGGATCATAAACATAATCGATCATGTCAAGCTTATCTTCCAGTTCTTTTCTGTCAAGACCTCTGTCCTCACAGAAAGCATCCAGGGATCTGTAAAAATCCCGCAGCTGTGTATTTACGTAACTTAAAAGCATTACCGGATCCTTTGGTATCATAATCTGTTTCCATCCTTTTTTGTCTGATATTTATAAATCATTATATTATTTTCTGGCATCCTGAAAGCTGTCACTTATAAAGTACCAGATTTACTATCTTACCAAATTTTCCTTTTGTCAAGAGTTCGGAGGATTTTTTTATTTTGTGCTGACGGTAAACTCTCCCTCTTTCACATCCAGCACGATCGTATCTCCGGCATGTACCTCGCCGGAAAGGATCTTCTTGGCTGTCAGTGTCTCCACGTAATTCTGGAGATAACGTTTCAGCGGACGGGCACCGTAAACCGGGTCATACCCATTGTCTACTACCATCTGTTTGGCAGCATCTGTAAGTTCCAGTGAAAGCTCCTGGTCTGCCAGACGGTTACTAAGCTCCCCGATCATAATATCTACGATCTTGCCGACATTATCCTTGGTCAGAGGCTTGAACATAATCGTTTCATCCAGACGGTTCAGAAATTCCGGACGGAAATGTCCACGAAGATCCTTCATAACCTGTTCCTGTGCCTCTGGCTTGATATCACCTTTTTCATCGATGCCATCAAGGAGGTACGGAGAACCAATATTCGATGTCATGATAAGAATCGTATTCTTGAAGTCAACCGTACGTCCCTGAGAATCTGTGATACGACCATCATCAAGTACCTGCAGAAGCACGTTGAATACATCCGGGTGCGCCTTCTCAATCTCATCGAAAAGAACAACACTGTACGGTTTTCTTCGAACAGCCTCTGTCAGCTGACCGCCTTCCTCATATCCGACATATCCTGGAGGTGCTCCGATCAGACGGGACACGGAATATTTCTCCATGTACTCACTCATATCGATACGGACCATATTCTGCTCATCATCAAACAGTGTGGCAGCCAGAGTTTTTGCAAGCTCTGTTTTACCAACACCGGTTGGTCCAAGGAACAGGAAGGAACCGATCGGTTTTGTCGGGTCTTTGATTCCGGCTTTTGAACGAAGGATCGCATCGGTTACAAGACGGACACCTTCATCCTGTCCTACCACACGTTTATGAAGCTCATCCTCAAGGCCAAGAAGTTTGGTTCTCTCGCCCTCAGTCAGTTTCGTTACCGGAATACCGGTCCATCTGGAAATGATACGGGCAATCTCATCATCCGTGACAGCCTCGTGTACCAGGCTTCTGTCACTCTCTTTAACCTGTTTCTCCTCAACCTCCATCTGTTGCTGAAGCTTCGGCAGCTCTCCGTACTGCAGCTCTGCCGCTTTCTCCAGATCGTAATTCTGTTTAGCTTTCTGGATCTGTTTATTGACATCCTCAATCTGCTCACGTAACTTCTGAAGCTTCTCTACGGAATGTTTCTCATTATCCCACTGAGCCTTCTGGGTATTAAAAGCATCTCTCATTTCGGCGAGTTCCTTCTGCAGATCAGCCAGACGCTCTTTACTTAAATTATCTGTCTCTTTTTTCAGGGCAGACTCCTCGATCTCCAGCTGCATGATCTTACGTCTCTGCTCATCCAGCTCTGTAGGCATGGAATCCAGTTCTGTTTTGATCAGTGCACAGGCCTCATCCACAAGGTCAATAGCTTTGTCCGGAAGGAAACGGTCGGTAATGTAACGGTGGGAAAGTGTGGCAGCTGCAACCAGTGCGCTGTCTGTAATCTTAACACCATGAAATACCTCATATCTTTCCTTCAGTCCACGAAGGATGGAAATGGTATCTTCTACGGTCGGCTCATCTACCATAACCGGCTGGAAACGACGGGCAAGTGCCGCATCCTTCTCAATATACTGACGGTACTCATCCAGAGTTGTGGCACCGATACAGTGCAGCTCACCTCTGGCAAGCATGGGTTTCAGCATATTTCCGGCATCCATGGCACCGTCTGTCTTACCGGCACCAACGATCAGATGAAGCTCATCGATAAACAGGATAATCTCACCCTCACTCTTCTTCACTTCTTCAAGTACTGCTTTCAGACGTTCCTCAAACTCACCACGATACTTGGCACCTGCAACCAGGGCACCCATATCCAGGGCAAAAATCTTCTTATTTTTCAGTCCTTCCGGTACATCTCCCGCCACAATACGCTGTGCCAGTCCTTCAATAGCTGCTGTCTTACCAACACCAGGCTCACCGATGAGCACCGGATTATTCTTGGTCTTACGGGAAAGGATACGTACAATATTCCGGATCTCCGCATCACGGCCGATCACCGGATCAAGTTTCTGATTTCTAGCCTTCTCCACAAGATCCTCGCCGTATTTATTCAGGGTATCGTAGGTTGCCTCCGGGTTATCACTGACAACCCGCTGGTTTCCTCTGACAGTAGACAGTGCCTGAAGAAAACGTTCTCTGGTAATTCCAAACTCGTTGAAAATCTTCTTCATACTCGGGCTTGGGTTCTTAAGCATGGAAAGAAACAGATGCTCAACAGAAACATATTCATCTCCCATCGCCTTCGCTTCATCCTCGGCACTGACCAGTGCCTTGTTCAGATACTGTCCAAAGTGAAGCTGTCCCCCGGAAACCTTAACCTTCGCATCCAGTGCCTTCTTAACTGTGTCAATAAAATATTCCTTCTGGATCTCCATCTTCTCGATTAGTTTGAGAATCAGGCTGTCCTCCTGTGTCAGCAACGCATACAGAAGGTGTTCCTCCTCGATCTCCTGATTGCCATACTCATAAGCAACCTTCTCAAGATCCTGGACAGCCTGTACGGATTTCTGTGTAAACTTACTGATATTCATAGGCTTTCCTCCTATTCTACAAAAAACATTTCCAGTATTCTCATATCGGAAATGCTGTGCTTTTTCCTTGTTCTAGCAGAACTATAACACTATTTGTTAGCCACGTCAAGAGGCGAGTGCCAGAATTTTAAATTTTCATTCGCCCGAACTCTCTGTGAATGTTTCATTCACCCCCGAAACACGGTTATCTATTTTTAATCGTCTCGATTTTCTCTACCATTGAATTTTTTGCAGAATGATATGATATACTTGGTTTAATCAGTTGAACGAAAGAGAGGATATTGTAATGGATATATTAGAGCTTATGAAAGGAAGACACAGCGTAAGGCAGTATAAAAAGTTTGCTAGACCCACATTTATTGTACAACGGAGGTTTCTAATTTGATACTACGTT
>CAVIGE010000104.1:0-6916 GCA_963642325.1 Prevotella sp. CAG:279
AAAGCATGAATTTTCCGAAAGGATATGATACTCTCCGATTTTAGAATTTCAGATAGAATAGTACAGCGAATATTAAGTAACCGCCACATTGACTTGTCTGATTTTTCATCTGCTGCGTTGTCGTCAATCGCCGTAGCCACCGCTACGCCTCATTCCTCCGCCTTGCATATGAGAAAATCATTCTGCGCCAATATAGCAGATACTTAATTTACGCTGTACTAGAACTAAAGAAAATATGCTTTGTTGTATTCTAGCACAGAACATTTAGTTCTGC
Source organism: Prevotella sp. CAG:279 (assembly GCA_963642325.1). Classification (GTDB taxonomy): domain Bacteria; phylum Bacillota; class Clostridia; order Lachnospirales; family Lachnospiraceae; genus Blautia_A. Next base: position 275 of record CAVIGE010000104.1, read on the forward strand.
AAGTGTTTTTTTCGCATAAGAAAGCGTCAGATCTGCATTTTTGCCTCCTCCATATCCATGCATCTCCTTCTGAAGGTGCTGTGGCTGATATTCAGCCTTCTGGCCGCTTCCCGCATGGATATCCTGCCGTTTTTCCACTGCTGGTAATAGCTTTCAAATTCCCTGGGAAGCTCTTTCTTTCGTCTTCCAAAATGTGTTCCCCTTGCTCGGGCCAGGGCGATCCCTTCCGCCTGCCGCTGCCGGATAAAATCCCGCTCCGTTTCCGCCACATAAGCCAGTATCTGAAGCACAATGTCTGAGATAAAAATTCCTGTCAGGTTTTCGTGACTGAGATCTGTATTTAACAGCGGCATATCCAGCACATGTATATTTACTTTCTGTTCCTTTGTCAGCCTTCTCCACTGTTCCAGGATTTCTCCATAATTACGGCCCAGCCGGTCAATGCTCTTTATGATCAACGTGTCACCTTTTTTTAATTTTTTCATCAGCTTTTCATATTCCGGTCTCTCAAAATCTTTTCCCGAAAAACGGTCAAGATAAATATCTTCCCTGCCTAATCCGGCCAGCTTTAGGGCTGCATACTGTCTTTCCGGATTCTGGTCTTTTGTGGAAACTCTCGCATATCCATATTGTCTGAACATTTTTAATACCTGTTCTGAGGGGAAATTCTTTTTTTCATAAATACCACCTCATTTTCCTTTCTGCATTTTTAAGCCTCGCAAAAAAATGATAAGGTATTTTGAAAAATAAGACCATGAAAACAAAAAGCCGGGGAAAAAGCTCCCCGGCCTGCAAACCGTCAAAATCCCTGCACCAGCTTGATCACTGCCGTATTTGCATAGGTTAATGGTTCATTATGGATAAAAAATACCTTCCCGTCTACGGGTGCGTAGAGTGTTTCGATCAGCTCACTCTCATAGGGATGGATGATATTGGCCAGCGGCTGTCCTGTCGCCACTGCTTCGCCTGCCTTTACAAGAGGCTCAAAAATGCCGGATTCCGATGTCCGGACCGGTATCAGCTCCGTGTCTGCAACCACCTTTGTCTGGATCGGAGACGGCACGTAATACTGTATGATCCCCTGTGCAGAAAGGAAATTCATCACTGCCAGCACTGCCTGGCCTGCACCATTGGGATTGATCCGCTCCGTTGCTGTTGTATACAGGGAAAAAGCCTGCGTGTCCCATACCTGCCAGTTGTAATTCAAAGTCGTGGTATCATATGGCCGCACCTTCCTCAGCACCACATAGGGCAGTCCGAACCGTTCTGCGAGTTCTACCCGGCTATAGCCCTCGTCCATCAGTCTGACATGGGGCACAAAATCTCCCGGCATATAAAAGGAGGTAAACTGTATCCCGAACTGATACCCGGAAATTTCCCGGAAAACCCCGTCTGCGATCCGCTGCGTTGTTTCTCCAAGGTCATATCCCGGAAACATACGGTTGATGTCCGTATTATCGGTAGGCCAGAAGCGTTTCTGGATGTTCATGGAATAGGGGTTCATGGAAGGAATGATCAGGATTTTTTTTCCTTTCGTGATCCTGCCCTCCGCCTCAAGCTGACGGAATTTTTTTACCAGCTTGGAACAGCAGTAGATCTGCTGAACCTCATTGCCGCGGCAGCTTCCCACGATGCACACGGCATTTTCGCCTTCCCCGAATTCGTATCCTGTAACCCGGAAATCATCCCGGTAAAGTCCGTCCATCTGATAAATGATACGTTTACGCATGTCCATACGCCTCCTTTCTCAGGAGACGTCCCATCAGGGAGCCTTCGCCTACCACCGGATATTCCCGGATCGTGAACAAAATTCCATCTACCGGCGCAGTTACCTCATCCAGGACGGTTCCAGAGAGAGGATCTACGATCCTGCCGATCAGATCTCCTTTTTTTAATTCTACCCAGTGCTCAACCTCCGGGATAAAAATACCGCTTACCTTTGCATTCAGGTAGCTTACGTCCTCCGGATCGCGGGAAAGGATGGGTTTTCTGGGGGCTTTCACCTCTCCTGTCCAGATGCCCAGTTTTTTCATCAGGCTGAAGATTCCGTCCACCAGCTGATCTCCATAGGAGCGGGTGATCCGCATTCCCACGCCCATCTCTACCACCAGCACCGGCGTACCGGTACTGTTCAGGCTGTAGGCAAAGGTGGATTCCAGCACTGTGCTTGCGCCATGTACCCAGATAAAATCCACATTTGACTCCTCTGCCAGAGGAACCAGAGTATCCTCATGAAGCTCGTTGATCCTGATCTGGGGGATCTCCGTAAGATAAATGTTACTCGCGTGTATATCCACTACGCAGTCAGAGCCTTTTACATCCCGGATGATCTCCGCTGCCAGATATTCTGTCATATTTCCACTGGTATTTCCGGGAAAAAGCCGGTTCATATCCAGATCAAATGCCGGAATCCCCCTGGTGATCGAATCGATTCCAAGAGGGTTCATGGCCGGATAAATATCTACGATGCCTGTAAGATGCCCCTTCTCCTTCTGTATCCGCCGCTGAAGCTCGTAGCAGATATACTGCCCCTCCAGCTCGTCTCCGTGGATTCCGGTGACAATGCTGATCCTTGGCATGGAAGACTGTGCCTTCTCCGGCATGATCCTGTTTTTTCTGATCCGCAGGACTTCATCAACAGGAAGTCCTACAGACGCAATGGTTTCTATCATTCTACTGTTCTCTTATCCTTTTTATTTTTCATTTTTTCTTCTCATACGCACTCAGATACGGCTGACGATCGCATTCACATGCTGACTCTGTTCTCCTCCATTAAACAAAATCCCTCTGTTTATGGCACATTCTGATGCATCACGGCCATCACCAAGCTTAATGTAGCTTTCACCTGCCAGACAGTTGTTCGTCGGGTCAAGCCCGATCCATTTTCCCTCACAGAGTGCTTCTACCCAGGCATGGCTTTCTCCCTCACCGGTCATCAGCCCGCATACATATCTTGCCGGAATCCCGGCGAGGTGGAGCAGGGTCTCATAAATATGTGCAAAATCCTGACATACGCCCATTCCCAGATTCCACGCCTCCTCTGCGGTTGTCGAGGCTTGCGTCTGCTTTTTTACATAGGAAAAATCCTGATGCAGACAATTCATGATCCGGATGCATTTCTCCAGCCCTTTCCCGCAGCCATCCGTCCCAAGACTCCCAAAATATGCAAGGATCCCGGCTCCGGGAATACATTTCCCAAAGGGATAGCGATACATTCCTGACAATTCGTTTCCGGCTTCATATATCTCTGGATGGATCTCTACCCTTCCACAGATGCGGAACAGAAATCTGTCATGAGCACTGGGGATGCTCCCATAAAGCTTCCGGTTGCCCCATCCGTCCGTTCCTTCCATCCACTTTGACTGTGGTTCCATCTGAATTTCTTTTTCCAGCAGCTTCTGCCGTGCCGTATCCTTCGGAATACATTTGATCGTATAAAAACAGCGTTCCACAGGTATTGAATATCGGATCTGCATCTGATAATCAAATCGTAACTGCATGTTTCACCGCTCCTTTGTATTTCTTGGCAGCCTGATCCGGTCAGATCAGGATCTGCTCCACATTGGTTACGATCTTATAATAATCCAAATCATCCGCTTCTGCAAGCTCACTGACTTTTTTCAGTGCTTCCTCCTGGTATGGCAGGCCGCTTCTGGTTACGCGCGGAAGCATACGGTGCACCTCACGCCGGATTTCCTTTTTATCTGCTCCAAGGCGCGCATACAGATCGATCCGCTCGATCCTTTTTCCCGCTTTTATGATATTTCTGGTCTCTTCACTGTCGATCCGGTCATCAATGCTGCCCCAGAATGCCAGGATCTCATCCAGCACGCGCTGTAATTCAAACAGTGGCGCGCGGCTCTGGGCTGCCTTATTCATCTCATAAATAGCCAGCTGAACGTAGGACAGGGCCTCTGTACTGATATTTTCCCTGAGTACGATGGCATTGTCATAGGCGCGGTTCAGATTGCTGATAATCGAGTCCGGATTGGTTTCGTCAAAGGGATATCTCTTCAGAAAATCCTCCTTCGACTGATAAATATCCGGAATGTCCACAGAGCTGCAAAATGCCCGGTAGCTATCTTTTTCCTCGTCGATCATCTGATCATAGCTGTCAAAAAACATTCGTATTGTTGTATATGCCCGTTCTGTGTATCTTCCAAGCCAGTACAGCCTGGAAGCCTGTTCTACTGAGATAATACCCATGTGTCTTTAAAGCCTCCTCCCTGTGAAGAATTTACAATAAAGGAATCCGGATTTCTGGAAAATCTGGTCAGGCCGCTTTTCCATACGACCGGCTCCTCACCTGTCAGCACAAATGCCCTGAGATCTGCTTTTCTCGGGACTGCCCTGCCTTCATCCATGATGTCCAGATCCTGAAAATCAATAACCTCCTGTGCAATAAATCTTCGAGGTTCTTTTTTCAAAAGCTCAATAAAATCCTCTTTCTGCTGTTTCGTCATGGAATTGCCGAATACGACTCCGTAGCCGCCTGCCTCAGCAACATCCTTAAGTACCAGGTCATCAAAATGCTCCAGCACATATTTCATATCCTGCTCATAAAACGGCAGGTAGGTCGGGGCATTCATAAGTATCGGTTCCTCGCCCAGATAGTACTTTATCATCTTCGGCACAAAGTAATAGATTCCTTTGTCGTCTGCCACTCCATTTCCCGGTGCATTCAAAAGGGCGACATTTCCCTTTCGGAATACATCATAAATGTGAGGGATGCCGATCAGGGATTCCGGGTTAAAGTTCATCGGATCCATGTATTCATCGGAAATCCTGCGGTAAACAGCTCCTACCTGCTCTTTTTTTCCGGAGGCGGTGATATAATACAGTCTGTCGTTTTCTACAGCCAGCTCAGAGCCGTTGACCAGATGCGCGCCTGTTTTTTCTGCAAGATAGGAGTGCTCAAAATAAGCGGCGTTGTATCTTCCGGGAGTAAGGATCACATTGTGTCCGCCTGTATTCACGTAATCCATTGTTTTGCGGAGAAGCTCAGCATAATTCCGGTTGTTTTCCAGCTTTGTTTTTTTGAAGGTTTCCGGGGAGCAGCGTCTGCATAATTCTCTTGCGATCATGGGATATGAGGCTCCTGACGGGACTCTTAAGTTGTCCTCCAGGATATACCACTCGTTATTTTTTCCTTTTACCAGGTCGATTCCTGAAATATGGGAATAGATATCCTTCGGCGGTGTCACGCCTTCGCATTCTGCCAGATAACCGCTGGAGATAAAAATAAATTCCTCCGGTATCACGCCGTCCTTTACGATCTGTTTCTTACTGTAAATGTCCTTCAAAAACATATTCAGGGCTTTTACCCTTTGTTTCAGACCTTTCTCCAGGCGTTCAAACTCCTTGTGTTCGATCACACGGGGGATCGCATCAAAAGGAAACAGCTGTTCTTTAAATGTATTGTTTTTGTAAATACCAAATTTAACCCCATACCGTGCAAGCAGCTCATTGACATGGTCTGTATGCTCGATCAGCTCGTTCATAAAACTCCTCCTCTCACATCTGAAACTGCTATAAGAAGATATATCGTAACTGTGAAGGTGCTAAACAGTTACGATATTTCCACGAAAAAAGGCGCTTTGCATGACTGCAAAACGCCTTCGTTCCAGATTTCTGTAATGAGTGTATTTTAGCACGCTAAAACACTGGTGTCAAGGACACAATATCCGAAAATTCAGGAAAAACTGAAATCATCTGGAAATTGAACCGAAAAAAAGCCGGAATCTTTTGATTCCGGCTCTCAAAGAGGTGCCACCCGGATTTGAACCGGGGATAGAGGTGTTGCAGACCTTTGCCTTACCACTTGGCTATGGCACCATGCTCCCCCTGTTGGACTCGAACCAACGACACTGCGGTTAACAGCCGCATGCTCTACCGACTGAGCTAAGGAGGAATATTATTAAGGTTTGTACCTTGGAAACTACATACATGTTTACTGATGGTTAATCTTTTGAATCAATTCAACCTGCATACCGATACTCCAGCGGGGGTCATCTCGCAACTTCGTTGCTCGATGTCATCTTCTTGCCCGCTTCCTCGGCTTTTTGGTCAAGCCCTCACCCGATTAGTAGCAGTCAGCTCCATGTGTTGCCACACTTCCACCCCTGCCCTATCTACCTCGTCGTCTTCAAGGGGGTTTACTTCACTAAGAATGGGATATCTCATCTTGAGGGGGGCTTCACGCTTAGATGCCTTCAGCGTTTATCCCTTCCGGGCTTGGCTACTCGGCCGTAGACTTGGCAGTCTAACCGATGCACCAGCGGCCCGTCCATCCCGGTCCTCTCGTACTAAGGACAGCTCCTCTCAGATATCCTACGCCCACGCCGGATAGGGACCGAACTGTCTCACGACGTTCTGAACCCAGCTCGCGTACCGCTTTAATGGGCGAACAGCCCAACCCTTGGGACCTACTACAGCCCCAGGATGCGATGAGCCGACATCGAGGTGCCAAACCACTCCGTCGATGTGAACTCTTGGGAGTGATAAGCCTGTTATCCCCAGGGTAGCTTTTATCCGTTGAGCGATGGCAATCCCACTTTATACCACCGGATCACTAAGTCCTACTTTCGTACCTGCTCCACCCGTCGGTGTCGCAGTCAAGCTCCCTTCTGCCTTTGCACTCTT
>CAVIGE010000105.1:0-6806 GCA_963642325.1 Prevotella sp. CAG:279
TTGCAGAGGAAGAACCAGACCTCGGACGGCTGGCAATTCATTTGCTGTTGACCGCTGCTACCCGTACCATGCGGCAGGAATATCTTGCCGGACTGGATAGCTTTATTTCCATGCCGCATCAGGCATATTGCTATGATTTTATTTCCGAGTGGCTGCACAGCGAGGATATTCAGCAGTTACTCAAAGGTTATGCAGTATGTCATGGGGTGCTGGATGTCCGGTGGACATCCGTTTAGCATCGACCGTAGCGGAGCGGAGACCATTCGGATGCACAGATCACCATGAATATCTACAATCACATCGCTGAAATGTCTCATGTGGAGAACGAGATGTCCAAAATGAACCTGCCAGAAACCGTACCTGCTGTGGTATAAACCATAAGTGGTTGTCGTAAAATGTGGTAAGAAAATCAGGCGAATATATTTTTCCAAAGATTTGTCGTAAAAATGTGGTCAAATCAAGAAAATCGAGTGCGAAAGCAAGTGAAAAACCTCTGTGAAGCCCATAAAATCAAGGCTTCACAAAATCTTCACAAAAAATTAGCACTCACCTCTTGACACTGCTAACAATACGTGTTATAGTACATGCAGAACAAAGGAAGAGAGAAAGAGAGTTCTTCCAGAGAGGTTCTTAATCATAAGACGACTGCATGACATGCAGCGAATATAGATCAGGAGGTATGTGTTATGTTAATGCCAAGTATTTTCGGAGAAGATTTATTTGATGAGTTCATGGGATATCCTACAGGCCGTCATAGTGCCTGCAATGTTTATCCGCAGGTTAAGGATATGATGAAAACAGATATCCGTGATGTAGATGGTAATTATGAACTGGATATTGATCTTCCGGGATTTAAGAAAGAGGATGTGAAGATCCAGTTGAAGGATGGTTATCTCAATATTCAGGCAACCAGAGAAGAGAAGAAGGATGCGAACGATGAGAAAGGTAAATATGTTCGCAGGGAGCGTTATTCCGGAACCTGTGCGAGAAGCTTTTATGTAGGAGCGAATATCAAGCATGAGGATATCCATGCGAAATATGATAACGGAATTCTGAAACTGACCTTCCCGAAGGAAGAGACTAAGAAAGAAGTAGAAGAAAAGAAACTTATTTCCATTGATTAATAGACATATCATAACATATCCGGAACAACCCAAACGGATATTGCAGATATTAAAACTCCAAATGGCACATTGCATTTGTTTATATAGATGAATATAACTCCTTTTTTTCCACCCCTCTGCCATATCCGGCAGAGGGCTTTTTTATGTTTCGAGCCGTCAGACTGAATAGCTTTACACTCCATCTCCACTCTGTTATACTTGAGGGCAGATAAACAGCGGAAATAAAATGAAATATAAGAGGACAGAAAAATCCATGAACTATATTGTATTTGACCTGGAATGGAACCAGAATCCGGACGGGAGAAGACATCCGGACAGTCGGCTTCCTTTTGAGATCATAGAGATCGGGGCGGTGAAATTAAATGAAAAAAGAGAGATCATAGATACGTTCCAGTGCCTGATCAAGCCCAAAGTGTACCATTGGATCCACGACAGTATTCATGAGGTGATCCACGTGGATTACCATGAGCTTGAGAAGGGAATACCATTTCCGAGAGCTATCCGAAGTTTCCTGGAATGGTGTGGGCAGGAGTACAGATTTTTTACCTGGGGGAACCAGGATGTGATGGAGCTTCAGCGGAATATGAAATATTATAACCTGCTGAAGCTGATACCTGGGCCGATGCATTATTATAATGTGCAGAAGCTTTTCAGTGTGGAATTCGAGGACGGAATATCCAGACGTTCACTGGAATATGCCATAGATTATCTTAAGCTTCCTAAAAACCGGGATTTTCACCGGGCACTGGCAGATGCCAGCTATACAGCAAGGATCCTTCTGGAGATCAAAGAAGATTGCATGATCCGCCATCCGTCCCTGGATGTATATCAGAATCCGAAATCACAAGAGCAGGAAATTTATATTTCCTACACAGATCATGACAAGTTCGTATCCAGGGAATTCGTATCAAAAGAGCGGCTGATGAAAGACAGAATTATGGTCAGCACCGTGTGTCCGGTCTGCAGATGCCCTGCCAAAAGAAAGATACGCTGGTTCAGCACTAACAACTCAAAGGTATATTATAGTCTTGCACTTTGCCATGAGCATGGTCCTGTTGTGGGAAAGATCCACATCCGCAAAACCGATGATGGAAAATATTTTGGAGTAAAAACCCTGAGAGTTGAGGATACAGAAGCGGCGGATGAGATCCGTGAAAAGCACGAATCACTCCGCCGCAAGAAGCTTTTAAGAAGCAGTCTGGAGAAGTAGGTCTGAGACAATATTCCGTTCGTACTGCATTCCCCAGCCAACCATGTGATCATTATAGTAATATTTACTTTTCAGACGCAGTGGGCCGACAGCATTCTGGAGAACGGCCTGGCGTTTGGTAAGCATGGATTTTTCGATACCTTTTGGTAAAGTCACATAAACATTCTTCGTGTAATAAAACGGATAAATGTTTCCGTTATCCTTAAGAATATATTTGTCGCATGGGAGTACCTTAAACGGGACTGGATCCATGGAGACATCCATATTCACTTCTTCAAAATTTTCGTAAGCATAATTAAAAAGTGAAGCTGTGTCACTGTAGGCATTTGCGGCAGAGGTTGAATTCAGGATCACGGCAACCAGAGTCATGTTTCCGCGTTTACAGTAGGTAACGAGAGTATTACCGGAAGCATCTGTGTAGCCTGTTTTTCCACCGAGGACACCCTCGTAATAATATTCGCCGTTCTTGAGCATTTTGTGATGATTGAGAAGCTGGCGTGCCTGGGCGAACTTATTGGTAGCTGGGATTTCGTAGTATCGTTTGGTGCAGAATTTACGGTAAAGCGGATTCAGCCAGGCAGCTTTCGCAATTTTGGCCATGTCGGAAGCCGTGGTGTAATGGTTTTCATCCGGAAGCCCGTTCGGATTGTTGAAATGAGTGTTCTTGCAGCCAAAAAGCTTCGCGCGCCAGTTCATAAGTTCTGTGAATTTTTTTACAGAGCCGGAAACCTGTTCTGCAACAGCAACGGACATTTCGTTGGCTGACTGAAGCATAACGGCCATTAATGCCTGATTTCGTGTAAATTCCTCTCCGGGAGCCGCATAGATGCTGGAGTCACCGGCAGTTACACTCGTTGAAGCGTTCTCAGAAACAACGATATTATCATCGGCACTTAGATTCTCACATGCCAGAAGCGTTGTCATGATCTTGGTAATGCTGGCGGGATAAAGCCTGGTGTCAGCATTCTTGGAATAGAGAACCGCTTCTGTGTTTACGTCCATAAGAACTGCAGCCTGGGCTTCGATGTTTGGGCCTGTGGGCCATCCGTCAATGGAGTCTGTGTCAGCGGCCTGCGTGTAGTAGCTGGAGTGGGCAGGCGTGACCTGAGCGGTCTGCCCATTCTGGCCGTCCGGAACAGGAGTTGCAGTGACAATGGGATCCCCATATTCATCATATCCATAAGCAGCAGCACATGGCTGTGCACCTGTAATCAGGATTCCCATGCAGAGAAGCCCGGCAAAGATCTGGCGCAGAGATTGTTTTTTCATAGTGTTCATTATAAATTAACTACCTTTCAATAACAAATGCGAGGTTCGGTAGTAGTATACCACTTTCTCTCTGGAAAAACTACTTTCAGTCTGTGAAAAAAATATGGAAGTCCTTTTTCGCGGGTAAAGTTCCAATGAAATATAAGGGGAAAAACTTTGAAATCCGCCGAAAAACACTTGACATATGGAATTTCCCCAACCTATAATATACAGCGTATATGAAAAGGCGAAGACGGAGACAGTAAGTCATATGGAAAGCCGGCAGCGAACCGGGGATGGTGAGAGCCCGGGGCGAGTAAGTATGGCGGAATATCACTCCTGAGCTTCAGTTCCGAAGCAGACCGGCTGCAGCCGGGAAGTGGCCTGCAGATATTTGCAGCTGCCAAGTAAGAGCTGACGGATTTCCTCCGTTACAGGGAACGTATATCGGCAGATACAAAAATGTCCGTCATGGAGGGACATGAGACATGGCACAGAGGACCCTGCAGCAGAATCAAAATTGATCAATAAGAATTGATTGCAGAGAAAGATGCAGAGCCACAGACAACAGGCCCGTATAATGTAACAGGTGGTACAGCGAATCAGACTTCGTCCTTTTACAGGATGGGGTCTTTTTTATTAACAGGAGGTAAAAATTGTGTATCGTAAAGTTGACACGAATCTGAATTTTGTTGACCGCGAAAAAGAAGTTGAGAAATTCTGGAAAGACAACAAGATTTTCGAAAAAAGTATGGACAGCCGTAAAGAGGGTGAGACATACACATTCTATGACGGACCGCCTACCGCAAATGGCAAGCCGCATATCGGACACGTTCTGACACGAGTTATCAAGGATATGATTCCGAGATACCGTACAATGAAGGGCTACATGGTTCCGAGAAAAGCAGGATGGGATACTCACGGACTTCCGGTTGAGCTTGAGGTTGAGAAGAAACTTGGTCTTGACGGCAAGGAGCAGATCGAGGAGTACGGAATCGAGCCGTTCATCCAGCAGTGTAAAGAGAGCGTATGGAAATATAAGGGGATGTGGGAGGACTTTTCCTCTACGGTTGGTTTCTGGGCTGATATGGAGCATCCTTATGTAACCTATGACGACAATTTTATTGAGTCCGAATGGTGGGCACTGAAGGAAATCTGGAACAAAGGGCTTCTTTATAAAGGATTTAAGATCGTTCCTTATTGTCCGCGCTGTGGAACTCCGCTTTCCGCACAGGAGGTTTCCCAGGGATACAAGACAGTAAAAGAGCGTTCTGCCATCGTCCGTTTCAAGGTTGTCGGTGAGGACGCATATTTCCTGGCATGGACCACAACACCGTGGACACTTCCGTCCAACGTTGCACTTTGTGTAAACCCGGATGAGATCTACTGCAAGGTAAAAGCTGCAGACGGTTACACCTACTATATGGCAGAGGCACTTCTTGACAAGGTTCTCGGCAAGCTTGCAAAGGACGATGAGCCTGCATACGAGATCCTTGAGAAATACAAAGGAACAGACCTTGAGCGTAAAGAATACGAGCCGCTTTTTGCATGTGCAGGAGAGGCAGCAGAAAAACAACACAAAAAGGCTCATTTCGTAACCTGTGACAACTACGTTACCATGAGCGATGGTACCGGTATCGTTCATATCGCACCTGCATTTGGTGAGGACGACAGCCGTGTTGGCCGTGATTATGACCTTCCGTTCGTACAGTTCGTAGACGGACAGGGTAACATGACCAAAGAGACACCATATGCCGGCGTATTCGTAAAGAAAGCTGACCCGATGGTTCTCACAGATCTTGACAAAGAGGGCAAGCTTTTTGATGCACCGAAATTCGAGCATGATTATCCGCACTGCTGGAGATGTGACACACCGCTTATCTACTATGCACGTGAGTCCTGGTTCATCAAGATGACAGCAGTAAAGGATGATCTGATCCGCAACAACAATACCATCAACTGGATCCCGGAGAGCATTGGTAAAGGACGCTTCGGTGACTGGCTTGAGAACGTTCAGGACTGGGGTATTTCCAGAAACCGTTACTGGGGAACTCCTCTGAATATCTGGCAGTGTGAGTGCGGACATATGGAATCCGCAGGAAGCCGTCAGGATCTCTATGAAAAGAGTGGTGACGAGCGTGCGAAGACCATCGAGCTTCACCGCCCATACATTGATGATATCACTATGAAGTGCCCGGACTGCGGTAAGACCATGCACCGTGTACCGGAGGTAATTGACTGCTGGTTTGATTCCGGAGCAATGCCTTTTGCACAGCATCATTATCCATTTGAGAACAAAGACCTGTTCGAGCAGCAGTTCCCGGCAGACTTCATCTCCGAGGCTGTTGACCAGACAAGAGGATGGTTCTACTCCCTTCTTGCTGAGTCTACACTGCTTTTCAACAAGGCTCCATATAAGAACGTGATCGTTCTGGGACACGTACAGGATGAGAACGGACAGAAGATGAGTAAATCCAAGGGAAATGCCGTAGATCCGTTCGATGCGCTGAACAAATACGGTGCAGATGCGATCCGCTGGTACTTCTACATCAACAGTGCTCCGTGGCTTCCGAACCGTTTCCACGGCAAGGCTGTTGTAGAGGGACAGAGAAAATTCATGAGTACTCTGTGGAACACCTATGCATTTTTTGTACTTTATGCCAATATTGACAATTTTGATGCGACTAAATATACTTTAGATTATGATAAGCTTCCGGTTATGGATAAATGGCTGCTCAGCAAGCTGAATACCATGGTGAAGACTGTCGATGCGGATCTTGACTCCTACAAGATTCCGGAGGCTGCAAGAGCACTTCAGGAATTTGTGGACGAGATGAGTAACTGGTATGTAAGAAGAAGCCGTGAACGTTTCTGGGCTAAGGGCATGGAGCAGGATAAGATCAATGCTTACATGACACTTTACACAGCACTGGTAACGGTTGCCAAGGCAGCAGCTCCGATGATCCCGTTCATGACAGAGGATATCTACCAGAATCTTGTTAAGAGTATTGACGCAGATGCCCCGGAGAGTATCCATCTCTGCGATTATCCGGAGGTAAATGAGGCATGGATCGACAAGGATCTTGAGGCAAACATGGAAGAGCTTCTTGAGATCGTTGTTCTTGGCCGTGCGTGCAGAAATACCGCAAACATCAAGAACCGTCAGCCAATCGGAACCATGTATGTAAAAGCTGAGAAGAAGATGGATAAATTCTACACAGATA
>CAVIGE010000106.1:0-6732 GCA_963642325.1 Prevotella sp. CAG:279
CCGAATATTCAGGAGGTTAATGAGAATGAATCCGAATCATCTGAACACATATGAAGTCCTGAAAGAGGAGGCTCTTCAGGATATTCATTCCAAAGGATGGCTTCTGCGCCACAAAAAAACAGGAGCCAGAGTGATGCTCATCGAAAATGACGATGAGAATAAGGTTTTTAATATTGCATTCCGTACACCGCCAAAGGACAGCACAGGTGTCGCACATATCCTGGAACACAGTGTACTTTGCGGATCCCGGGAATTTCCATTGAAAGATCCTTTTGTAGAACTGGTCAAAGGCTCTCTCAACACCTTCCTCAATGCAATGACCTACCCGGATAAAACCTGCTATCCGGTAGCAAGCTGCAATGACCGTGATTTCCAGAATCTGATGCATGTATATCTGGATGCGGTATTTTATCCGAATATCTACAAAAAAGAAGAGATTTTCCGGCAGGAAGGCTGGAATTATCACCTTGAGGACAAAGAGGGACCGCTCAAATATAACGGAGTTGTTTATAATGAGATGAAGGGGGCGTTTTCCTCACCGGATGATGTTCTGGAGCGTGAGATCATGAACTCTTTGTTTCCGGATACCACCTATGGCTGCGAGTCCGGCGGTGATCCCGTGAATATCCCGGATCTGACTTATGAGGATTTTCTGGATTTCCACAGACGCTACTATCATCCGTCCAACAGCTTCATTTATCTTTATGGAAACATGGACATGGAAGAGAAGCTGAAATTTATTGACGGGCATTATCTTTCTGCTTTTGATGCCCTTGCCATTGATTCACGGATCGAAGACCAGAAGGCTTTTGCCGAGGTGAGGGATATCCGGAAGAATTATCCGGTTGCAGAGAATGAGGGGGAAGAGGATAATACCTATCTTTCCTATAATATGGTTGTGGGACAGGCGGAGGATATCAATTTAAGCCTTGCATTTGAAGTTCTGGACTATGCACTTTTAAGTGCACCGGGAGCACCACTGAAGCAGGCTCTTCTGGATGCAAAAATCGGTAAGGATATCTACGGTTCCTTTGAGGATGGAATCAAGCAGACCTATTTCTCCATTGTGGCAAAGGGCGCGAACCTGAGCCAGAAAGAGGAATTTGTCAAAGTGATCCGTGAGACCCTTGCGAAAATCGCGGAGGAAGGAATTGACAAAAAGGCAGTAAAAGCCGGAATCAACTACTATGAGTTCCGTTTCCGTGAGGCAGATTTCTCTTCCTACCCGAAGGGATTGATGTATGGACTGGATATCTTAAGCAGCTGGCTGTATGACGAGGAGAAGCCATTTGGCGAGGTACAGCTTCTGGAAGGCTTTGCATTCCTTAAGAAGGCAGTTGAGAAGGGATATTTCGAGGATCTGATCCGCAGGTATCTTCTGGATAATACCCACGGTTCCATTCTTTCCCTGGTACCTGAACGCGGCCTTGCGGCAAAAAGGGATCAGGAGCTTGAGGAGAAACTGGAGAACTACCGCCGCAGTCTTTCTGATGAAGAGCTTACCCGGATGATAGAGCGGACGAAAGCTCTCGATGCATATCAGGAAGCCGGGGAGGATCCGGAAGCACTGACCTGCATCCCGATGCTTTCCAGGGAAGATATCAGAAAGGAGATCACGGGACTTAGCAATGAGGAGCACTTCGTAGATGACAGTCTGTTTTTGTATCATGATGTATGCACCAATGGAATCGGATACGCAGATCTTCTTTTTGAGATCCATGATTTTGACACAGACACTGTACATTATCTCGGACTTCTGAAATCCGTCCTCGGTGCTGTGGATACGGAGAACTACAGCTACGGTGAGCTGTTCAACGAGGTAAATGAAAGAACCGGCGGAATTGCTTATGGAATCGAGGTTTTTGATGATGCAACAGATACCGATGCATTCCGTGCCATGTTTGCAGTAAGAGGAAAGGCCTTATATCCGGAGATGGATTTCATGTTCTCCATGGTCCGAGAGGTTCTTACAACTTCAAAGCTGGATGATACCAAACGTCTTTATGAGATCATAGCCAGGGTGAAGTCCAGGGCACAGGCCAATCTGGTAAGTGCAGGACATTCCACGGCAGTTCTCCGCGGTGCTTCCTATGCTTCTCCGATGGCTGCATTCCAGGATGAGATGGCAGGAATTGGTTATTATCAGTTTATTGAGAAGCTGGAGAAGAATTTTGACAGCTGCAGGGACGAGATCGTGAAAAAGCTTCGCAAGGTGATGGAAGAGGTACTTCGTCCGGAGAATTTCTGCGTGAGCTACACAGGAGAGAGAGAGTCCCTGGAGGCAGTGATGGCACAGGCGGGCGAGATCAGAAAAGTCCTGTTTGTCGGACAGAAACAAAAGCCGTCCATCCAGCCGGCCTGCACGAAGAAAAATGAGGCATTCAAAACCTCCGGTCAGGTTCAGTATGTGTCACAGAACGGCAATTTCCGCAAAAAAGGCATGGAGTACACGGGTGCTCTTGAGATCCTGAAGGTGATCCTGAGCTATGATTATCTCTGGAACAACATCCGTGTCAAGGGTGGCGCATATGGCTGTATGAGCGGCTTCAAGAGAAGCGGGGAGAGCTTTTTGGTATCCTACCGCGATCCGCATCTTAAGAGAACTCTTGAGGTATACCAGGGAGTACCGGATTATATCCGTGCTTTTGAGGCTGATGAGCGTGAGATGACCAAGTATATCATTGGTACGATCAGCAACAAGGATGTTCCGAGAACCGGGCAGATGCAGGGCAGTGTTTCCAAAGCCGCTTATTTTTCCAGGATTACGGAAGAAATGCTCCAGAAAGAAAGAGATCAGATCCTGGGTGCGCAGAAGGAAGATATAAAGGCACTGGCTTCACTTGTGGAGGCAGTACTTTCGGATGAGCAGATCTGCGTTGTGGGAAGTGAAACAGCAATCTCCCGGGCAGAAGATGTATTTATGGAAGTGAAGCCGCTGATTGGCTGCTGATATTTTTAATTAAAAATCCTGCTGTCCGTTAAATAGTACAGCAGGATACGAGAGGATAAAGAATGGAAAATAATTTTAAATCAGGTTTTGTTGCGATCATCGGAAGGCCAAACGTTGGAAAGTCTACGCTGATGAATCATCTCATCGGCCAGAAGATCGCTATTACCTCCAATAAGCCGCAGACAACGAGAAACAAGATCCAGACCGTTTACACCTGTGATGAAGGGCAGATCGTATTTCTTGACACCCCGGGTATCCACAAGGCAAAAAACAAGCTTGGTGAGTACATGGTACAGGTCGCTGAGAGGACGCTGAAAGAAGTGGATGCCATTATGTGGCTGGTAGAGCCGTCTACCTTTGTCGGTGCAGGCGAGCGTCACATTGCGGAGCAGCTTCAGAAGGTAGGTGTTCCGGTAATCCTGATCATCAATAAGATCGATACGGTCAAAAAAGAAGAGCTTCTTCCTGCCATTGATACTTACCGCAAGATCTGTGATTTCGCAGAGATCATCCCATGCTCTGCGCTGCGCGGAAATAATACACAGGATATTATCCCCAGCATTTTCAAATATCTTCCTTACGGGCCGATGTTTTATGATGAGGATACGGTTACAGACCAGCCTCAGCGTCAGATCGCTGCGGAGATCATCCGGGAGAAAGCACTTCATGCACTGGATGAGGAGATTCCCCACGGAATCGCGGTTGCCATTGACAGGATGAAGAAACGTCCGGGCAGAAGCAATATCATTGATATTGATGCAACCATTATCTGTGAGAGGAATTCCCATAAAGGAATCATCATCGGCAAACAGGGTTCCATGCTGAAAAAGATCGGAAGCAATGCCCGTTATGAGCTGGAGCGGATGCTGGAAGCCAGGGTTAATCTGAAGCTCTGGGTGAAGGTGACAAAGAACTGGCGTGACAGTGATTTCCTCATCAAAAACTTTGGATATGACAAGAAAGAAATCTAAAAATGAGTGATCTGATTACAGTACAGGGAGTGGTGCTTTCAGCCATGCCTGTGGGTGATTATGACAAGCGGATCGTTCTTCTCACAAGGGAGCGGGGAAAGATTTCTGCTTTTGCCAGAGGCGCAAGAAGGCAGAACAGCCCTTTTATGGCCGCTGCCAGTCCTTTTGTATTCGGAAGCTTTACCCTTTATGAGGGAAGATCCAGTTATAATCTGAACCAGGTCAGCGTGCAGCACCAGTTTGTGGAGCTGGCTACAAGGCAGCCAGGGGTTTATTATGGCTATTATTTTCTGGAACTTGCGGATTATTTCGGCAGGGAGGGAACGGATGAGAAGGAAATGATGAATCTTCTTTATGTAACCATTAAAGCCATTTTGAATCCTCATATCGAGGATCGGCTGGTGCGCTGTATTTATGAGCTTCGCATTATGGTGATCCAGGGGATCATGCCGCAGATTTTCCAGTGTGCGGACTGTGGAAGAGAGCTTACAGAGGATGAAAGTGGAGAAGTTTTCTTTTCCCAGGATGCGCATGGAATCCTCTGCGGAGATTGTGCAGGAAGAGCCATGGACAGAAAAAGGATTTCAGAAGCCGCCCTGTATGCCATGCGCTACATAGCTGTTTCGCCACTTTCCAGTCTGTACACGTTTACCGTGCGCCATGATGTGCTCCGGGAACTGGAACGACATATTTACCGGTACACAGAGATGAATACAGATAAGCATTTCCGGAGTCTGGAGATCCTGGAGATGATGAGATAAACCGTTATGGATAGAATGAAATTTCCTTGAAAAATAGCAGGGATACTAGTATAATAAGACCAAAAAATGTAAAAAAGCAGCTTTTTCCGGAATTATCCGGGCGTATTTGCGTATCAGCTGCAAGTCAAGAGGAGAGAAATCATGGAAAAAACAATGGAAAAGATCGTAGCTCTTGCAAAGGCCAGAGGCTTTGTTTATCCGGGTTCTGAAATTTACGGCGGCCTGGCTAACACATGGGATTACGGAAATCTCGGTGTGGAGCTTAAAAATAACGTAAAACGTGCATGGTGGCAGAAATTCGTACAGGAATCCCCGTACAACGTAGGTGTTGACTGTGCGATCCTTATGAATCCGCAGACATGGATCGCTTCCGGACATCTTGGCGGATTCTCCGATCCTCTTATGGACTGTAAAGAGTGCCATGAGCGTTTCCGTGCAGATAAGCTCATCGAGGATTTCTGCGCAGAGCACGACATGGCCATTGAGGGAAGTGTCGATGCATGGTCCCAGGAGAAGATGATGGATTTCATCAAAGAGCATGAAGTGGGATGCCCGAGCTGCGGAAAGCATAATTTCACAGATATCCGTCAGTTCAACCTGATGTTCAAAACCTTCCAGGGTGTTACAGAAGATGCCAAGAATACGGTTTACTTAAGACCTGAGACAGCACAGGGTATTTTTGTAAACTTCAAGAATGTACAGAGAACATCCCGTAAGAAGATCCCGTTTGGTATTGGCCAGATTGGTAAATCCTTCCGTAACGAGATCACACCTGGCAACTTTACATTCCGTACCCGTGAGTTCGAGCAGATGGAGCTTGAGTTCTTCTGCGAGCCTGACACAGACCTTGAGTGGTTTGCATACTGGAAGAAGTTCTGCCTTGACTGGCTGAGCTCTCTTGGACTTAAAGATGACGAAGTACGTTACCGTGACCATGATAAAGAAGAACTGAGCTTCTACAGTAAAGCTACTACAGACGTAGAGTTCCTGTTCCCATTCGGATGGGGCGAGCTGTGGGGTATCGCTGACAGAACAGATTATGACCTGACACAGCATCAGAATGTATCCGGTCAGGATCTGACATACTTTGACGATGAGAAGAAACAGAAATACATTCCATATGTAATCGAGCCGTCACTTGGTGCAGACCGTATGGTACTTGCATTCCTGTGCAGTGCATACGATGAAGAAGTTCTGGATGCAGAGAAGAACGACGTTCGTACAGTCCTTCATTTCCATCCTTCTACAGCAAGGCTACCACAGATGTGGAGTTCCTGTTCCCGTTCGGCTGGGGCGAGCTGTGGGGAATCGCTGACAGAACCGATTATGACCTGACACAGCATCAGAATGTATCCGGTCAGGATCTCACATATTTCGATGATGAGAAGAAACAGAAATACATTCCATATGTTATTGAGCCGTCACTTGGTGCAGACCGTATGGTTCTTGCATTCCTTTGCAGTGCTTACGATGAGGAGGTCCTGGATGCGGAGAAGAATGATGTACGTACAGTTCTTCATTTCCATCCGGTACTTGCGCCGGTTAAGATCGGTGTACTTCCGCTTTCCAAGAAGCTCAACGAGGGGGCTGAGAAAATTTATCAGCAGCTTTCCAAGAAATACAACTGTGAGTATGATGACCGTGGAAACATCGGTAAACGTTACCGCAGACAGGATGAGATCGGTACTCCGTTCTGCATCACTTATGATTTTGAGTCTGAAAATGATGGGGCGGTTACAGTCCGTGACCGTGATACAATGGAGCAGGTTCGTGTGAAGATCGAAGAGCTTGATGCTTACTTTGCTGATAAATTTACATTCTGATCTTCAACAGAGGATAAGATGAAGAGAGGACGCTTCCGGTTATCTTGAGACCGGAGGCGTTTTTTCGTAAAACTGCCATTTTTTACACTGGATTTTTGATGGAACGAACATTGTAATCCGATACTTTATCAGTTATCCTATAGCAGTAATTAGGGAAATGCTATAAAAAACAGGACGGCACTCACAGGATGCCAAAAAGAGATATTCAGAAATACAGTAGAAACATA
>CAVIGE010000107.1:0-6724 GCA_963642325.1 Prevotella sp. CAG:279
CATGCCTGCTCTGCCATCTTGATTCCGCCGTATGGCATGAAAGCACGTTTCAGAGGCTTATCTGTCTGAAGACCAACAACCTGCTCAAGGTCTTTAAGCTCCTCATCGATATATCCAGGACCATATGCTGTGATTCCTGTTACTACTTCTGTCTCCATGTCGAGAACGCCGCCCTTGGCACGCTCCTCCTTCTGAAGCTGCTGAAGCTTACCCCAGAGTTTATCTGTTGCTTCTGTAGGACCTTCCAGGAAGGAAGCATCTCCATCATATGGTGTGTAGTTCATGCTGATAAAGTTACGAACGTCGATCTTCTCTTTCCAACGATCTCCCTTAAAACCATTCCACTGCTCGAAATTAACCTTTGCCAATTTGTTGCACATCCTTTCTCTCTTTTATGCCTCTGATCAGTTTATTATTTTGTTCACTGCCGCGCAGTTAGTAGTAAATAACATTTCTCATGACGACCTTAACATAACAGAATTAGGTATCAAAGTCAACAGCCCGAAAGCATGTTTTTCATAATATACAAGTTGAGCGAGGGGGAAAGACACTCAGAGTTACGAAGCCCGTTTTTCCCCCTCGCGCTCCCCCTTTCCGGGCACGTCGCTGTGATGCGCTGTAGTATGTGATAGTGTATTGGCGGAATCCTGTATGCTTCGGTACTGGAAACGAGGGGATTGTGCCGATGAATACAAACGGACGGAAGGCGGTCTGCAAGCAGACCTGTTCCTGGTTGTCATATCTCAGGGAACAGGCCCGCTGCGCGGGCCGCTTTCCCGTCCGACGGAACAAAAAATCGGCTCAGCCTGACACTGCCGGTACAGCAGCATACAGGACTAAGCCGATAAATTCACACTTTCTACAACGTAGCACAACGGCGTGCCCGGAGGGGTGGGGTGTGGGGAGGGGAAGCGGGCTTCGCAACTTTGAGTGCCTCCCCTCCCCGCGAATTTCCCCGCTTTCACAAAGCAGAACTTTTTTCAAAAAACTATAATACCTTAGAAAGAAACTCCTTCGTCCTTTCCTCTCTGGGATCCCCAAACAGTTCTTCCGGATTTCTGTCTTCAAGAATCACCCCATCATCCATAAAGAGTACTCTGTCGCTGACTTCCTTTGCAAATCCCATCTCATGGGTGACAACCAGCATGGTCATACCCTCTTTTGCCAGTTCCTTCATAACCTCAAGAACCTCCCCGACCATTTCCGGGTCAAGGGCTGATGTTGGTTCGTCAAATAACAGCACCTGGGGATTCATTGCCAGTGCCCTGGCGATCGCAACCCTCTGCTTCTGGCCGCCCGAAAGCTTTCCGGGATAAACATCTGCTTTCTCTTCAAGGCCTACTCTTTTCAGAAGAGCCTTCGCTTTCTGGTCTGCCTCTGCTGCATTCCATTTTCCGAGGCGCACCGGTGCAAGCGTGATATTTTTCAGTACTGTCATATTCGGGAACAGATTAAAATGCTGAAAAACCATGCCAACATTTTCCCTGAATTTATCTACATCCAGCTTCGGATCCAGGATCTGCTGTCCGTTTACAGTGATCTCACCCTCCTCCGGCTTTTCCAGAAGATTCAGGCACCGCAGAAAAGTCGATTTTCCGGAGCCGGACGGACCGATGATACAGATACACTCACCTTTATTCACGTGAGTTGTGATTCCTTTTAATACATGTATGTCCCCGAAGGACTTTTTCAAATTTTTTACATCAATCACTTTCTCTCAGTCTCCTTTCAAATCTCTTCAGAAGAATACTCAGGCACTTCACGATCAGATAATACATGATACCGGCAACGATCAGCGGAATGAACATCTGATAGGTGCGGGAAGAAACATAGCTTGCCGCTTTTGTCAGATCCATGATCCCCACATAACCTAATATAGAAGTTTCTTTGATCAGCTGGATAAACTCATTGCCCATCGCAGGAAGGATCGTTTTTACTGCCTGGGGAATGATGATGAAACGCATGGTGTCTTTGTATCCCAGACCAAGGGAACGGCCCGCTTCGTTCTGTCCCTTATCCACAGACAAAATACCTCCACGGATAACCTCGGAAACATACGCACCACTGTTAATACCAAAGCTGACTACCGCTGCCACATATCCCAGCCGGCTGTGGAATACCGCAAAATAAATGATCATCAGCTGAAGGACTGACGGTGTTCCACGGATCACATCAACATAGATATCCGCAATCGTGGAGAGAACGGTTCTTCTTCCTTTTTTCGCAGCTCCAAGACGTACCAGAGCCACCACAAGGCCGATGAGGATACCTACGATCACAGACAGAAGCGAAACGACCAGGGTGATCCCGAGGCCATTAATATAAAACTTCCAACGGTTGTCCTGAAGGAAAATAAAGCTCAAAAGTCCAAGAAAGCCTTCTGTTTCCGCTACAGCTGTCACATCCTCGGTGTTATCCAGCGTATCTACAAAATACTGCTGATAAAGCTCATCATAAACGCCGGAATTTTTAACCTTTGCAAGTCCGTCATTGATAAGCGTTACAAGCTCTGTATTTCCCTTTTCAATACAGAAAACCGTATCCTCTGCTGTACTTGGTACAGATTCATACTGGAGATCGGAATTCTGTTTGCAGTAGATCTCAGCCATGATATTGTCGATCAGTACTGCATCCGCGCCTCCGTTTTTCAGCTCCATCACTGCGCTGGAGGCGTTTTTAAATCGTTTCACCTTTGCATCCCTGACCTCACCGTAATCCGTAGTCTCACCGGATGCGATCATATCGCTCTGCGCGCCCTCCAGAACTGCAACTGTTTTTCCGGACATCTCCTCAAAATCCTTGATCGGGTTGTCCTTGCGGCTGATGATGCACTGTGTACCGGTGTAATAAACATCCGAAAAATCCACACTCTTTTTTCGATCCTCTGTAGGTCCGATCCCGGCAGCGATCACCTGCACATCTCCTGCCTCCATGGAACCCATCAGTGAATCAAAGGGCATATCCTTCCATACCAGCTTCACGTTCTCTTCTTTGGCGATCGCCTCCATAAGATCATAATCAAAGCCTGTGATATTTCCATCATCATCCAGATATTCAAATGGTGAATATTCTGCATTCGTTCCTACAATGATGGTCTGCTGCTCTGCTGCTTTTACTGCCACAGTGCTGCTGAAGTATATCGGTACAGCCATGACCATACACAGCACAAAGCAGATAAAAGCCCTGCTCTTTCCATTGCGTCTCATTGTTTTCCCCTCCTGTTATTCATACTTTTTCCCGTAACCAAAAGCACCTTCCATGCCACAGATGCCTGCCGCAAAAACAGCTGCCTCTTCAAGGCTCTCACGGATCGCTGTTTCCCTGTCCACGCCGGCTTTTGTTCTTCCGATATAGCCGGTAAGAAAAGATGCGATCAGCGAATCTCCCGCTCCCAGGGTATCCCTTACCTCTGTAAGCGGAGCTGCTGCCTGGGCAAAAAATTTCTCACCGTCATACAGGATGCAGCCCTTTGCACCTCTGGATGCCATGGCAAGCTCCGGTCCCATGGAGATGATTTTTTTCAGATGGGACTTCGCTTCCTCATCACTCCCATCAAAGGAACAGAACGCATAGGTAACATCCGGTGCTGTTTTTTCATAATATTCTTCTGTGGAATCATCAGAAAAATCAAAGGAAACCGGGATTCCGGCCTCTTTGATCTTGTGGAGTTCGCCCTCTGTAAAGGAATAATTTCCACTATGTACCACATCAAAGCCTTTCATATATTCCAGGTCAAAACGGTCTAGGATATACGGTGTTTTTCCACGGATGCCGCCCTCGTTGAAATCCAGGAATTCACGGTCGCCATCCTTCAATGTGATCCTGGAATAGCCGTTCTCACCGTGCAGCTGTTTACACTTCACCATTTCCACGCCGATTTTTTCCAGGACATCCATGACCAGCTCCGCCCGGTCATCATCTCCGAAATATCCCATGTATGCTGTTTTTTCACACCCGGCCATCTTTCCGTAAACACTGACATTTACACAGTTTCCGCCTGGATACATGGTTTTCAGATGATCATAGATATCCACAACATTATCTCCGAAGCCAAGGAGTTTTGCACAATATCTGCTCATTTTTTCCCTTCCTCTGTGCACAGGCACAGCAATCTTTTTTAATATTCCACAACACCCATGTATCTTCTCATATCCAGTGGATGACGACGTTTATCCTGTAGGGCAGTACGGTAAACCGTTGTCATCGCATAGAAAAGCATCGGAGTAAAATATTCCACGCAGTCCTCATCGATCGCTGTCATTCCCAGCCTTACTGCATCGATCACTTCATATTTTTTTCCATATTTCTCGAGGAAGGCCAGAACACGCTCATCCATCATACGGTTTCTTCCGCAGCTCATCATCAGAATATACAGATGCTCCTCATCTGTCACCTCAAACGGCCCATGGAAATATTCCGCACTGTTCAGATATCCGCAGTCCATCCACTGCATTTCCTGAAGGGAACAGATGGCAAAACCATATGCCTGTGAATAAGCTGCCCCGGATGCCATGATATAAAGATTCGGCTCCCCGGAGTATTTTTCTGCAAAAAGCCATGCCGCATTCTGCTGATCCTTCACCGCTTTTGCGATGATCTCATCAATCTGGTCAAATCCTGCTGCGATCTTCTCATAAAGAGTATATCCCGGCTCCTGGAGCTTCATAAGCTCATTGAGAAGCCTGAGAACGATCCCCTGGGGCTTCTCTGCCTCTTTTACTCCCGGTGCCCAGTCATATACAATGGAGATCCATTTATCTGTATCGCAGGCAGATCCCGGCGCATGTGTCAGAGTTACCACCGCCGCTCCCGCATCCATTCCTGCGTTTGCCGCCTCCAGACATTCTTTCGTCCTTCCACTGTGCGAGCAGATGACCAGAAGACTGTCTTTTCCAAGCTTCTTCGGTGGGGTCAAGGCAAATTCCCGGGCCGGGATCCACTGTGCGTCCATCACGGCTGACTCCGCACGCACGAAATAATATCCCGGATACAGATCCACAAGAGAGCCTCCACATGCAAGAAAATACACGTTTTTGATCGTGCCATGCTCTTCACTGATCTTATTTGCAATTTTTACTGCATCCATTTTTCATCCTCCATACCTGTTTTTCCACTTATACTTTTACAATTTACCTTTGCAAAGACTATAACATATTATAACGTTATAGTAAAGGGCGTATTCATTATTTATGAATAATTATAAATCTCACAGCCAGAAGGCTTACTGGACAAAGACGGCCGTACTATAGTAAACTATTGGTTATGAACATCGCAGAAAGGATATTTTTTTATGTTAAATAAAAATTCGATCCAGCCGCTTTACAAGCAGCTTATGGATATTATTACCAGTCAGATCAAAAATGGAACATACAAGCCCGGGGAAAAAATCCCCACAGAGCCGGAGCTGGCAGAGCTTTATAAGGTCAGCAGGATCACGGTCCGGCGCACTGTGGAGGAGCTTTGTACTCAGGGCTATCTTATCAAGCATCAGGGAAAGGGAACCTTCGTAAAATCTCCTATGATCTTCCGCAAATTTGAGTCTCAGAAAAATATGAGTTTTTCTGAATCCTGCCGCCAGAATGACCGGATTCCCGGTTCTCACGTACTGTCCTTCTGCCGGAAATCCGCAGATAGTGTAACTTCTGATTTTCTCGGGCTGGCTTCTGATGAAGAAGTTTTTTTCCTGGAGAGGCTCCTTCTGGCTGATGGTATCCCGATTATTGATGTGCATACCTGGCTGCCAGTGCGTCTCTTCCCGGATTTTGATCCCAACGCTGTAGAAAATGCTTCTTTTTTTGAATATCTGAAATCCTCTTATAGATATTCCATTGCCGATTTCAGCAGAAGTACCGTTTCTGTCACTACAGCATCCGCAGACATGGCCAAGACCTTAAGCCTTGCCCCTGGAGACCCTGTGATGCTCCTGGATTCTTATATGCAAAGTATGGATGGAAAGCCGCTTTATATCAGCCGTGAATACATTGCAGGGGCACGCTACACCATATCCTTCTGAACCTTCCTCTCCAGAAGGATTCTTTCCAAAAGGATTCTTTCCAGGAGGGACACTTTGGCGTTGGCAGTCTGCGAGGGGGAAAGGTATTCCAGGCTACGAAGCCCGCTTCGCTCCATATATCAGTCTACATCTCCCTCCGTAGAATAACGTCTCTTCACATCCTCCACACCGGAAATTCCTCTCTCTACAAAAATGTTATTCGGAGGACATCCCATAACATGTGTTGCCTGGTCTTTCAGCTTCACAGTGCATTTTCCGATAAGTACAATGTCTTTCGGGTCAACACCTTCCGGAAGCTTGTCGTATCCGGTAAACTCGATAACCTTTTCCGTATCAACACCGGCAGCACTGGATTCTGCGATCACCGGGATACCGCCTGCTTCTTTTACCAGGTCACAGACTGCCTTTGTCACCTCCCAGCGGGTGATAGCTCCGGAAAGTCTTTCTCTTGGGATTGCTGCAAAATTGGGTTTTACAATAACTTTCCATCCCGGCCTGATGGTATTTTCCATTCCTCCTGCAAGCTCTACTGCCTTTCTTACTGCTTCGTGTATCTGTTTCTCGTCATAACAGTCTGTTTTTACAATTGATACCTTTGTTTTCTCCATAATGATCCCCACCTTCTATAACTGCATTCTCTTGCGGACGATATCCGCCATGATCTCTGCTGTTCCATCTACGCCCAAAAGGGAACTATCTATCATCACATGA
>CAVIGE010000108.1:0-6652 GCA_963642325.1 Prevotella sp. CAG:279
TCCTCCTATTTCAGTCTTCCGAGAACACTGTCAAAGGTCTCGTCTGCAATCTTTGTATATTTCTCAAGCATAGCGTCTGCTTTTTTGTTTAATTCCTCTGCATACGCACGGTCAGCCATGGATTTTGTGTTGATGTATACATTCAGGCTGGCTCCCTTAAGAGCAGCCTTGCAGAATGCGGCACCTACACCGGCATCACTGATCGCAAGTTTGGAACCTTTTGCTCCGAACTCAACGATAAGTTCAATGGCTTCGCAGCATTTCTCCATGATCTCCATCGGAACAGAGCAGGCTTCCTTGAGGGCTGCTTCCATCACGCGGGCCTTCTCGGCCTTCTCTTCTTCTGTCTCCCTTGGCATTCCGTAAGCTCTGGAAAGTGGCTCAAAAACTTCTGCGTCTCTTTCGATCAGATGAAGGAAATCTTTCTGAAGCTGATCACACTTCTTTTTCAGCTCCCACATTTCCTCTTCCACATCAGCATATTTCTTCTTGCCAACGGTAAGACTTCCAACCATGTTTCCAAGAGCCGTACCAACCGCACCTACAAGGGCAGATGCACCACCGCCGCCGGGAACTGGTGCCTTGGAGCTTAATACCTCGACAAATTCAGTACATGTACTGGTAGAAAATCCCATAGGACTCCCCTCCTTTTTTCTATGTTCAGCACTCTTTAGAGTCCATTGGAGGCCTTCCTTACGAAGAAGCCTCCTCCGGTTTTATTCTTTTGCTTTATGACTAAAAATCCGATCAGAAGAGGCCTGTGATCTTGCCTGTCTCATCTACATCGATCTTGGTTGCAGCCGGAACCTTAGGAAGGCCTGGCATAGTCATGATCTCACCGGTAAGGGCTACGATGAAGCCTGCACCGGCTGAGATCTTAAGATTACGTACGGTTACCTCGAAATCTTTCGGTGCACCAAGCTTTGTCTGATCGTCTGTCAGACTGTACTGTGTCTTGGCTACACAGATCGGGCAGTTGCCAAATCCAAGTGCTTCCAGCTGTTTCGCCTGTTTCTGGGCGTTCGCTGTAAGGACAACTCTCTTTCCGCCGTAAACCTTCTGCACGATGTTGTTCAGTTTATCCTCGATAGATCCCTCAAGCTCATATGCATATGTGAAGTCATTCGGCTCCTCAACAAGACGGATTACTTCCTCAGCAAGCTTCATGCCGCCTTCGCCGCCTTTTGCCCATACTTCGGAAAGTGCAACGTTAACGCCAAGCTCTTTGCATTTTGCCTCAACCAGGTCAAGCTCTGCCCTGGTGTCTGTCGGGAATGCGTTGATCGCAACGACACATGGAAGTTTGTAAACATTCTTGATGTTGTCCACATGCTTCAGAAGGTTCGGGATACCCTTCTCAAGTGCCTCAAGGTTCTCGTTGTTAAGATCTGCTTTTGCAACGCCGCCGTTGTATTTCAGTGCACGTACGGTTGCAACAATAACAACTGCGCTCGGATGCAGATCTGCCATACGGCACTTGATGTCGAGGAATTTCTCAGCACCAAGGTCAGCACCGAATCCGGCCTCTGTGATCGCATAATCAGCAAGCTTCATAGCCATTTTTGTAGCGGTTACGGAGTTGCATCCATGAGCGATGTTTGCAAATGGTCCGCCGTGTACGATTGCCGGAACATGCTCCAGCGTCTGTACAAGATTCGGTTTCAGCGCATCCTTCAGAAGTGCTGTCATAGCACCTTCTGCATGAAGATCACCGGCTGTTACCGGTTTCTGCTCGGCAACCTTACCATAGGTATATCCGATGATGATCCTGGAAAGTCTCTCTTTCAGGTCTTTGATGTCACTTGCAAGACAGAGAACTGCCATGATCTCAGATGCAACTGTGATATCATATCCATCCTCACGCGGCATACCGTTTGTTTTTCCGCCAAGACCATCTACTACATTACGAAGCTGACGGTCATTCATGTCAACGCAGCGTCTCCATGTGATCTTTCTCGGATCGATGTTCAGCTCGTTGCCCTGGAAAATATGATTGTCGATCATTGCTGCAAGAAGGTTATTTGCCGCACCGATCGCATGGAAATCACCCGTAAAATGAAGGTTGATATCCTCCATCGGAACAACCTGCGCATAGCCGCCGCCTGCTGCGCCTCCTTTAACACCGAATACCGGTCCGAGAGATGGCTCACGAAGAGCTACCATTACTTTTTTGCCCATCTTCTGCATTGCATCTGCAAGACCAACAGTTGTTGTTGTTTTTCCTTCTCCTGCAGGTGTCGGGTTGATCGCGGTTACGAGGATCAGCTTGCCATCTTTTCTGTCACTCTCTCTTAACAGACTGTAATCAATTTTGGCTTTGTACTTTCCGTACTGCTCCAGATATTTGTCATCAATACCTGCACTCTCTGCAATCTGGGTAATTGGAAGCATTTCGCACTCCTGTGCAATCTCAATGTCACTTTTAAATCCCATAATGTTACCTCCCTTTAGGTATTTTTACAGTTTTTAATCCCTTTAAACTGCATCTCTATAAAAACAGGTCCCATCCTGTTCTTAACAATTTCACTTCATACGGTTTCGTGCCCTCACCGTTACTTCCTTTCTTTTTAAAGGCATTTCAAAAATGCCTTTAAGGATCCGATGATCACATCTCCCATAACAGCCATATCCTCTGCCGAAAAGGAAACCGGGAAATTATCCGAAAACAGGATCTGCGAAGATGGCGGGAACTCTTCATCGCCTTCCCACAAGATCAGCCGGATCTGATACCCGGGGAATATCTCCACCTGATAGGAAATATCTCCATGATCCACTGAAACCGCATGGATGTGTTCCATGATCCCCTTAAAATCCCCAAGCCTGTTTCCATACGTAAAGGCCAGCCGCTTGATACATCTTCCATCAAACTGACGGAGATACACCTCACCCCAGGGCATTTCCCTGTAGGTCTTAAACTTTCCGCTTCCCCTGGAATGATTCCCGTTCAGCAGAAAACGGATCGCAAGGATTTTTGCATAGTGCATTTCCTCAAGAGGATAAAATCCCATATCATCCTCTTCGTGAGTCACCTGAAAATCCGGCCAGGAAATGTGATAGACAGTCCCCAGGAAGTTCAGGGTCAGCTCTTTTTTTTCCTCTTCATAAGGGATGGAAAGGCGTCCGGCAATTTCTGCCGGATCTGCCTTTTCAAATTCCTCGGTATAATGCTTCCAAGGCATTTTTTCCTTGCTGTCTTTTTCGTAATTCAAGTCATTTATACTAAAAGCCATGTTTTACCTCTGCCATTTTAATCTGCATTATCTCTTCTGCATTTCTTCCTGTACAGACGGGAACAAGGATGTTTCCGTATGCGGAATAAAGCAGGCTCCCACAAACTCATCCATATAAGTCGGAACTGTGGAAAGCTCCAGGTAAGTCATATTGGATGCCAGTTCGTAAGTCTTTTTCTCTGCCGGCGTGGAATGAAGCATCAGATAAGCTCCTGTCAGGGAAGAGTTGCCAATGTAATGGAACTTCTCAAGAGGAATATCCGGGAACATTCCGATATGGACTGCATTGGCCATATTGATCCCGCTTCCGATTCCTCCGGCAACATATACATCATCGATCATGGAAACATCGAAATCAAGCGAATTCAGCATGGTACGGATGGCCGAGAAAATAGCTCCTTTGGCACGGATAAAGTTATCAATATCCACCTCTGTGATCTCCACATCCTTGGCAGAACCAGCTTCCTCCTCAAATGCGATCACATAGCTTCCCATGCCATAATGGTCATGCCGGACTCTCCTTCCCTCACGGACAAATTTGCCCTTCGGATTGATGATCCCTGTCATAAAGAGCTCACTGATCACATCAATGATACCGGAACCGCAGAGTCCCACCGGTTTGGTCCCCGGATCACCTACGATCTTATATGTCGGCTCCATGGTTTCTTTATCAATGGTACATGCCTCGATCGCGCCATCGGTTGCACGCATACCGCAGCTGATATCTCCTCCCTCAAAGGCAGGGCCTGCGGAACATGCACAGCTCATCATAAAATCGGAATTTCCGAATACAAGCTCTCCGTTTGTACCAAGGTCGATAAACAGGGAAAATTCCGGCCTGTTCCAGATCATGCTTACCAGTGTACCTGCTGTGATATCCCCGCCCACATAGCTTCCGATATTCGGAGCCATGATAATATGTGCATCCGGATTGATCTCAATCCCCACATCCGAAGCAAACAGAGAATTCGTTTTGAAAAAAGTCGGAATATACGGTTCCATACGAAGCGGATCCGCATTGATCCCTGCAAACAGATGATTCATGGTTGTATTGGAAGCTACACACATCCGGTAGATCTGTCCTTCCGGAAAATGAATACTTCTGCACATTTCATGGATCATCGGATTGATCGTTTCTTTGATTACTGCGTCCTGAAGCTTCTTCTTTCCGCCAGGCTTCTGGGATTCAATGATACGGTTGATAACATCCGCACCAAAACGGATCTGTCCGTTTCCCGAAGAGCTCTTGGCCAGGATTTCTCCTGTTTCCATATTGATCAGGACTGCAGATACTGTAGTAGTACCGATATCCACAGCAAGTCCTCCGATGATAACGTCCTCCCTGCTGTCAAAAACATCATACACAAACATGTCATCCGGTGTTGTGCGGATCACACATTTCACAGAAAACTTATTGCTCCGAAGTACATCCGGAAGTTTTCTCAGCACCGAATACGGAATCCTGATGCATTTCAGATTCATGTATTTACGCAGTGCCCGGGTCAGCCTTTCGTTGTCCGGCATGGTATCATCCAGAGACGGTACATCCATGTGCACCTCCACAACATCAAGACTGTTTGTAAGTTCTATGCCGGCTGCTTCTACTTCATGCTTGGCTTTTTCAAAAATAGCAATTTCCTCTTTCGAGCTTAAGTCGGCAACCTTCATTCGGCTCTTGTATGCGGATGCAATGTCCGGAACAAGCACCTCTACATCTGCAGTGACCTTGCTCATGCAGGCCAGCCGCCAGCCGGCCTTATATTCTTCATCCGAAATATGAAGCGTTTTCTTTGAGTCCAGTTCTCCGCCTTTTAACTGTACCCTACATTTTCCACAGGCTCCGTTTCCGGAACATGGTGCATCGATAGCCACATTGGCACCACGAGCAACCTCCAGCAGATTATCCCCCGCATTGGCAAATGCTTCTACCGTACTGCCATTTTCAAAAGCAAACGTTACCTTAAACATTCGGCAACCACCTTTCTCGCCTCGTAAATGTTATTTGTCTTCCACCTGTGGCGTCTGGAGTTAGACTAAACTATTTTTGTTAAAAAGAGACCGGAGGCCGAAGCCCCCAGCCTCTTAAAAATGCTCAATATCCGCTTACGCCGGATCAGATCTCCAGGTAAGAATCTGCATAAAGTGTATTGCCCTTGAATACATCACAGGATTTAATGGTCTCCATAAGACGAAGATCGTTAGGATTAACGATGGCAGATGTAAGACCGTTCATCATGGCCATAGCTACAAGAGCGGAATCCATGATCGGACGGATATGCTTTGGCATACCGTTACTGTTGTTGGAAAGACCGCCTGTAGAATTCAGTCCCATCTCGGAGAACAGCTTGATCGCCTCAAGAACTTCCATCTGTTTGTCCTGCATTCCCTTAACAACCAAAAACAGCGGATCAAACCACAGATCCTCTGCATCCATACCAAGGCCAAGACCTCTCTCCAGCATGTTCTGGCAGTGCATCATACGCTCATCATTGTCTGATGCAACCATTCCGGAAGAGCACAGTGCAATACAGATCGCATCGTTGGCTGCTGCAAGGTCGATGTTTGTAATTCTGTCACCGGCATCTGCAGAGTTTACGATCGGTTTACCCTTGCTTCTGTTGTATACAGAAATACCAGCCTCGATTGCCTTCTGGTTTGTAGTATCCAGGGCAAGCGGAACATTGTCAAACTCAGACTGAAGAAGTTGTACTGCCCATTTCATAAGATCCTCACCATCGTTCTCAGCCGGTCCGATGTTTACATCAAGATAGGTTGCTCCTGCATCCAGCTGCTGTTTTGCTCTTTTGATGATCGGCTCAGCATCTCTCTCCGTAAATGCTTTGTTTACTGCTGGTGCTGTTGTTGAAAGTCTCTCCCCAATTGTTACAAATTTTGCCATACTCGTGTTCTCCTTTACATGTTTGTAGGATTTAGCTGTGCAGACTGGCTGCACAGCTGCTTATAACTACCGGCGTACTATGCCGTTTAGCTTTTTTGTATGCCTATGCATCAAGATCTTTTAAGAATTTCACAAGCTGTACTGCTTCTCTTGGTCCTACAATGATCTCCCATCCAGGAAGCTTGGCCTCAAGGTCACCCTTAAGAACAGCTACCTTACCAGGAATGATCAGTCTTCTGCATTTAACCTTCGGCTCAACATTTTCTTTAATAAATTCAGAAATGCTGTTTCCGGAGAATTTACCAGCTGCCCAGGATGTCAGTACGGAAAGTCCGCCCGCATCGTTGATCACCAGGTTAAGCGGAACACCGGAACGTTCCAGCTCACCGGATACCACGAAATATGTAAGGGCAAAGTCTACTGTCGTTACAACGAGAGAATTTTCGTCTGCTCCGTTCAGAGGATAGATACCCGGCTCTACCTTCATTGGCTTCTGCGGGTCTGTAAATACGTTCTGACGAAG
>CAVIGE010000109.1:0-6621 GCA_963642325.1 Prevotella sp. CAG:279
CCCCTTCCATGTCCCTTACGATGTCCTCAAGGTATCCTGCGTCTTTTCCGTATTCTTTTGCAACCTCTCTGATTTTCTTCTTTGAAAGTTCCTTCATTTTGCTTTCCTCCGTTTTCTTTGTTTTCCCTTTCGGTAAGTACATATTCGCTCTGAATGCGGATATTATCCAGTCATTTCTGCGCCATAATGTACACAAAGATCTGCCGTGAAAACTGTGTATATTATAATTGCTTTCTTTTATCTTCACACCCGAAAAGGCCTCCACAGAGGCCTTTTGCTTGGTGTACTTCATTCTGATTGCCGGAATTCTTGCTTTCTCACCTGTTTTCCAGTCTGTATATGTTGCATTCACCTCTGTAAGCCCTGCCATCTGGATTCCCTCTTTATCAAATGCTGCAATCGTTTCGATAAGACTTGAAAATGTACTGCTGATTGTAAATTCGCTGATGCCGTTTTCCTTTAATGCCTTTACAATTTCCGCAATGTCGTAATCCCAGATGACTCCGTTGAAATCAATGTTATCGTTTCCTGTTTCCAGGCAGTCTCTGTATGCTACAAACAACGTACTGTTTATCCCGTAATCTTTAAGGCTTCCTCCCTCGTTCATGGCTTTTTCAAAAATCTCAATTTTCTTCATGGTCTTGTACCTCCGCTTTTTTCTTTATTTTCCCTTTCGGTAGGTACATATTCGCTCTAAATACGGATATTATCCAGTCATTTCTGCGCCATAATGTACACAAAGAATGGGCAGATCAGATGCCGGAACCTGTCTATAATAATGTACCGTCATCCGTGCAGTAGTCCATCCCCATCTGCAATTTCACAAGGATGTTTATATATCGATCTTGTTCACTTCCCTCAGATCCATACATGGCGCGAAGAAAAAAATTTCTCCGCTTGCTCCCTTGATTCCCATTCTATTTTTCCCCATAGCAGACAGTTGTGACATTTCCCATCATCTCACCTTCTTCCACTCATCCTCTCCAGGAATCAGGGCGAGTGATCCGTTGTCTTCCCACACAGTGTGGATCTGTCCGGCATCATCGACAAATTCTACCGTACCGATGGTTCCTGCAAGGATCGTGCGGTAGGGATCATCCAGACGGATCAGCTCCACCCTGGTACCCGCCGGATATTCTTTTCTTAACTTTTCCAGTTCCTGCCTTTTTACTCCAAACATGTCTCTGCCTCCCTTTCGGCTTTTCGGTTTGCTTTCCACTTTTCCTCATCTGCAGCAGTTCGGAATGCGGTGTGACCTCTCAGATCTTTCAGAAAGAAGTTCCGCACTTCTTTTCCTTCTCTTCCCCCAAAGCCGAGGCTTACCAGCCATGCTCTCATGTAATATTTTTCATTGGTCTCGACTGTGGCCTTCGGGCTGACTCGCTTTTGGGCATTTGCCTTCTGCGTCATGGCAGCAGCCAGTTTTGCATAAAGCATGGTGTTTTCTCTTTCCTGCGGATAAGGAAATCCTGCAAAAATGATATCCTCTTCCACAAAAGCAATCCCGATGCAATCTCCACGTTCCATGATACGATCCGTGACTGTCTTTGTATCTTCAAAGGTCTGTGCATTCAGTTCTTCCACTAGGCTGTCCGAAATGGAAAATCCGTTCTGCCCAATGCTCCGGTTGATGAGGTGCTGTTTGGAATGCAGCATATTGATGAGGTTTATGATGCCCTGTGGTGTCATGTTTTTAAATGGAATCCGCACCGTAAGTGCCTCCTGTTCTGCTTCTGTAGTTTCTTCCGCATTCTCTGCCGTTTCTTCTGGTGCTTCATCCACCATGCCATTCTCTGCAAGGCACTTCATGATCTCTTCTTTCAGGCTGCCATCTTCTAAAAGGATCAGCCCGTTCCGGTCGATGGTAACTGCCCCGATCTT
This sequence comes from Prevotella sp. CAG:279, assembly GCA_963642325.1. Classification (GTDB taxonomy): domain Bacteria; phylum Bacillota; class Clostridia; order Lachnospirales; family Lachnospiraceae; genus Blautia_A. Next base: position 1,882 of record CAVIGE010000109.1, read on the forward strand.
ATAAGCAAAGGTTGGTGGACCGGCATAAACCGCTTTCTGTCCAAAATATTCGGATAATACCCTTACCAGTTCTTTTCTCTGTGTTACATTTGCCTTAATCTCCATATCCTGTGGCTCCTTTCTTTTGGTAGTACCATATATCACTCTGAATCCTTATAAAGTCCAGTCAATTATGGTATTTGCCAAAAGAAAAATGCATCAGTCCCTGGATTCCGGCAGTGACATCGCAACTGCATAGGCTACTGTGGCAGTGACTGCATTTCCGGCCTGTTTATACAACTGGGCATCTGAATTGACAGATGCTGCTTTTTCAAACAGCTCATCAGAAAATCCCTGTAAACGGAAGCATTCCCGTGGTGTTAGTCTTCGGATCCTTCCACCCTTCATAAGCGTCCCCATCTGACCGGAGCAGTCCAACGTCTGGGAACATCCTTTACCAACCCTGCCCCGTCTGGTTGTGCTTTCCGGATAGGTCAGATTAATGCCATCTCCTTCCTCGGCAATCTCATAACCGGTCTTCGTGGCATTTTTCACTTTCACGGAATCTTTCCTCTCACAGACATACACCCCGTGTCTGTCCTGGGATGTCAGGGTGAACATTGGCTCTCCGTCTTCCTTCATCCTTCTCCCGTTTTGTCTTTTTTCCATCCGCTCCGGTGTCAGAACCGGATGTACCTCAAGGACTGCAGAATTCATGGCAGAATGGTTTGTCATTCCGGCTGTATATCTGGCAGTCAGGCATCTAGCCGTGTCCGTGATCTTCGGATCATGCTTACTCTGATCAATGAAATACAGACCTGTCTTTGCCCCCACTCCTCCGGCATTCCCCACAAGCGTTGCTGAGATTCCTTCCGTATCATAGACACGGTAGCCCTGCATCCCGCCTACAAGTTGCTTAAGAGCTGCTTCGTTTTCTCCGGTGAGAGATAATATTTCTCTTCCACCTCGGCTTCTAAGATTTGCGATAATGAACACGCGCTCCCGGTTTTGGGGTACTCCGAAATTCTTGGAGTTAAGCACCTGCCAGCGACAGTCATACCCCGCTTCGTCCATTTCAGAGAGAACTGAGGCAAAATCGAATCCTGCATGAATCGATAGCAGGTTCTTAACGTTCTCAACAAGTAGGTATGTGGGTTTAGCACTTTCCTCTTTGCCTTTGAGGAGGTCAATAATGTTGTAATATATTCCACTTCTTTTTCCGACCAGTCCCCGCTGCTTTCCGGCAACGGAGATGTCCTGGCATGGAAATCCGAAGCACCAGATGTCTGCGTATGGGACATCTTCGGATTTAAGTTTTGTGACATCATACGCTTTCCATTCTCCTTTGGTATCATACATGGCCTCATAGGAGGCTCTTGCAAATTTATCGTATTCACAGTAACCGATACATTTATGGCCGGCAGTCTCAAGCCCAAGCCTGAAACCACCGATGCCGGAACATAAATCAAGGAAGGTCATCTGCTTCATCGACAGTACCTCCCTTCATCAGTTCCCCATATGAAATTTCTTTACCGTCACGCAGCACATGGATCTGATCCGCAGAGCCTTTCTGCTCAATGTATCGGTTTACGATCACATCCACGAATTTCTCATCCAGTTCGATTCCGTAACAGATGCGTCCAGTCTGTTCACAGGCGATCAGCGTAGAACCGGATCCGAGGAAAGGATCCAGGACAATACAGTTACTCATACAGGAATTCTGGATCGGATACGCCATGAGTGCCACAGGTTTCATTGTCGGATGATCCTTACTTGCTTTCGGGCGGTCATATTCCCAGATGGTGGTCTGCTTTCGGTCAGAATACCACTGATGCTTGCCACCCTTTTTCCATCCAAACAGACAAGGCTCATGCTGCCACTGGTATGGACTTCTTCCAAGAACCAGTGCGTTCTTCTTCCAGATGCAGCACCCGGAAAGATAAAATCCTGCATCCTTAAATGCCTTTCTAAAATTCAGTCCTTCCGTATCCGCATGAAACACATAAATGGAAGCGTCCTGCTCCATCGACTGCTCCATATTTACAAAGGCAGCGAACAGGAATTTATAAAAATCCTCGGAAGGCATATTGTCATTTTTGATTTTCCCGGCGGTCTCCTCCACATTTACATTGTATGGCGGATCGGTAAGGACAAGATTTGCTTTCTGTCCATCCATCAGCTTTTCGTAAGTCTCCGGCAGAATCGAATCACCGCAAATAACACGGTGCTTTCCTAAAAGCCACACATCTCCTGCCTTAGCCACGGTCGGCTTCTTAAGTTCCGCTTCCACATCAAAATCATCTTCCTGGATTTTCTTATCATGGACAGAATTGAAAAGCTGCTCGATTTCCGGTGGCTCAAATCCTGTGAAACCCACATCAAAGTCGGAATCCTCCAGATCTTTAATGAGGTCTGCCAACAGTTCCTTGTTCCATTCTCCGGTGATCTTATTGAGGGCAATGTTCAGTGCCTTCTCTTTAGTCTTATCGATATCGACTACGATACATTCCACTTCCGTGTATCCAAGGTCTGAGAGTACCGTGGCTCTCTGGTGTCCTCCGATAATAGTCATGTCTGCATTGATTATGATCGGCTCGACATAGCCAAACTCCGTAATGGAATTTTTGATCTTTTCGTATTCCTTATCTCCCGGTTTTAGTTTCTTCCTCGGATTGTAGGCAGCCGGAATCAGGTCTGCGATCTTATACTTCTGAAATAACATCTTCGTCCTCCTTCCAGAATCGGTCTTTGATATAACAGTCATGGCAGCAATACTTCCGACCGCTCCGTCTGTATGAAATAAAAAGCTGTCCACATCGGATACATTTCTTCTCCGTGTGGGCAGCCGTATCAACTTTCATGGCTTCCGGATGTGCCTTCCACCATGATCTCCTGCAGGTTTCTGAGCAGAATCTTCTCGGTCTTCCCCGTACTGCTTTCGTGATTGTCCCTCCACAATACGGACAGGCTTCCCCTTTCTCGATCAGCATCTGCACATTTTTTGTAAGTGCGGAAGCATACCCTGTCAGGTTATGTGTCCGGCAGTAATTACGGACGATGTCACGGGAGAGTCCTACCACGGTTGCGATGGATTTATACCCCACGCCCTTCTTCCTCATCTCCACGATCTGCGCAGCCTGTTCTGCCGTCATCCGTATCACTCCCTTCCTGCCACACGAAAAAAGGCAGAAAAACAATGCATTTTCACACTGTTTTCCTGCCTAAAATCATGCGTTTTTCTATACTATCCGGCGAAATCCGGCACCCCTGATTCCGCACAGAATAAACCATTTTGCGAAATTTACCCCCTGCCCTATATATCCCCCCTGTTTAATTCTGCGAAAATTCACGCAAAGGGGGCCATCGGTCTTCAGCGGTTCAGACTGTAGAGATTTCCATACCCCCACGGTCTGCCGTCAGAAGCGGTACTCAGGATTGTTGTCCTCGTTCCATGTCTTCTTATCATGACAAGGTTTGCACAGGCTCTGCCAGTTCTTCTCGTCCCAGAACAGGACGGGATCACCACGGTGCGGCCTGATATGATCGACCACGGTTGCTGTCACCGCATGGCCTTCCTTTAAGCACTGAACACACAAAGGATGTTCCTTCAGGTACCTTGCTCTTGCCTTCTGCCACTGCCTGTTGTAACCACGCTTGCTGCTGCTCGCCCTGTCACCACGGTGCAGCGCTTCGTGCTCCTCGCAGTACAGCCCGTCTGTCAGCTTCGGACATCCGGGATGTCTGCACGGCTTCTTTGGTTTCATCGGCATCTGCTATTCCTCCCTTCTATGTACTCGAGGCGGTGTGAAAGGATCAGAAAGCCACCGCCTGAAGGCACAAAAAAGGAGCATCGCTGCTCCTTTTCTTTTTCGCCACTGTAATCATATCACCTGTAAAATAAAAAGTCAGTACACCTTTAGTGCACCTCTAATACACTAGCACAAGGCAAAACCGGAATTTTTAAATGGAATTGACAAAAGCTTTTATTATCTTCTTGCTGTTTTCATCTTCCTCATAGGAGAATTCGGGATGCCATTGAACACCCACTATAAACTTCTTAGATGGCATATAGATACTTTCAATCAAGCCATCTTCAGAAACAGCCATCTCCCGAAAACTGGATGCTAGTTCTTTGATTGCCTGATGGTGATAACTGTTTACCCCAATTTGTTCCTTATCCAAAAGATTATAGAGAGGTGTATTCTTTTGCAATATAACCTGATGCGCCACCCTGTCATATGGTGGTTTCATATGATGGTCAATACAACTGGTATGCTCCGTCTCCAAATCCTGGTACAAGCTTCCACCATAGCAAGCATTCATAAGTTGGATACCTCGACATATCCCCAAAACAGATTTATCCTTCTCCACGGCTTCTTTTAAGATATATCGCTCCATTTCATCCCGTAACTCACAGCAGGAACCACACCAGGCTTCTTTTTTTGCATGATAAACAGATGGGGACACATCATGGCCGCCTGTCATCAAAAATCCATCACATATTTCAAGAAAATAATCTAACTCCCTCACTTCTGCTGTAAGAGGAAGCATCATAGGAATAGCATTTTCCGCTTCCAGCATTTTCATGTATCCGGGCAACATCCAGTAACTTTCCTTTTCATCATCATAAAGCGGCATAATGCCAATTATTTTTCGCATTATTGCTTTCAATTCTCATTCCTCCAAATCCTTGTTTTGTGTTTTATCAGAGCTGTGAGTGCACTCTACTGCCACCTCATCTGCCAATATAAAATCAAATCT
>CAVIGE010000110.1:0-6594 GCA_963642325.1 Prevotella sp. CAG:279
GAAGACGATATAAAATAAGTAAGAAGCCAGGAATAAAAAACCTGGCTTCTTTTGCGTTTGGGAGGAGTCAGGATGAAACATGCGATATTAGTTGATTTTGGGAGTACATTTACAAAAATAGTTCTGGTAGATCTGAAAGAACGGAAAATCCTGCTGACTGACCAGGCACCTTCCACGGTTCATACGGATGCCGGGATCGCGTTGGAGCAATGTTTTGATTCTGTAAAAAAAGTGCTTTCAGAGGAGGAGTTTGCAGAGGCATTAAAGTTGTCCTCATCAAGTGCAGCAGGAGGCCTTCGGATGGCAGTGGTCGGACTCACGAAGAATCTTTCGATTGCTGCAGGACAGGCAGCCGTATTCGGGGCAGGGGCCAAGATCATGGGTATTTATTATGGAATGCTCAGTGAAGAAGCTGCAAAAGAGATTGCAGATATGGATCTTGAGATCGTTCTGCTCTGTGGGGGCTACGAAAAGGGCAACCAGACAATGGTTTTACATAATGCCAGGGTGTTGGCAGAATCCGGGATTCATGTCCCGATTGTATATTCCGGTAACAGGGAAGCTGCCAGGGGTGTTCAGTGGCTGATGAAAAGTCATGAGAAAGAATGCTTTCTTGTGGAAAATATCCTTCCGGATGTGGGAACGCTGAATGTAGAACCTGCACAGGAGCTGATCCGGCATCTTTTTATGGAGAGAATTGTAAATATGAAGGGGCTGGACGGAGTCAGGGGAAAGCTGGACGGAGTCCTGATGCCTACGCCGGCAGCGGTTCTTGCAGCCGGGGAGCTTTTGAGCCGGGGAACCTCTGTAAGTCCTGGCCTTGGAGAACTGATGATCACAGATATAGGCGGTGCTACCACGGATGTATATTCCTACAATATCAACCAGGAATATGAAGGCTCCAGAAAAATTGGAATAGAGGAGCCTTATGCCAAGCGGACTGTAGAAGCAGATCTTGGAATGCGGGAGTCATGTGTCTGTTTTGAGAAGGAACTGGATGTTCCTGCGCTGGCAGGCCAGCTTGGAATGACTCAGGAAGAATTTTCTCATGAGATTCACCGCAGAGCTTTTGAGAAGAGCTTTCTTCCATCAGAAGAAAGGGAATGGCAGCAGGAACAGCTTCTTGCAGAGCAGGATCTGAAAATAGCAGTAAGAAGGCATGCCGGAAAACTGGAATATACAGGGAGCAGCATACAGGGAGTCTTGCAGAGGGGAAAAAACCTGACGGGAATTAAGACGGTGATCGGTACCGGCGGGCCGGTGATCAGAAGTCAGGATCCTTCAGCAATTCTTCATCAGATCGAAAAAAAGGGTAAAAAAGATGATTCCGTTCTGTTGCCGGAAAAAACAGAAACTTACATAGACAGAAAATATGTGTTTTTTGCTGCAGGACTTTTAAGAGATTATGACGAAGAGGCTGCACTGGCAATTATGAAACAGAGTATTGAGAAAATTGAGTGATAAGGAACAGATCAGATGATAAGGAAATAACTAGGAGGGCTGAAGGTATGGATATCAAAATAAAACGAAGATTTAATGAAAAAGATCTGCCGGATATGAAATCCATTATGAATGAGGTGGATTCCCTTGCCAGAAATGTTACCATTGGCGAAACACTGTTTTTCAGAGAAAAAGGTGTGAAATCTGAGTGTGAATATAAAAAGCAGATGATGCAGGAAAAGAAACTGATGAAGCATTCTGTTATCGGCTGGAATTCCTGGCAGGCTACAGAGGACGGATTTATCAAAATCTATGAGACACTGAAAAAAGAAGGAATCAGAATAGACCGTTTTGGAGTATGTCTTGACTGGATCATGGGCGTGCCGGAGGAATACCGTAACAGATTTCAGGCCGGTTCCGGTCAGATTTTCAGAAACCAGGAGGAATGGAACCGTATGGGGCAGGTGGTTCCGGTACAGCCGCATCTTGGGGATCATATGATAGGCTCACTGAATTCCCTGGAAAATACAATCCTTGGTCTTCAGGCCGGAGTTACGACCATTGGAAATGTGTCGCAGTATTACACCTACGAATATCCCGGACTTGACATGGAAGAAGAACGAACCACAGATATGGTGAAAGCACTGGCACTCATGGGAAAATTCCGTGATAAGGGAGCAATCGTCCATTCCAATCTGGATGATGGATATGGGGCACAGTTTCATGACCTTGCCAATATGGCAGGCTATGCAAGGCTGGAGCGTTACATAGTGGAAGATCTTCTAGGCTGTGGACTCGCCCATTGTTTTGGAAATCTGTTCAGTGACCCGTTCCTGAGAATTGTATTTAACTGTGCCATGAGCAAGATCAACCGATATGGAACTCCCGGTTCCATGATCAATGGAAATACCATTGATTTTGGATATGATATTCCGAGAAATTACGCTGCTATGACCAGCTTTGCCATTGCGGATGCCATCGGACAGATGAAATATCCAAGCGGACATGCGATTTATCCGATCCCGGTGGCAGAGGCAATCCGAATTCCGTCGGCAGAAGAAATTATTGATGCGCATAAGACAATGGATATGGCAGTTGCCAAGGCGAAACATTTTGCAGAGTATGTGGATTACGAGAAGGTGGAATCAGAAGCAGATATTCTTGTAGCATGTGGAAATGTATTTTTTGAAAGAGTACTTAATGGTCTGGACTCCATGCACATTGACATTACACATCCGGGGGAAGTACTTGCTGCCGTAAAGGCAATTGGTGCAGAACAGCTGGAAATCAATTTCGGTGTTGGAAGAAAAGAACGTCTGGCAATGCGCGGGCGGGTTCCGGTCCGTCCTACCAGTATTGTTAAGATCATAGGCCTGAAACAGGATGCAATCATGGAAAAAATGGACATTCAGGATACAGAACCATTAAAAGGCATCAATGTGGTTGTTGGCTCCACAGATGTGCATGAGTTTGGCAAAGAAATCTGCAAAAACGTACTGACTGCTGCAGGGGCCAATGTTTATGATCTGGGAACCACCATTTCCATTGAAGAACTGGCAGATACGATCGTAGAGACAGAATGTAAGATCGTGCTGGTAAGTACTTATAATGGAATTGCCCTGAGCTTTGCACAGGATATGCTGAAAACTCTGGATGAGAAACATCTTCATCCTACGATTATGATGGGAGGACGGCTTAATGAGCCGATCAACGGCAGCAGCCTTCCTGTCGATGTGTCCGATCAGCTGGCAGAAATGGGGATCAATGTGGATAACAATATTGAAACAATGGTAGATTTTATTAAAACACATATTAAATAAGCTGTGAGAAAGGAGTGCGCTATGGGAAAAACAGAAAAGAAAACAGAAGGCTGGGGTTCGAGACTGGGATATATTCTTTCCACACTTGGAATGGCAGTGGGAGTAGGAGCTATGTGGCGGTTCCCCACAATGTGTGCACAGTATGGCGGAGGGGCTTTTCTGGTGGCATTTATCATTGTTACAATGGTTGCCGTCATTCCGGCAGGCTGGGCGGAAAGTGCACTGGGACGAAAATATAAGATGAGTGCTGTAGGTATCTTTGGAAAACTTGCAGGGAAAAAAGGAAAAGTATTTGGATTTATCTGCGGGGCAACTCCATGGTGCCTGTTATTTTACTATCCTATTATTATGGCTACAATTCTGATCTATATTTTTTATACAATAACAGGAGGCAGTTTCCTTGGCCAGGAGGTAACATTCTACAATTCTGTAAATGCCAATAAGCCGGTAGTCTATGCGGTTTTTGTTTTTATTATTTTTCTTACAATGGCGATCAGTCTGAGAGGAATCCAGAATGGTATTGAAAAAATATGCAAAATTCTTCTTCCGATCGTGTTTATTATCCTGGTGATCATTGATGTCCGTATTTTTACCATTCCGGGAATTTCAGAAGGAATCCATTATTATATGAATCCGGACTGGTCACAGCTTGCAAATCCAAAGTTATGGGCTGCAGCTGCCGGAATGGCATTGTTTGCAGTGGGACTTGGACCTGGATTTCTGCTGACATATGGAATGTATCTTTCTGATGATGCAGATCTGGCTACGGATTTTCTGTCTGTTAATGTAATTCAGCTTGTGATCTGTGTTCTCTGCGGATTCGCGATCATTCCGGCGGTTGTTCTGTTTGGACTGGATCCTCTTGCGGGAAAAGGGCTGCTTTTTATGTCACTGCCGATGGTATTTTCCAAGCTTTCCGGTGGGATGGTATGGTTCTTTCTGTTTCTTGTTGCACTGTTTTTTGCAGGGTTATCTACTACGATCGCACAGATGGAACTTCCGGTAGTGTGTCTGATGGATTGTTTCCATCTTACAAGAAAGAAAGCCATTGCAGTTGTCACAGTTGTAATTCTTCTGGGCGGGATTCCATGTGTCTGGAGTGATGCATTCTTTGCCTTCTTTGATAATCTTATGGGAAATGCCTTCTACTGTATGGAGGCGGCAGTACTGGCTTTTTATCTTGCATGGATCGTTGGTGCAAAAAAAGTAAGAACCGAATGGTATAATCCTACTTCAAAGATTAAATGGGGCAGCTGGGTGGACATACTCTATAAATTTATCGCGGTGCCTATGCTTATATATTTTGCACTGGAATCTCTCAGAACATTATTTTGATCGAATCAAGTAAGTCCACTGCTTCAATTCGGATATCCGTTTGACATTTACCGAAAAATAAATCACTTGACAAGATAAAAAGAATATGCTGTAATATTACTTGAAAGAAATGATACATCATACAATACAAGGGGGTATGCGGCAGGGGAATTCTGTCGTATACTCTTTTTATTATTTGAAAGGAAACTGTTGTTATGGAAAACAAATTAGAAAATTTAAAAGCATATCTGAGAGAGCTGGGAAGCGTGGCAGTTGCTTTTTCAGGCGGCGTTGATTCTACATTTCTGTTAAAGGTTGCCCACGAGGAGCTGGGAGAAAAGGTAATAGCCGTGACAGCACAATCCTGCTCTTTTCCGAAGAGAGAGCTGGATGAAGCGAAAGCTTTTTGCGAAAAAGAAAAGATCAGACATATAATCTGCCAGTCCGAAGAACTGGACATTGACGGTTTTTCCAAAAATCCGCCAAACAGATGCTATCTTTGTAAAAAAGAGCTGTTTGAAAAAATCGGAAAGATCGCACAGGAAAATAAAATCGTCTATATAGCGGAAGGCTCCAATATGGATGATAATGGAGATTATCGTCCGGGACTGATCGCAGTGAAAGAGCTGGGCATCAAAAGTCCGTTGAGAGAGGCTGCTCTTACGAAGCAGGAAATTCGTGATTATTCAAAAGAAATGGGACTGCCAACCTGGAAGAAGCAGTCCTTCGCCTGCCTTTCTTCCAGATTTGTATATGGAGAAACGATCAGCAGGGAAAAGCTTGGCATGGTAGAGAAGGCGGAACAGCTTCTCCTGGATCAGGGCTTTCACCAGGTACGTGTCCGCATCCATGGCCTGATGGCAAGAATCGAAGTCCTTCCGGAGGAAATGGGAAGACTGATGGAAGTGGAAGTCCGGAAGGATATTACAGAAAAACTGAAATCCTATGGTTTTCAGTATGTGACGGTAGACCTGGAAGGATATCGGACAGGAAGTATGAATGAAACACTGAATTTAAATTGAAAGCAGGTGTCAGGAAGATGGAACAGAGGGAATTGCTGGAATTGCTGAAAAGTGTGGAAGCCGGAAGTGTAAGTGCAGAGGAGGCCGCCTTAAAATTAAAAGAAGAACCTTTTCAGGAGCTGGGATATGCCGTGATCGACCATCACAGGGCAATTCGCCAGGGAACTGCTGAGGTGATCTACGGAGAGGGAAAAACGCCGGAGCAGATACAGGGAATTGCAGCAGCTATGCTGGAGAAAGGCCAGAAAACCGTTCTTATCACAAGGATGAGCAGCACGGCAGCAGAGTTCGTGGGCAAAACCCTGCCCCTGCAGTATGATACGGTAAGCCGGGTCGGGATCGTTGGCTCGCTGCCGGAGAAGAATGGCAGGGGAAAGATTGTAGTGGCTACGGGCGGAACCAGTGATATTCCGGTTGCAGAAGAAGCAGTCCTGACTGCAGAAGCCCTGGGAAATGAAGTAGTCCGTCTGTACGATGTGGGAGTTGCAGGTGTCCACCGATTGTTTGCAAAGCTGGATGTGATCATGAGTGCACAAGTTATCATTGCGGTAGCAGGAATGGAAGGGGCACTGGCAAGCGTGGTAGGCGGCCTGGCAGACTGTCCGGTGATCGCGGTGCCTACAAGTGTGGGCTACGGAGCAGCCTTTGGCGGGGTATCTGCATTGCTGTCCATGCTGAATTCCTGTGCCAGCGGGGTCAGCGTTGTAAATATCGACAATGGCTTTGGGGCCGGTTTCCTGGCAAGCAGGATCAACCATATGAAATAAAAAAATGCAGAGAAAGAGGGTCGTCAGCAGGCGGCCCTCTTTTTGTCGTGCGATAAAACATATTGATACAAAGGAAATCAGTCAAAAACCTTTAAGGCATTTGTGAAATTGTTCTGGATACAATGATAAATGTAAAGGAATTTTTAAAGAACTAATGTTCGTAACGTATATATAATTTTAACCTAATCCGCTAGAAGTCCTCCACCTCTTAGGTGGGGGATGAAGGCGGGT
>CAVIGE010000111.1:0-6538 GCA_963642325.1 Prevotella sp. CAG:279
TTTTCAATTTTGGATAATATTTACTTGTCAAAGTTCAATGCCAGAGTTTCGCTGGCATAATCAATCAGAATTCCGAGAGATTATTGTTTTTTTGATATAGTTCATAATTCGTTTTGTGGAATGTCCGTCACAGGAAGCCATATATTTATCATAAAAATTAAAATAGACTTCATTAACGGAAGAATGAAGAAGCTCTTCATCTTTTAAGGTCTGCAGCAGCTGTTCAAGGTTCTGGGCGCGGAGACCGGGAAGTGTACTGTAATCGAGATAAAATCCACGGTTGTCCAGATATTCGTCCAGATCCGGAACAAACAGGATAAGTGGATGCCTGTAGACCATTGCATCAAAAAGGATCGAGGAATAATCTGTGATCACAACGTCTGCTACGGGAAGCAGCTCCTCGGAGGAAATACTGCAGTTGGTTCCCTCTACATGAGCCTGCGTATGGGGATGCAGCTTAATGATAAAATAATGGGTATCTTTAAGCTCTTCCCTGGCGCGGAGGATATCATCAAGGCCGGCTACGCTGGCAACACCGGGATTTCCACGGAAGGTCGGAACCCAGAGAACGATTTTTTTGTCCTGTGCCTCGGGATACCTGGAAAAAAACTGCTCTTTACAGGTCTGATTAAATACATCGTTGAAATACAGATCTGTCCGACTGACTCCGACAGGCCGGATTGTCTTTTCGGGGAGATGCATGGCACTGGAAAAAGGTTTCACGCAGACCGGGGAGCTGACAGTTACCAGATCACAGTTGACCATAACATTTCCCCTGTAATAGGAAGGAATATCTGCGCTTGTATCGTAGCCGAATTTTTTGAATGCACCGCAGGCATGCCACAGCTGTATGACTCTGGTTTCTTTACGCTTCCGGCAGGAGGCGGCAGGAAGGAAGTTATCACAGATGATGACAGTTTCTGCAGTTGCATATTTTTTCATAAAATGAGCCATATTCCGAAAAATACCAGGAACAGAGCAGGAATTGTTATCCCAGTATAACTCTGTAATCTGAATCTCAGGATGCTGCGCGAGTTCTTCCCTGACAGACAGCATGCTGAACGGAATTTCATCATGGTGAGCATCGGCCAGAATCACAGTGCCAGGAACAACAGGTTTTACAGCATAGATGTTATATATAATTGGAAGGATTACCTGCTGGAAAATCATTTTTATGATTTGTTTTATACGAAATATCATTTGCTGATCCTCGTTTTTCTCGGATTATATGTTTTGGTGCTGAATTTACGTGGATTTAACAATGCTTGTTGCAGTATAACATGTTTTGTATTAGAGCACAATGACGTGTTCTTTCATTTATAGTGCTTTCAGTACGTTTATAAGACGGGTATTATCCTCCGGCATCATAATACAGAACCTGACAAATTCGCCTTCCAGGCACTGGAAGGAGGAGCAGTCACGGATCATAAGCCCATGGCGGATGCAGGCTTCGAAAACATCATAGGAGGTCAGGCCTTCTTTCAGGATCTTGAGAAGGATGAAGTTGGCGTAAGCCGGATAGACCTTATAAGCTGGAAGCAGCTTCAGCTCACCGAGCATTCTTGTGCGCTCGGAGAGGATCAGTTCTCTTGTGGCTTTGATGTACTCTTCATCCTGGAGCATGATCTCCCCTGCAAAAGCACCGATGCTGTTTAATGACCATGGCGTTTGCTTCTCACGCATTTTTGAGAGAAAATCCATGTTTCCGGTGATGCCGTAGCCAAGTCGCATTCCCGGTGCCGCAAAAAATTTTGATACGCCGCGGAGTACCATAAGATTGGTGAATTCCTGTGTGAGAGGAACTGCTGTGATGGCATTGATATCCGGGGCGAATTCAACGTAGGTTTCATCGATCATTACGAAGATATTTTTTGTGGCACAGAAGCTTATGAGCCTGCGGAGATCTTCACGGGAAATAGCGGAAGAGGTTGGGTTATTGGGATTGCAGAGGATGAGAAAATCATAACCCTGCGTCAGCTTCCGGCAGAGATCCGGAATATCCGGTTCAAAATTGCTGCTCTCCTGAAGATGATAATATTCCTGCGTACTTCCGGAGAAAGAGAGCTCTCTGGAATATTCGGAGTAGGTAGGCCCAAGGATCAGGGTGTGCTTCGGCGATCTTTCTTCGATGAGAAGGGAGATCAGCTCACTGGAACCGTTTCCGGGGAGAATAAAATCAGCCGGGATCCCGCAGTAATGGGAGATCGTGTTTCGCAGGGCAGTATATTCTCTGTCCGGATAGGAAGAAAGCAGATCAACATGTTCTGCGATCGCCCTGGCGGCCTTCGGAGATAGTCCGAGAGGGTTGACATTCGAGCCGAATTTGACGATATCCTCTTTTTTCAGATTGTAGCAGCTGCAGATTTTTTCTATATCACTTCCGTGAAAAACGGGTTTTGTATCCATATTCTGTCACCTCATTTGTTTATTTATTCTTCTGTTACCGTGAGCAGGTTACTTTTCCGTTTTCCCTGCTGTAATCAAATTTTCCGTCATTTTTTTCTTCCATGGCCTTTATGATATGGTAGGTATATTCGTTATATGGCGTAGGGATCCCCAGTTCCCTGCCCATACGGATCAGGGCACCTGAGAACATATCGATCTCGGTGTGGCGTCCGGCATCGAGATCCTGCAGGGTAGAATATCTTGCAGACGGAGGAACCGCACTTCCATGGCCGGAGGAAGTGTCTGCCCTGCTTATATCAATTCCCTTCGCTGCCGCAACAGCCTCCAGCTCCTGCCGGAGTTTGCTGCTGATCTCCTTCATATGGATACTGTCCTGATAACAGCCAACTCCTGCGCCGAGAACTGCCTGGGGCAGATTGTTGCAGACATTCAGGCGAAATTTACACCATATTTCCTCCCGGATATATTCCGTGCTGCGGTAATGAAGTCCGGTATCTTTAAAAAGTGCTTCTACTGCCTGTACACGTTCGCTCTGATACGGAGCAGAAAGCTCACCGAAAATAATTCCGATCGTTGTTTCTGGATTAAAACAATATCCTTTTTCTTCTTTATGGGAAGCTACCTTTATCAGTGAATGCAGAACATGGGAAGAACCGATTTCAGCAGAAATGAGTTCCTCGCTGTCTATTCCGTTCATAAGGCTCATAACGGTTGTATTTTTGTCTGTGATTGTGCGGATGCTGTTCATGGCTCCAGGCAATGCGCCATATTTTAAAGCCACGATCAACAGATCGGTTCCTTTCGCTTCCCGGGGTGTCCATACCTCCGGGTGATAGGTCACACCGTTGATCAGGCAGCCTTTTTTCAGACGTCTGGCACGTTCCCCTTCTGCGATAACTCCAAGCCTGATATCCTTCTTTTCTGAAAGTCCCCATATGATATAAGAGCCAACGGCTCCCGCACCGAGAACTGCAACAGTTTTTATCTTCATTTTCTGTATTCCTCCAGTGTTGTGGTGTTGATATCATAATATAACACACGGTTGAAAAAGGAAAGGGGAGATTATTATGGCAGAGATACGGGCTGGCGAAAAGCATATTCGCATGTAACGAAAGATTCTGAGGAAAAATCCGGATTTTTGTGGTGGATTTTTCAAAGGTCTGGTACAATGTAATTAAAAGGATATGGCTGTTGTTTATTTCAGTAGTCATTGTCTGGATATTTTTTACTTAAGCATATACCGGAAGGGAGGAAGAAGAGATGAAAAAAACACTCGCGATTATTGTTGTTGTTGTGATTCTTGTACTGGCAGGAGGGCTGGCGGTCAGCTACAACAGTCTGGCCGGAGACAGGGAGGCGGTAGACACAGCACAGGCGGACGTTGAGACCATGCTGCAGAGGAGGGCAGATCTGCTCCCGAACCTGGTCAGCACGGTGAAGAGCTATGCGAAGCATGAGACGGAGGTTTTTGACAAGGTTTTGGAAGCGCGCAGCCAGCTGATGAGTGCAGGCACTATGGAAGAGAAGGCAGAGGCAGAGCAGCAGGTGGAAAGTGCACTGGAGAGTCTTAATATTGTAGTGGAGAATTATCCGGAGCTGAAAAGTGACACAACCTACGTCAGCCTTATGGATGAGCTGTCCGGAAGTGAGAACCGTATTTCCGTGGCGAGAAAGGATTACAATGCTGCTGTGAAATCCTACAATACGAAGCTTGCCAGATTCCCGGGAAATATTCTGGGTTCAGCCTTTGGTTTTGAGAAGGCTTCCTATTTTGAGGCCAGTGCTTCTGCCCAGGAGACTCCGGATGTGGGAGATTTGCTTGCGGACTGATATGCTGTATTGCAATGGGGGACAGCCTATGAAAAAAATATGCAGATGGATGGCAGTACTGTTGATTTTTGCAATGGTGTTGTCTGGAAATGTTCTGGCAGTTTACGGAGAGATTCCGTCTGCTACAGAAGAATTCTACGTGAATGATTATGCAGGAGTTTTCAGTGACTCCTGGAAGGAGACGCTGTGTAAGGCGGGAGAACAGCTTCATGACGATACGACTGCCCAGCTTGTGGTGCTCACGGTTGATTCCACAGATGGGGAGGATATCAGTGATTATGCAGTTGAGACAGGGCGCAAGTGGGGGATCGGATCGAAGGACGAGAATAATGGAGTTCTGATCGTGCTTTCGGTTTCTGACCGTAAGGTATGGGTTTCGGTTGGCTATGGTCTGGAAGGAAAGCTTACAGATGCAAAAACGGGGCGGCTTCTGGATGAATATGCGGTTCCTTCTTATAAAGAGGATAATTTCGAGAAAGGTACCGTGCAGCTTTATTATGCATTGTTGAATGAAATCCGTGATGAATATGGGCTGGAAGGTGTGACAGTACCGGAATATGAGGAGACTCAGTCCGAGGAAGAGGATGAGGGGAAACCATGGGAAATCGCGCTGGGACTGGTACTGATCGTTCTGCTCATGGCAGGCGCGTACCTGGGATTTGTTACAATTCCCGTATTTATTTTGGCAAATCTGATATTGCTTCTGAAGGGGCTTTTCCGGAAAATGCAGGGTAAGGATATGTCTGAATACTGGAAAAAGAATTTCAGTAAAATGAGACTTTTGCACCGTCTGTTTAATTCCCTGTTTCCGCTCAGCTGGCTTCTGGCACTGTTTGGAAAAGGAAGCAGCAGTGGAAGCGGAAGCAGTATGGATGATGATGATTATGATATCGACTTTGACAGCGGAAGCTCCGGGGATGGCGGAAGCTTTGGCGGAGGTGGAGCAGGCCGCGGTTTCTGAATTGACAAAGTTTCTCAATTTTGTTATAATGACGAAAATCAATTCCGTGAGGGAGTAATTCGCGTGTAAACGTGGTTTGTCAACATACTGGTGCACACACCTGGCAAATCTTAAAGAATGAGACTCATGTATATTTTATTTCTGTTATGGAGATAGGGTATACGTGGGTCTTTTTTTACGGCTTCGGAGCGGAAAAATGAAAAGGAGAAAAGATATGTTGCTATTTATGAAGGTGCTTTTTACCCAGTTTATCGCAGAAATGGGCGATAAGACACAGCTGATGCTCGTGGCAATGACCTCTAAATTTAAGCTGAAGGATATTCTGCTTGGAACAGGTGTTGCGATCCTTGTCCTCAACGGACTGGCGGTTCTGGCAGGAGGTCTTGTCAGCACGGTGGTTCCAACCTGGCTGATTCGTCTGATCGCAGGTGCGGCATTTCTGTTTTTTGCAGCTACCACACTGAAGGGTGACGATGATGAGGAAGAGAATGTAAATGACGGAAAGATCAAGTTTGCGCCGCTGTCAGTGTTCTGCACATTTTTTGTTGCTGAGCTTGGTGATAAGACACAGCTTACAGCGATCACCTTCGGGGCGAATGAGGGATTAAGTGCAGCTGTTGTTGTATGGCTTGCCTGTTCCCTGGGGCTTTTTGCGGCAGATGTGATTGGGCTTCTTATTGGTTATCTTCTGAAAAGCAGGGCACCGGAAGGAATCCTCAATACGGTTGCATTTTTCATTTTTTCCATTTTTGGAATCCTGACTCTGAGACAGGGCTTCGGACTTCTGCTTGGAGCGGAAGCCTCTGCGATCCTGCCACTGACTGCAGCTGTTACGGTAGTGTTCGTGATCGTCTGTCTTGTGATTTATAAGAACAGCAGGAAGGTTAATGGGTAAAAAACGCAATAAAAAGAAAAAACAGCTGTTATGAGAACCGATCCACCTGTATATGCATCTAATCAGTGTAAAACAAACACGTGTACAAATCCGGCCGGACAGAGGGAGAAAACAGATTATGACAAAGGATGCATTTATCAGGGAGGTTCGGGATGCAGAAGCCATGCTGTATCATATATCAAAGTCCATTTTGAAAAATGACTCTGATTGTGGCGACGCGGTGCAGGAAGCACTTCTTAAAGCATACGAAAAACTTCCTGCATTGAAAAAAGAGAAGTTTTTCCGAACATGGATCACCAGGATACTGATCAATGAGTGTAAGGGGATTCTTCGAAAACAAAAAAATATTATTCCATATGAAGATTATATGGATAAAGCAGGAATCCATGAGGAGAAGCACTATGACCATTTATATATGGCCATTATGGAGCTTCCGGAGGATTTAA
>CAVIGE010000112.1:0-6366 GCA_963642325.1 Prevotella sp. CAG:279
TAATTTTTTTGCATAGAAAAGAGGCTGCACACTAATTACTTAGTGCGACAGCCCCACTTTTTTTACAGTGGAGTTTTTTTACAGCCCCTCTTTTCCGATATCAGAATCAGATCCGGCATTTTTCCGCCGTTCCTCCAGTTCTGCCATAATCTGTCCTTTCATTTCCTTAGTGATAGGATAGAATACCATAATTCCTATTGTTACTAATGCCAGTGCCGCCGGTACCAGATAACGTGCTGCATTCAATCCTGCGATCACAGAATCTGCCTGAACAGCTTCTCCTGCCACATATCCTGTCATTCCCAGCACAAAACCGCCGATTGCCCCGGATAATGCCTGTCCGGCTTTCACTGAAAAACTCTGCAGCGAAAATGCCGTGCCGTCACAGCGCACTCCATATTTCCATTCTGCCCAATCAGAACAGTCTACAATATAGGCAGAAAGTAACACGCTTGGCAGTCCGCAGCAGACTCCCTGTAAGGATGCCACCACCGCATATGCCGGAAAATTCTTAGAAGCAACGATAAAGCCCAGTATCCCCAGTATAATATATGCTGCAAATCCAACGATGATGGTCTGCTTGCCTCCCAGCTTCTTTGCAATATAAGGTGCGATGAAAATACCTATAAAGGATGCCAGTGTCGGAAGCATCAGACCCAAACCTACCATATCCGGTGCCTGCAGGTTGTACATAATAAAATAGGTTCCTACAGCAGACGGCATATTCTGAAAAATCCACATTACAGTCATACTGATGATCAGTATCATCAAAGGCTTATTGATGATCAGTGATTTTATCATGTCTTTCAGGGTTGCAGAATTCGATTCCGTATTGTAACGTTCCTTTGTGCTGAAAAAGCAGATCAACGCAAATATGTAGGAAACCGCACAGGTCACGATCATCAGATTGCGGAAACCGGCAGACTGGCTGCCATGTCCAAGAATAGATACCAGAGGCAGTGCCGCATAGACCATAACCAAATAACCGGCCGTACTGAAATTTCTCAGATAGGAAATCATCTGATTGCGGTCATCCTCTGATCTTGTCAGTGTAGAAAGCATTCCCCACATCGGCACATCATAAGCCGTAAATGCCATTCCGGTTCCGATATAAGTCACATATGCCCAGATCAGCTTTCCGGTTGAAGCCAGGTTCGGCACAGTAAAGGTCAGGATTGCAAAGAGATACAGAGGGATCGGCGCAATCAGGATATAAGGCCTGTATCTGCCCCATCGTGTCTTCGTCTTATCCACAATGACACCCATCATAGGGTCATTGATCGCATCCCAGATCCGGGCTACAAAAAGCAGGATTCCTGCCGCTGTACCACTGATCCCGAAAATATCCGTGTAAAAGAACATCAGATAGCTGCCCCAAATGGGGGAAATCAGATCTTTTCCAAGTGTTCCCAGACCGAAGCCTATCTTATTTTTTGCTTTCAATTCCATGTGTTTTCTCCTTTCTTTTTTGTCAAATCTGTTTCATACTGCATAATCTGCTTCCGTCAGATATACACAGACTGAAAAAGAATCACCCGTTCCATCTCCAGGTTCCTGAACCGACCTGTACTTCCCGTCCATCAGGCAGTATTACAGCCGCACTTGTATTTACAGGAATCATCACTTCCAGATAAACAGACTTCCCCTTTTTCTCCCAAACAGACTGCAAAGTTCCATAAGGGGTCCGCAAACTTCCTTTTACATATTCCAGTCCACAATCATAGGATGGTGCGATCCTGGCTTTATGGTATCCGGCCTCCTCAATCTGGATTCCGGCAAGTTCCCTGTACATCCAGTCGCCTACACATCCATATGCATAATGGTTGTAGGAATATTTTCCGATCTCCCCGTCTTCTGAGGTCGCTCCCCAGGATTCCCAGATTGTAGTTGCTCCCTTCTCTACTTCATATAGCCAGCTTGGACATTTCTTCTGGTAGAGAAGCTGATACGCTGCTTTCCTGCTTCCGTTTTCAGTCAGAACATCCAGTAAAAACGGTACGGATAAAAATCCGGTATCCAGACAGCCTCTGTTTTCTGCTATCTTTTCCAGCAACCTTGCCGCCACTTTCGGGCGTATATCTTCTGAAACCAGACGGAACTTTAGAGCCAATACATAAATCCCCTGCATATCGCTCTTTATACGACCGTCTTTATCCACATATTCCTCCATAAAAGCCCAGCGTATCTTTTTATTTAATTCCGAATAATATATCGCATCTTCTGTTTCACCCAGAACCTCTGCTATCTGTCTCATCAAATCCGTACTGAATGCATAGTAGGCTGGAGCAACCACTTCCTTTGTGGCATAGGCAGTATTGATCATTGCCATATCATCCGTGGTATTCAGCACCATGCTGGGAACCAGCCAGTCACCGTAATGGAAGCCTGTATTCCACAAATATTTCTGCCGCGCCTTTCGCACTTCATCAAATTCTTCAAATCCTTCCGGTACTTCCGTTTCCGCACAATGCTGTACATACTGCATCCATTTTTTCATTGCCGGATAATTTTCTTCCAAAACCTGCCAGTTTCCATAGGCACGGTACAGATACCACGGAACCATCACGATCACATCGCCCCAACCGCAGGAAGTGTCCGTACCATAATACTGATTCATCTCTTTATAGCACTTTAAAAACGGGATGACCGTCGGGATTTCCCCGTGCTCCTGCTGCTCTGCCCTACAGTTCCGGAGCCATTTTTGTAAAAAAACTTCCTCGTTGCGCAGAAAACACATGGTAGGGGCATACACACCCACATCACCTGTCCAGCCGGCTTTCTCCCTCTGGGGACAGTCCGTCGGAATCCCCACCGTATTGGACACCTGGCTCCACCAGATATTAGCCTGCAGGCGGTTCAATTCTGGATCGGCTGTCTCAAAAAATCCGATATCTTCCGTATCCGTAGACACGACATGCGCCGTAAAATCCTCAGTAGACGGTTTCCCAGGCCAACCGCTGATCCTCACATACCGAAATCCATGATAGGTAAAAACAGGGCGGTATGTCTGTCTTCCTTTTTTTGTGATATACACATCCATCTGGTCTTTATTCGCACCCATGATATTTTTACAAAAGTGCCCCTCCCGGTCCAGCACCTCCGTATGTTCCAGCCGGATGACGCGGCCTTCTTCTGCCTCTACGGTAAATGACAGGAATCCGGCAATATTCTGACCCAAATCCAAAATGCTATCGCCGTTTGGGTCTGTCAGAATCTCCTTTGGTGTGAAACTTTTTATGACACGGATCGGCTCTCCGTCCTGCGCTCTCAAATTATCCATCGGATATGTTTTTTTCTTCACCGGCTTCCAATGAGAATCGTCAAACTCTGGGATTTCCCAACCTTCCAGTTCTTTTCTGGCATCATATTTTTCGCCTACGAACAAATCTGCCACCAGAAGCGGGCCTGTGGCGGAAACCGCAGAATCCGACAGCACATAGTCCACGCTCCCATCCTCATACTCGATCTGCCCTTCCAGAAGAAACGCCATTGTATCCCCGAACTGGCAGGAATTCCCGATAAAGCCGACACGCCCGGTCCACCAGCCGTCCCCAAGCTTCGCACAGATCACATTTTTTCCCTGATGAACCATCTCTGTTACATCATAGATCTGGTACTGCAAGATCTTCTGATAAGAGGAAAGCTCCGGTGCCAGCAGGCGGTCGTCCGGTGCCTCACCATTGACAGACAGTTCATACACCCCATGCGCCGTTGCGCAGAGCAGAACCCGCTTTACTTTTTTTTCTATGGCAAAAGGAATCCTCAGGTACTGAACCGGCTGAAAACCCTCGTATTCATCCAATCCCCGGATCTTCGCGGAAATCCCCATCGTTGTCTCCGCATCCGAGGAGTCCCCCTGAACACCATAAGCCGGCTGCTGTTCTGGCTCTATCCATGACGCCCTCCAGGGCTGCTTCAACCGTGACATTGTAAACACAGCTTCCGCGCACGCTTCGTTTCCCTGATTATCCCAGACCGTAACTCTCCATCGATATGTGCCCAAAGCCTTTAGCTCTGGTCCTCCATAGACACAGGCAATGCTGTTGTCCGTTCTGAGTTCGCCGCTGTCCCAGAGTAATATTTCTCCTGCATACACCTGAATCTGATAGGCTGTCTGCAGGACATTCTTTTCTTCACTCGTAAGAATCCAGGAAAATACCGGATGCCTGTTTTCAATTCCCAGCGGATTTTTCAGATGTTCACATTTCAGTTGTTCCAGCCTTAACATTGCTTCTTCCTTCCTTTTCTGATTTTTGTCAAAAATAAGGATTATCCTCTTTTAGACTGAAACAAATTATAGTATGATATTATCAAGGAAAACAGAGAGAAACTTGCTGATAATAAGCACGATATTGCTTGCTTTTCCATGTAATCGCGAGAAGAAAAGCATTCTGTGATTTTTGGTTTTTGAAATATTTAATGAAAGGATAATATAAAATGCATTTTCAGAATTTTCATCTGCTTCGAACAGATTTTTCTTCCATAGAATTGAAAGATCAGATGCCCGACACGCAGGAAGATATGATTCCCACGGAACAGGGCAATACCATGTCCTACATTCAGAATACAGCCTATCATCTGGAAGGCGTGAGCTGGACTGCCCGGAATAAACCACTTTCTTCCTATGCAAGGGAACGGCTTCTCTACATCCAGAGCTTTACTTACTACGAAGTGCTGAGATACTATACAAGGCGCAGCAATCAAACTTTTCATTCGTTTCTTTTAAAATATACTTATGAAGGAAAAGGGGAATTAACCTATAAGGGGAAGAAATATTCTCTCGGACCGGAGCAAGGGTTTATCATCGACTGCAATGTCCCTCATGAATACCACGCGGTAAAAATCCCCTGGAAACATGTGGAGATTCATTTTTCCGGGACTCCCGCCATCGATATTTACAGACAGTTTTCCTCCGATGATATTGTCTGCTTTGAGCAGCCATTAGATTTCTTTCATCCGGAGCTGGAAAAGCTGCTCACCCTCCATGAATCGCTCCTGCCTTATCATGAACTGCAGATCTCCCACCAGCTGGAACAGATCCTCCTGAACATCCTGCTGCATTCTGACAGCTACCGCCGCGCCGTACAGCAGCTTCCGGAAAATCTGCATTATCTGATCTCCTATTTGGAACACAATTATATGCAGCCCCTGACCCTGGATTATATGGCAGAATTTTCGAATATCAGCAAATATCATCTTTGTCGCCTCTTTCAGAAGCATCTTGGGTTTTCTCCAAATGAATATCTGATCCAGCTGCGGATGGAAAATGCCAAGCGGCTCCTTAAAGACACTACGCTCCCGGCCAATAAGATCGCGTCCATGGTAGGAATTTCCGATGAAAATTATTTTTACCGCCTGTTCAGAAGCAGGGTCGGAGTCTCTGCGAAGGCATTTCGGAAAGGATAAAATATCGTAAACAGACGTTTCAGAAATATTATTTTCTTAACGTCTCATTCATACTTCCAGAACGAACCCCCTGAAGATCCGGAGTCACATAAGAAAATCCCAGTGTGCGGAACTTCTCTGTGATCTTTGTTCTTTTTTCCTCGCAAAAATCCTCTGTCTATTTCAACTCTCTATCTGCAAAAGAGTAGGGACATGCCGTAATGGCCTTGGTGCCGAGTATTTCCTGTGATTTTCTGTATTTTTCTTCAAGTGTGATGTTGTCTGTTGCTGGCAAGTGTTCTATCACCTTGTATTTTATAAAATAAGACCGGAAACATAGCATACGCCACACTTCCGGTCTTTCTTTTTACAGTTATTACATCTCGATCACATCAAGATCATCCGGGATAAACAGATTTCCGTGATAATACTCTCTGCCCTCCGCTCCGTAAAGCTCTTTACGTTTCTTGATGTTCTTATCCTCAGTATGATACAGGACAAGGTTTTTCACCGCAAGGTTCTCAGCAAGCTCACTGGCATCCTTAACTGTGGAGTGATGTTTCTCATATGGATTGAAGATATCACGCTGTCCGTACAGGCAGAATGCTTCGTGGAACATCCAGTCGCTGCCTTTGGCGTATTTCTCCTCGCACTCGTTGTACGGCTCATCTCCGCAGCAGGTCAGAACTTTACCACCGTCATAGGTCATCTGGAAACCGAACTGTTTTGCCTTGGTAGAACCGATGTCAAAGAAAGTCACTTTCTTATTGAGGATGGTTCTCTCCTCGCCGTCTTTTACTTCGATCAGATGAAGTCTGTCACCGATGTACTGTGTTTCTTTCTTATTCAGAAGCTTAAATGCCATGTCTTTCAGAAGTCCGATCACTTCATCGTGAGCATAGATATTCGCCTCTCCCTGATAAGTACCTTTTTTCATGTTCTGGCAGATGATACGGATCACCCACACGATTCCCATGATAT
>CAVIGE010000113.1:0-6362 GCA_963642325.1 Prevotella sp. CAG:279
CAGAAAAAAGGAAGCTGCCGCTTCACGATTTAGAAATCGTTAAAGCGACAGCCTCTTTTTTTATGCGCTTTTTCAAAGCAAATATCTGTCCGGCCGGTATGGGTCAGCCGTTATACAGCTGGTAATAACGTCCCTTCTGTGCAAGCAGGTCCTCGTGGGAACCGCGCTCGATAATATGTCCCTGCTCCAAAACCATGATACAGTCACTGTTGCGGACAGTTGAAAGACGGTGGGCGATCACGAAGGTTGTTCTGCCCTCCATCAGCTTATCCATACCATCCTGTACCAGTTTTTCGGTACGGGTATCAATGGAGCTGGTAGCCTCATCCAGGATCAGGACCGGCGGGTCGGCAACAGCAGCCCGGGCAATGGAGAGAAGCTGACGCTGCCCCTGGCTTAAATTGGCACCGTTTCCGCGGAGAAGTGTGTTATAACCCTGCGGAAGCCTGCGGATGAAGCCGTCTGCATTGGCAAGCTTTGCTGCAGCGATAACCTCCTCGTCTGTTGCATCCAGCTTACCGTAGCGGATATTCTCCATAACGGTTGCCGTGAACAGGTTGGTGTCCTGGAGAACAATACCCATGGAACGGCGGAGGTCATCCTTTTTGATCTTGGTGATGTTGATGCCATCGTAACGGATCTTGCCTTTCTGAATGTCATAAAAACGGTTCAGAAGGTTGGTGATGGTAGTTTTTCCGGCTCCTGTAGATCCTACGAAAGCGATCTTCTGTCCGGGCTGTGCGTACATATTGATGTTGTGAAGGACGATCTTGCTGGAAGTGTAGCCAAAATCCACATCCTCCAGAACCATATCTCCCTTCAGCTCGATATAATCTGTAGTACCCTCTGCCTTGTGGAAATGCTTCCATGCCCAGCGTCCGGTACGGCTGGCTGATTCTGTGAGAATGCCATTTTCCTCTTTTGCATTGACAAGAGTAACATAACCTTCGTCAACCTCCGGCTTCTCGTCCAGGAGATCGAAGATACGTTTGGCACCTGCAAGTGCCATGACGATGCTGTTGAACTGCTGGCTGACCTGGTTGATCGGCATGTTGAAGCTTTTGTTAAAGGTCAGGAAGCTGGCAAGTCCGCCAAGGGTGAAGCTTCCGATTCCGTTGATGGCAAGGATGCCGCCCACAATGGCACAGACCACATAGCTGACATTTCCAAGCTGTGCAACAACAGGCATCAGAATGTTGGCAAAACGGTTGGCATTATCTGCGCTTACAAAAAGCTGGTCATTCAGCTCATCAAATTTTTCGATGCTTTCATCCTCGTGACAGAAAACCTTGACTACCTTCTGGCCCTCCATCATCTCTTCGATATAGCCGTTGACAATACCAAGATTGGTCTGCTGCTCCAGGAAATATTTTCCGCTCAGGGATGCAAGCTTGCGGCTGGCGGTAAGCATAATGGCAACCATGATAAGCGTTACGGCTGTAAGCGGCACATTGAGGATCAGCATGCTGATAAAGACGCTGACGATGGTGATCACGCTGGAAAGCAGCTGCGGAAGACTCTGGCTGATCATCTGGCGCAGGGTATCGATATCATTTGTGTAGATGGACATGATATCGCCATGTGCGTGGGTATCAAAATATTTGATCGGAAGCGTTTCCATTTTTGCAAACATGTCGTTTCTAAGGTTGCGTAAGGTTCCCTGGGAAACGTTGATCATGATGCGGTTGTAGGTATAGGTAGCGATAACACCAATGGCGTAAAAGCATGCCACACGTGCGATCGCTGCGGTCAGCGGGCCGAAGTCCGGCGTGTCTGCCGCAAGAAGCGGCGTGATATACTGGTCGATCAGGGTTTTCATAAACATGGTTCCCTGGACATTGGCCAGAACGCTGACAAAAATGCAGATCACTACGATCACGATATGAATACAGTAGTTTTTGATAATATAGCGGGCGAGGCGTCCGAGAAGCTTTCCG
This sequence comes from Prevotella sp. CAG:279, assembly GCA_963642325.1. GTDB lineage: Bacteria > Bacillota > Clostridia > Lachnospirales > Lachnospiraceae > Blautia_A. The sequence goes on from CAVIGE010000113.1 coordinate 1,938, forward strand.
GGCTGTTCGGGTGTTCCCATACCCTTCGGACCGGGACCGCCCGGGCCTTTCATGTTCTGTTCTTTCAAGCCAGCTCACCTCCCTCGTCAAAATCACCGGCACCGCCGGTCTGTGAATTGAATACATCCTGATAGATCGCGTTGGATGCAAGAAGCTCTTCGTGTGTACCGAAGCCATTGATCTCGCCGTTATCCATGACAATAATACGGTCTGCATTCTGGATGCTGGAAACACGCTGTGCGATGACAAGCTTGGTCGTATCCGGGATCTCCTCTGCAAATGCGCGGCGGATCCTTGCATCCGTAGCGGTATCAACCGCACTTGTGGAGTCGTCCAGGATCAGGATCTTCGGCTTTTTCAGAAGGGCGCGCGCAATACAGAGACGCTGCTTCTGGCCGCCGGAAACATTGGAACCGCCCTGCTCGATAAAGGTATTGTACTTATCCGGCATTTTCTCGATGAAATCATCGGCACAGGCAAGCTGGCAGGCGCGGCGGCATTCTTCCTCAGTGGCATTTTTATCGCCCCAGCGGAGATTTTCAAGGATTGTGCCTGAGAAAAGCACATTCTTCTGAAGAACAACGGAAACCTGGTTTCTCAGAGATTCCAGATGGTATTTGCGGACATCAATGCCGCCTACAGAAACAGAACCGTCCGTTACGTCATAAAGGCGGCTGATCAGGTTTACAAGGCTGGATTTGGCACTTCCGGTACCTCCGATGATTCCGATGGTCTCGCCGGAACGGATGGAAATATTGATGTCTTTTAAGACAGGCTCCCTGCTGTCCTTTTTGTAGCTGAAGTTTACGTGATCAAAGGTGATGCTTCCGTCCGGAACTTCTGTTACAGGATCATTAGGGTCTGTAATGTCGGCGGTGTCGTTGATAACCTCTGTGACACGTTCTGCACTTGCGATACTCATTGTCACCATGACAAAAACCATGGAGAGCATCATAAGGCTCATGAGGATGTTCATACAGTAGGTGAGAAGGCTCATGAGCTCACCGGTGGTGAGAGAGCTGCCTACGATCATTTTTGCTCCCAGCCAGCTGATCCCGAGGATACAGGCATAAACTGTGAACTGCATCAGAGGCATGTTCATGACAACGATCTTCTCAGCACTTAAGAACATTTCGTATACCTTGTTGCAGGCCTTCTGGAATTTGGTGATCTCGTAGTCTTCGCGGACGTAAGCCTTGACAACGCGGACAGCACCGATATTCTCCTGGACGCTTGCATTCAGGTCGTCGTATTTGCGGAATACGGCCTGGAAATATACAGTGGCCTTTCGCATGATAAAGATCAGGCAGGCACCCAGGAAGATTACAGCGATCAGATAAATACTTGCGAGCTTTGCGTTTATGAGAAATGCCATGACCATGGCGCAGATCAGGCTGGCCGGTGCACGGGTACACATACGCAGGATCATCTGATAGGCGTTCTGCAGGTTGGTGACGTCGGTGGTAAGACGGGTGATCAGACCGGCAGTGCTGTATTTGTCAATGTTGGAAAAAGAAAAGGTCTGGATGTTGGTGTACATGGCTTTTCGGAGGTTCCTGGCAAAGCCTGTGGAGGCCAGTGCTCCGTATTTTCCGCCCATGACACCGGCCCAGAGGCCGCACAGGGCAAGAACTGTCATGATTGCACCCATCCGGTAGATATGGCCGATATTTCCGGCTTCCACGCCTTTATCGATAATGGAAGCCATTGCCAGGGGAATCAGAGTCTCGAAGAGAACTTCGAGGATCATGTAAAAAGGCGTGAGAAACGATGCCTTCTTAAACTCCCTGACCTGAGCCAGCAGGGTTTTAAGCATAAAAAAACTCCTTTCTTCTGTACTGCTCAAAAAGACAGCACCCCTGGAATGGAAAATCCGGGCTGCTGCTGAACAGATATATTATTCACGTACTATTCTATCGCAGGAAATAATTTTATGTCAAGATAAAATATAGGTAAACTACTTGACATAATACGGCACAGGCAGTATATTTAAAGTTAATATGCACCTTTAAGACAGAGAAAATACAGGGTTTATTTATTACTGTTCACAAAAAAAGTTCCGCGAGGTGTTTTGATAAACGGTGTGAATGGTATTTTTAATTTTTGTACAGGGAGGATTTTTATATGGAGATCAGACAGTCAGCAGAGGATTATCTGGAATCAATTCTGGTTTTATCCAAGAAGGGCGGTGGAGTCCGTTCGATTGATATTGCTACCAGACTTGGGGTTTCCAAGCCAAGTGTCAGCCACGCGATGAAGCTTCTCCGTGAGGATGGATACATTGCCATGGACCGTTATGGTACGGTGACACTTCAGGAGAAAGGTGCAGAGATTGCCAACCGGATTTATGAGCGTCATACAGTTCTTGCCAGAATGCTTGAAGGACTTGGGGTTCCGTCAGATATCGCGCTTGAGGATGCGTGCAAGATGGAACACGATATCAGCCAGGAGAGCTTTGAGAAGATCAAGGCGCATTATAATAAATATATTAATAAGGAAGAAACAGAGACAGAATAGTCACTGTTCACAGGCAATGTTCCACAAGGAATGATACATAAAAAAAGAAGTGCATGGGAGGGAATGACCTTCATGCACTTCTTTTTTGCGGTTTTACGGACGGGCGGCCTGCTTTTGGGGCAGCTGTGCCAGGACGATGGCTGCAAACATGACTACGCAGCCGAGAAGCTCCTTTGCGGAGAGCTTCTGCCCAAGAAGAAGCCAGCCTGCGAGCACGGAAATGCAGGATTCCAGGGAAAGGATCAGGGAAGCTACGGTAGGGTTTACATTTTTCTGGCCGACGATCTGCAAAGTGTAGGCAACACCGCAGGACATCACACCTGCATATAAAATAGGAAGCCATACTGCAAAAATGGAGGAGAGCTGCGGATGCTCCAGGAAAAGTGCCAGGATCGTGGAGAGGATGCCGCACACCAGGAACTGGATGCAGGATAATTTTACTCCATCGGTTCGGGGTGAAAAATGATCGATCGCCAGAATGTGCAGTGAAAAAAGGAAAGCACAGGCCAGAACCAGCAGATCCCCCCGTCCGATGGAAAAGCCATCTGTGATGCAGAGAAGATAAAGTCCGACAAGAGCCATCACAACAGCTGCCCAGATGAAGGGGCTGCATTTCTTTTTTAGGAAAAGTCCGATAATTGGGACAATGATAATGTAGCAGGCGGTAATAAAACCGGCTTTTCCGACAGAAGTGTACTGAATCCCGAATTGCTGGAAGTTGCTGGCCGCAAAAAGTGCAACTCCACAGACAAGGCCGCCGATCCATAGGTCACGGTTTTGGAAACGGGAAGCAGCAGTGGAGGTGTTTCCGGGGCGGTTCAGGATAAAGAGCACCGGTATGAGGACGGCGGCCCCGATAAGAGAACGGATACCGTTAAAGGTGAAAGGGCCGACATGTTCCATTCCGACACTCTGGGCAACAAAGGCGATTCCCCAGATGGTGGCAGCCAGAAGCAGGCAGAGGAAATTTTTCAGAGGTATTTTCTGTGAGTTCATGACTTAAAATCCTTTCTTATAACAGAAGTCCCCCGGAAACCCTGATGGCTTCCCGGGGGATTTTATCTGACGGAGCAATGTCCGTTAAAAATCAGTTCTGATTCTGGTTGTTCTTAACTTCTGCAAGCTTCATGGCACGAACCTTCAGCGGCAGACCGAACAGAGTAATGAATCCGTCAGCATCGTGGTGGTCGTACATATCACCAGTTGTGAAGGAAGCAAGAGACTCATTGTAAAGGCTGTACGGAGAAGTTGTACCATTCTTGATGATATTTCCCTTGTAAAGTTTGAATTTAACCTCACCGGTAACATATTTCTGGGTGGACTCCACAAATGCCTGGATAGCTTCACGGAGTGGTGTGTACCATTTTCCTTCGTAAACAACCTGTGCAAACTGGCTGCCAAGCTTCTTCTTGGCTTCCATTGTCTCACGGTCAAGGATCAGCTCCTCAAGCTGGTCATGGGCTGCCATCAGGATCGTTCCGCCAGGAGTCTCATAAACACCACGGGATTTCATACCGACAACACGGTTCTCAACGATATCTACGATGCCGATTCCATTCTCGCCGCCAAGCTTGTTAAGCTCTGTGATGATCTCGGAAACCTTCATTGCTTTTCCGTTGAGGGTCTTCGGAACACCCTGCTCGAAGGTCATGGTAACTTCTGTTTCTTTATCCGGAGCCTTCTCAGGAGTTACGCTTAATACAAGCATGTCGTCATAGTTCGGAGCCTGGGACGGATCCTCAAGCTCAAGTCCCTCATGGCTGATGTGCCAGAGGTTTCTGTCGCGGCTGTAGCTGTGGCTTGCATCGAATGGAAGAGTGATGCCGTGAGCCTTGCAGAACTCGATCTCGTCCTCACGGGACTGCATGGTCCACAGATCTGTCATACGCCATGGAGCGATGATCTTGA
>CAVIGE010000114.1:0-6011 GCA_963642325.1 Prevotella sp. CAG:279
GATCAGGAGGAAAAAATTATGATCGATTACGAAGAGGAACTGAAGAAATTTGAACCATGTCTGGATGTGGCAGATGTAGAAGGCGCGATCTATGACCGTGAGATCACAGATATCATGGATGTGCTCCAGGAGATGCTGCGGGAGGTCAAGAGCAACAGACGTGTAAGATAAGGAGAAGTGAATGAACTGCATTAACTGTGGAGCGTTTCTGACAGATACAGATGTGGATTACTGTCCGCACTGTGGAGCGAATGTGCTGATCCAGAAGAAGGTTGATTATCTCTCCAGGCTCTATTACAATCAGGGGCTGGAGAAGGCCAGCATCCGTGATCTGTCCGGCGCGATCAGCTGCCTGAAGCAGAGCCTTGCCTATGATAAACGTAATATCCGTGCAAGAAACCTTCTTGGCCTTGTATATTTTGAGACCGGGGAAGTGGTTGCCGCACTGAGTGAGTGGATCATCAGCAAGAATATCCAGAAGAACAGGAATCTGGCTTCTGAATATATCGAGAAACTCCAGGCGAACCAGAACAAGCTGGAAATGATCAATGAAAGCATCAAGAAATATAACAATGCCCTTGCCATGTGCAGGGAAGGCCATGAGGATATGGCAGCGATCCGGCTGAAGAAGATCCTTGCCCAGAATCCAAAGCTGATCAAGGGGTATCATCTCCTGGCACTGATCCAGATGAAGGATCAGGAGTGGAACAAGGCGCGGAGAACCCTTAAAAAAGCTGCAAGGATCGATAAGACCAACACCACAACGCTGCGTTTCTTAAGGGAGATCGATGAGCAGACTGGTGTTACTACAAAGATGGAGAACAGGCGGAAGCACCTTCTGAGGGGGAATGCCCGGGAGAAGGATAATATTTCCGGTGAGATCGTTGTAAGACCGGCCGGTGTCAGGGAGCGGTCGAAGATTTCCCTGTTTTTTACCATGGTACTGGGATTTGCAGCGGGTGCTGCGGCATTCTGGCTCCTTGTGCTTCCGGCAGTGAAGCAGGAGATATACAGACAGGCCAACGAGCAGATCGTACAGTACAGTGAATCCCTCTCAAGCCAGGGAGTGGAGCTTTCCAAGGCCCAGGGAGAGGCGGAGCAGTCCAGCAGTACCGCAGATGCCACAGCCAAGCAGGTTGAGGAAGAGCAGAAGAAAAGCCAGAGCTATGAGGCACTTTTTTCGGCTTATACAGCCATGCAGCAGGAGGATCTTGATACTGCGGCAGTGCAGATCCAGAATGTGTATGCAGATACACTTTCCGATTCTGCGAAGGGTATTTACAATACGATCTGTCAGAAAACGGGTGTATCGGGAATTACCGGTGACTCGTCAGACAGTGACAGCACAGCTTCAGCAGATGGAAGCAGCAGTACGGACAGCACTTCCGAAGTATCCGATGGTGCCTCCGATGGAAGCACAGAGGGGAATTCTGAGGATAATTCGGACGGTACAGACCAGTCAGCCTATGATGAAAACGGTGATACATCCTATGATGGAAGTGATGATGGCACTTATGATTCGTCATACAGTGATGGCTATACAGAAGAATAAGAGTTACAGGTGAGAAACCTCGGAGAAGGGGAATGTGTTTCGGCACATTCTTCTTTTTTTGCGAAGGGGATGATCTTATCCGCGTGATTTGTATAAAATAGAAAAATGGGGGAATGATAAAATGGAAGCAGCGTTTGAAATATCCGGAACTGTACTTACAGTCTATCTGCCTGTTGACTTGGATCATCCGGTGTCTGACAGTATCCGGAAAGAATCAGACCGGATTATAGGACATCAATATATAAAAACTATGGTTTTTGACTTTGAAAAGACCGCTTTTATGGACAGTTCAGGGATCGGGCTTCTTATGGGGAGATACCGGGCACTGGGGATGCGGGGGAAATGTGTCCAGGTGATCCATGCAGACAGCTATATCAGGAAGCTTCTGAGACTTTCCGGCATCGGCAGATATATAGAGATCGCCGGGGCGGAAAAGGTATCAGCAGAACAGGAGGGCACATACTATGGAAAACACAAATGAAATGACGATCATCTTTGACAGCAGACCGGCCAACGAAGCTCTGGCAAGGGTGGCAGCAGCAGCCTTCTGCACGCAGCTGAACCCCACGCTGGAGGAGATTTCCGATCTGAAGACAGCCGTTTCCGAGGCTGTGACCAACTGTATCATACATGGGTATGAGGGGGAGGTACATAAGATCCGGATGGACTGCTCTCTCTGCGGCCAGGAGCTGACCGTGGATGTTAGTGACGAGGGAAGGGGAATCCCGGATATCAAAAAAGCCATGGAGCCGCTGTTTACCACCAGGCCGGATCAGGACCGCTCAGGGATGGGATTTACATTTATGGAGGCATTCATGGATGAGGTTTCTGTGGAATCAGAAGTTGGCCGGGGAACGACTGTGCACATGAAAAAGATCATCAGGAGGTAACTATGGACCGTACTCTTGCCCTCATCGGGCGTGCACACCAGGGGGATAAAGCGGCAAGAGATATTTTGTTTGAGGAAAATACAGGACTGATCTACAGTGTGGCAAAGCGTTTTCTGGGAAGAGGCGTGGAGATGGAGGATCTGTTCCAGATCGGCAGCATCGGGCTTTTGAAGGCAGTGGATAAATTTGACCTGTCCTATGATGTGAAATTTTCCACCTATGCAGTACCGATGATCATCGGAGAAATCAGGCGTTACCTCCGGGATGACGGGATACTGAAGGTGAGCCGGTCCCTGAAAGAAAACCACTACAGGGTATATCAGGTAAGGGAAGTGCTGACACGCCGGCTGGACCGGGAGCCTACAGTAGAAGAGATGGCAGTGGAAATGGGGATTTCTCTGGAAGAACTGGTCATGACAATGGAATCCGGTGCAGAAGTGGAGTCCCTTCACAAGACGATCTATCAGGGGGAGGGAACAGAGATTTCACTGATGGACAGGCTTCCGGAGAAAGAGAACCGGCAGGAAAAAGCCCTGGATAGGATCTTTCTGGAAGAGATGCTGGGGATTCTTGACGAAAAGGAACGGAAACTCATTTACATGCGGTATTTCCAGGATATGACCCAGACGGAAATCGCCCGGGAACTTGGCATTTCCCAGGTGCAGGTCTCCAGGCTGGAAAAAAGAATCCTGCACAGGCTGCAGGAGGCAGCAGGTGGCAGCCCCTCTCAGGCTGCGGATCTTTTATGAAAAAGTACATTTTGGTATTTGGAAAGTGCTCCGAGAAGGATCATGCCGATCACGCCTGCGGAGACAACCTCGCCGGCCCCTACGGTAAGCATCATAAACGGAATCGGAAGATTGATGCCATATCCGTAACGAAGTACGAGGGGAACGATCACGATGTTGGCAGCGATCGGAGGGATTGGGGCTGTCCATTTGCCTGCATTGCGGAGCCGGTAAGTGAAGAAGGCACCGATCAGTGTGGCAATACTTCCGAAAATGATGTCAACCGGGATCGCTCCGCCTAAAAGATTGGCAATGATACATCCCACGAAGAGTCCAGGGATGGCTGCCGGTGTAAAAAACGGAAGTACAGTCAGTGCCTCGGAAAAGCGGATCTGAACCTCACCGAAGCTAAGTGGTGCGAATACCAGTGTCAGCACGACATAGACAGCTGCAATGGCAGCTCCCTGTACCAGAAAATGAGTACCTTTGTTTTTCATGATTTTTATTCTCCTTTAGTTTTGTTTTACGAGTGGAAGGTCACGAACACTCGGCACATTTACAGGCGGTGACCGCCTGAGAAGCCCTGTACGACCTTGTTTTTGCGGGCTTCGAAACGGGTATGAGTATAGCACAGGAGGGCTGGAAATGCAAGGCATGATATCCGTGGAAAATCAGCTCTGCTCCAGGATCCCCGTATCCTTTGGAAGCTCCATCAGCCGGTAGGCATGGAGGATGTTTTCCAGCTCATAGATGGCTGAGGTAAGGAATTTATTTTTGTGGTAGACAAGCTTGAATTTACGGTTCCATTCACCGGCCTCATTTCGGAAGACCCGGACGGAATGATGGCGGATCTCATGGTGCATAAGCCGTATGGACATGACAGAGAGGATCTGGTTGGAAAGCACCGCATTGAGAAGGGTGCGAGGGCTGTTGGCTTCCCAGGCGGTCTGGATGTGCAGGGAGTGACGGAGCGCGTAGTCCTCAAAAAGCTGCCTGGTACCGCTTCCGTATTCCCGGACAGCGAATTTCTGCCCGTTCAGTTCGCTGACATGGATACTGCTTCTGGAATAAAAGGGATGCTTTTTCCCGGCGGCCAGGACAAGACAGTCATCGATCACGGGGATCACGACAAGCTCCGGAGAATGGATCTCGCCTTCAACGACAGCAGCATCCAGTTCAGAGCAAAGCAGCTTCTGTTCGATGGTCCTGGTGTTGGTGACAAAGGAACAGACATTAAGCTCCGGGAGCTTTTTTTGCATGTCGAGGACGATGGAGGGGGCCAGGCAGGTTCCGACTGTGATGGTGAAGCCGAGCTTCAGGGTAGAGGACTGTCCCTGGTTCTGCATCAGTTCATCCAGCTGCTGGAACTGCCGGGTCATTTCCCTGGCATGTGGAAGCAGAAGCTTACCCATGTCTGTGAGGTAGAGCTTTTTACCCAGGCGTTCGAAGAGAAGGCCGTGATAATGGTTTTCCAGTTCCCGGATCGCCTGGCTGACGGTGGGCTGGGAAAGATAGAGGGCCTTTGCGGCAGCACTCATGGAGCCATATTCGGCAACCGCAACAAAAACAGTGAGATGTCGTATCGTCATGATAAGCTTTCCTTCCTACAGATGTATAGGTAAAACCTATTATTTTTATAAAATAATATCATTTTCCAAATACATATACAAGTGTTATAGTAAAAGACGGTTGAAAACGATTTCAGAAATGTGAATGACAGAGAACAGAGATACGGAAATAGCAGCAAAAACAGGAGGAGGAAAATATGTCTGCATTAACAGTGAGCAAACAGGAGGAAAAGAGGCTGAAGGGCCTCGGTTTTTTGAATAATAAGGGGACGGATGATTTTTCTGCACGGGTGATCACCGTAAACGGGAAGGTGACAGCAGCCCAGCAAAGATGCATGGCCGAGGCGGCAGAGAGATTCGGTAACGGAAATCTTGCCTACACAACCAGGCTTTCTGTGGAAATCCAGGGGATCCCCTATGAGAAGGTCGAAGAGTTTCAGGAATTTATCGAAAAGGAAGGCCTGGAGATTGGGGGAACAGGGGCTAAGGTACGTCCGGTGGTATCCTGTAAGGGAACTACCTGCCAGTATGGGCTTCTGGATTCCTACAGGATCTCAGAGGAGATTTTTAACAGATTCTATAAGGGCTACCGCGAGGTTGCACTGCCGCACAAATTCAAGATCGCTGTAGGCGGATGCCCCAATAACTGCGTAAAGCCGAATTTAAATGACGTCGGGATCATCGGACAGAGGATCCCCAGGTTTGACAGCGAGGCCTGCAAGGGCTGTAAAAAATGTGCCATCGAGGCAGCATGTCCAAACAAAGTGGCAAAGGTTGTTGACGGAAAGCTTAAGATTGACGGGGAGCTTTGCAGACACTGCGGACGCTGCGTGGGAAAATGTCCGTTCGATTCCATCCCGGACGGTACCTACGGATTTAAGATCTACATCGGTGGCCGCTGGGGGAAGAAGATATCAAGAGGAAGAGCCCTCAGAAAGATTTTTACCTCCGAGGCGGAAGCACTGGATGTGACCGAGAAGACGATCCTGCTTTTTAAGGACCAGGGACTGAAGGGAGAGCGTTTTGCGGAAACCATAGAACGGATTGGGTTCGAAAATGCAGAAAAACAATTATTGGAAAAAAATCTTCTGGAAAGAAAAAGGGAGATTTTGTCGAAATAGAAGGGTAAAAAGACTTCCTATTATATAAGATAGCTGAAAATGCATATAAATATAAAATTTTTTTATCTCATTTATAAAAATACTTATTATATCATAATTTTTGTGAAAAAACAGGTAAAAATTTTATTTGAAATCTGTAAAATTATGTGATA
>CAVIGE010000115.1:0-5944 GCA_963642325.1 Prevotella sp. CAG:279
TTCTGCTCCGGCGCGGCGGATCCCTGCAAAAATGGATCCTGCGATGTTATGCCATACGCTGAAGATCGCTCCCGGAAGTGTTGCCAGTGGATTGGCGGCGAAATTGGCTGCTGCCAGCGAGACTGCAAGACCGCTGTTCTGCATGCCCACTTCGATCGCTATGGCTGTTGTCCTCGCATAATCCACATGGAAAATTTTTGCTGCAAGGAAGCCTAACATCATACCGCAGAAATTATGGATCGCAACAACTCCCAGTACCAGGATTCCGCAGTTTAAGATCTTATCTGCATTCACTGCCACAATCCCTCCGATGATCATAACAATGGCCACAACCGACACCAGCGGCATAACATCCGATACCTTATCGACATGTGCTCCAGCGAGGCTGCGGAGGAATACTCCCAGAAGAACCGGAACCAGGATTACTTTTACCACAGAAAGCACCATTGCCCAGAAAGATACCTGCACCCAGGCACCCGCCAGCACGTACACAAGAAATGGTGTCATCAGCGGTGCTGCCAGTGTGGAAACTATGGTCATTCCTACAGATAATGCTACGTCACCACCTGCGATATAGGTGATCACATTGCTGGCCGTTCCGCCCGGACAGCAGCCTACCAGGATCACTCCCAGAGCCAGGTCTGCCGGAAGATTCATCACCTTGCACAAAATCCAGGCCACGAGGGGCATGATGGTATATTGCGCTACTGCTCCGATCACTACTTCCCTGGGTCTGGAAAAAATCGCCCGGAAATCATCCATCTTTATGGTGAGTCCCATACCGAACATGATGATTCCGAGGAATACGGAGGTATAATTCGTCATCCAGGCAAATCCATCCCGCCAGAAAAATGCCAGGCAGGAAAACGCAATGATAATAACTCCGATATATCTGGATGCGAAGCTGCTGATCGTTCCGATTTTTTTTAATATTTTTTCCATATATTATACCTCGTAGCTGAAGTTGTCGATCAGTCTTGTTTTTCCGATGTAAACAGCCATTGCTACGAGAACATCCCTGTCTGCTTTTTCAACCGGCTGCATGGTAAGTGCATCTACCATGGATACATAATCAATCTTTGCCAGAGGCTCTGCTTCGATCACTGCGCGCATTTTTCCAAGGAGCTCCTCTGCCGGGATTCCTGCGCGGATAGCTTCCTGTCCGAGCTTTACTGCTTCTGACAGGCAGAGTGCCGCTTTTCTTTCTTCAGAGCTTAAATAGGTATTTCTGGATGATTTTGCGAGTCCGTCCTCCTCACGGACGATGGGGCATCCAATAATCTCAATATCAAAATCCAGATCCTGCACCATCTTGCGGATGATCGCCAGCTGCTGTGCGTCTTTCTGTCCGAAATATGCTCTGTCCGGTGCCACGATATGGAACAGTTTGGACACTACCGTGCACACGCCTTTGAAATGGATGGGGCGTGTTTTTCCGCAGAGTGTTTCGGATAATGTGTCTATGCTTACAAATGCGTGGGGATCATGATACATTTCGGAAGGCTCCGGGCAGAAGATCAGGTCCGCTCCCAGGCTTTCGCAGAGCTTGCTGTCACGTTCAAAATCCCGCGGATAGGCCTCCAAATCTTCGGTCGGGCCGAACTGTGTCGGATTGACAAAATCTGATACTACGACAATGTCGTTCTGCTCCCTGCACTTTCTGATCAGGCTTGCATGTCCTTCATGGAGAAATCCCATGGTTGGCACAAGGCCTACGGTTTTTCCTTCTTTTTTCCACGCTTTGATCTGTTTTCTTGTTTCTGCTACTGTTTTTGTTACCTGCATTTGTTATCTCCTCTTTCTTGGCCGTTATAAACTGTGGCCAGGTTTGTCGATTTTGAGATAGCCTCTTTTCTGAATTCACCTTCGTCTTATCATCTTCCTAATCTGCGTCAGGCCATATCCTTCAGCAGTCCGTGTTTTTCATAATTGGTCACTCTGCTGATCTTGTTCTCTTCATCTACAAATACTACTGCAGGCTTATGTGTACGGGCTTCTTCCTGTCCGCACCGGGCGTAAGCCATGATAATAATCTTGTCTCCTGTGCTTACGCATCTTGCTGCTGCTCCGTTCAGGCAGATCATACCGCTTCCGCGTTTGCCGCAAATGGTGTATGTCTCGAAACGGCTGCCGTTGTTTACATCTACGATCTGGACCTTTTCATATTCCAGTATCCCGGCAGCTTCCAGCAGTTCCTCGTCCACAGTAATACTTCCCACATAATCCAGTTCCGCCTGGATAACGGTTGCTCTGTGGATCTTTCCTTTTAACATTTCTATTGTCATCTCATATAAGTCCTTTCCTGAAAGGAATCATTTTCTGTAATACAAAAAAACGCTCCAGGGTACACTTCGACCCTGAAACGCTTCTGATTGATTCCCTGTATATTGAGTCCTGTTTTTGTACACGAAAAGCATGATCTTCAACAGTTTCTCAAAATCCCCATAACTGTTGTAATGCCTTCGTTATCATCGATACAGGCTCGTATCTTTTATAATTTCATATATCCGTCCGTTCCCGGTTTTCGGGTTCCGGCTGGTTATTTATATAAGATTCCAGTGATTTCAGCCAGAGTATAGTTTTGAGTCCAAATACTATCTCTGTGGAGTATTATGGCATTGAGGTGATTATTTGTCAATAATTTTACACCGGCATATCCCGGAATTTCTTTGGGGTGACACCTACTCTTCTGGTAAATGCGGTGACAAAGCTTGCGGAATATTCATAGCCGATCTTTAACGCAATCTCTTCTTACGACCTTTTTTCTATGCAATTGTCTGTATTTATTTATGCAGATGTACATCCAGCTGATTATAAGGAATCTCAATTCCATAATAATCAAAATCTTCTTTGATCCTCTGGTTCAGCCTCCATCTGGTGTCCCAGTAGCGGTCGGTGTCTACCCAGACACGGAAGCCCATGATCACGGAACTCTCTGCCAGCTCGTCCACAAAGACTACCATCTCTTCGTCTTCTCTGGTGTCCGGATCATCGGTCAGAATGTCTTCCAGAATGTCCTTTGCCTTCTGGATATCTGCATTGTAGGAAATTCCTACCTTGATCTCCAGCCTTCGCTGGTCTCTGGCTGTCACATTGGTGATAACCGTATTCGAAAGGGTACCGTTGGGGATCACGATGTGTTTGTTGTCAATGGACAACAGTGTTGTGTAACAGATCTCGATCTTGGCCACCGTTCCCTCCGTTCCATTCTGTCCGTTGACAATGATATAGTCGCCTACCTGGAAGGGTTTGAACAAAAGAAGCATCATTCCTCCTGCCAGGTTGGAAAGTCCGCCCTGCAGTGCAAGACCTAAAGTAACACCGGCAGTTCCGAGGAGTGCCGCCAGGGATGACTCTTTTACTCCGAAGCTCGTGGATATGTTAAAAAGCAGGAGTATGTAAAGCACGATCTTGACCAGGGATGACATAAACTGCGCAACACCTGTATCCAGTCTGGATTTTGTCAGTGATTTCCTGACAAATTTTACAATCCATTTGATCACGGTGCTTCCTACCCAGAAAGCAACGATGGCCAGGACAACCTTGATTCCGAATTTGGTGATATCCGGAAGATAATTCTCAAACATCTGCTTGTACTGGCTTACCTGATTCCCTACCTCCTGCACAGTCTGTACGGTACTGTCCAAACAAATCCCCTCCTGTCTGATATATATTTCCGATATAACCGGGCTCTATGGCCCGCATCTTGTAATATAATAATACAGCAGTGGTTTTTCCCTGTAAAACCGATTTCTCTTTATTTATTGATTCCCTTCATGGAAAGGCTGATCCGTTTTTTCTTCATATCCACACCAAGGACACGGACATCCACAATATCGCCAACGCTGACTGCTTCCAGTGGATGTTTGATGAATTTCTCACTCATCTCGGAAATGTGGACCAGTCCGTCCTGATGAACTCCGATATCCACAAAAGCCCCGAAATCGATGACATTGCGGACAGTTCCCTTGAGAACCATGCCTTCTTTTAAATCCTTCATGTCCAGTACATCCGTACGGAGGATCGGTTTGGGCATCTCATCACGTGGATCTCTGGCCGGTTTCTCCAGCTCTTTTACAATATCGCGAAGGGTCGGCTCGCCAATCTCCAGCTCTTTTGCAAGCTTTCCGTAGTCGCGGATCTGTCTGGAAATACCGGTAAGTCTGCGTTCTGCCACATCTTCCGGTGTGTAGCCAAGTTTTTCAAGCAATTTCTTCGCCGCATCGTAGCTCTCCGGATGGACACTGGTTGCGTCCAGAGGATTTTTGCCCCCTGTGATCCTCATGAAACCTGCACACTGCTCAAAGGCTTTCGGGCCAAGCTTCGCAACCTTCAGAAGTTCTCTTCTTGTCTGGAAACGGCCGTTCTCCTCACGGTAAGCCACGATATTTTTTGCGATGGCTTTGCTGATTCCGGAAATATATTCCAGAAGAGAGGCAGATGCTGTATTCAGATCCACACCGACTTTATTTACACAGTCCTCCACAACGCCATTCAGTGCCTCGCCAAGCTTCTTCTGGTTCATATCATGCTGATACTGGCCAACACCGATGGATTTCGGGTCGATCTTTACAAGCTCTGCCAGCGGGTCCTGCACGCGTCTTGCAATAGATGCCGCACTACGCTGCCCTACGTCAAAGTTCGGGAACTCCTCTGTCGCAAGCTTGCTTGCAGAATATACCGAAGCCCCAGCCTCATTGGTAATCACATACTGAACCTTCTCAGGGATCTCCCTTAAAAGCTCCACTATGATCTGCTCGGACTCTCTGGAGGCAGTTCCGTTTCCTACGGAGATCAGAGTTACATGATACTTACGGATCAGCTTTTTCAGTGTTTCCTTAGCTGCCCGGATCTTATTCTCGTTGGTCGGCGCAGTCGGATAGATAACTGTGGTATCCAGGACCTTTCCGGTGGGGTCTACCACTGCAAGCTTACAGCCTGTACGAAAAGCCGGGTCCCAGCCAAGGACAACCTGCCCGGAAATTGGCGGCTGCATAAGAAGCTGCTCCAGGTTTTTGCCAAATACACGGATGGCTCCATCCTCCGCACCTTCCGTTAATGCACTTCTGATCTCACGCTCAATGGCAGGACCGATCAGACGCTTATAGCTGTCCTCCACAGCCTCCTTCAGAACCGGTGTCGTATGCGGATTATCACGGACGATCACCTGCTTTTCAAGGTAGCGGATGATATCCTCCTCCGGTGCCGCGATCTTCACTGTAAGGAATTTCTCTTTCTCACCACGGTTCAGGGCCAGCACACGATGACCTGCAAGCTTTTTTACAGGCTCCTCAAAATCATAGTACATTTCGTAAACGGACTGCTCTTTTTCATCTCTCGCGGCAGAGCAGATCGTTCCTTTATCCGTTGTCCTCTTACGGATGTGGATACGGTAATCTGCCTCGTCGGAAATATGCTCTGCGATGATATCCCGGGCACCGCTGATTGCTTCTGAAACTGTCGTAACTTCCTTTTCCTCTGAAAGAAAAGCCTTCGCCTCTTCCTCTAACGGTTTCTTCGTCATCTGAAGAAGGATGATATCTGCCAGGGGTCCCAGGCCCTTCTCTCTGGCGATGATAGCACGTGTCCGGCGTTTCGGACGGTACGGACGGTAAAGATCCTCCACCACTACAAGGGTCTGTGCTGCCTCGATCTGCTGCTTCAGCTCCAAAGTCAGCTTTCCCTGTTCTTCGATACTGCCAATAACCTGTGCTTTTTTTTCCTCAAGATTTCTTAAATAGGTAAGTCTCTCATTAAGATTACGAAGCTGTTCATCATTTAATGTACCGGTTGCTTCCTTACGGTACCTGGAAATAAAAGGAATGGTGCAGCCCTCATCGATCAGCCTGACTGCTGCTTCTACCTGCCATTTCTCAACGCTCAGTTCTCTGGTAATTACCTGAATAATATCCATTTTTATCTTTCTCCCGTTGTTACAGATTTG
>CAVIGE010000116.1:0-5805 GCA_963642325.1 Prevotella sp. CAG:279
ACAGGAGATTGAGACATTCGTAAATAAATAATCTCCCTCTCGAAGAACTTCTTTGATGATATCTGTTGCTATATGTTCTCCCTGGCGTCCTGCTCGTCTTTCAGGCGATTCAAAGATCCACGGCTTATATGTAGGTGGCTTTTTCTTTCTGTTGACGGTGATGATAATAACAAGTATGGCTATTATCATCGCAACGATTGCAATGATCACTCTGCTTTCACCTCATCTGCCAGTATAAAATCAAATTTCTGCAGCACCTTTTCATCCTTCGCTTCTGTGTATATAGAATACGCCTTCTCATATAAAGCTACCATTGTCGTAAAACACGATCTTGGCATTTCCTGTATGAACCAACAATGGTTGTATGCTAATTCTATATATCCATAGGTATCATCGTCCATTTTCATTACCGTGATATTCATACCTGCCATTTTTGCCATCAATAATGCTGCTTTTTGTAACTGTACAAATTGATCCACTTTATCGGCATCCGGAATCTTTTTATATTTTCTTTTGTGCTCCTCACCTTTTCTGACGATTTCTTCATACATCTTGGCAGATTCCTTTTGCTCTTCTGACTTTTCCGTTTCTGTCAAAGCATCCTCTTCCTCTGCCAGTTCCTTCTCCATCTGCTTTGTCATCTCAAGATCTATATCATAGTATCTGCATTCGATCAGCATTATCCTTAACCCCCTCTTTACCCAAAGTTATCATATCATAATACAACAAAAAAAGACAGCCGTCTGACTGTCTTAATTGTACTTTTCATATGCACCGATCTGTATCTGAAGTGCCACAGTGATCTGTTCCATGATAGTTTCATCCAGCACTTCCCCGATTTTTTCTCCAAGCCTTGTTTTATCCATGGTTTCCACCTGCTCAGCCAGTGCCATGCTTGGCTTGTCCAAACCTCGGCATTTCTTTATTGGAATCTGCACATGGGTCGGAAGGTACTTCTTTTTCCATGTCCTGGCTGACAGTGGAACAACTGTTACAACCGGGGAATGTTTATTTGCCTTATTGTTACTTACCACCAGTACCGGGCGGATACCGCCCTGTTCACTTCCTGTCGTTTCCCCGAAATCCACATAATAAATATCTCCACGCTTACACATAATTCCTCCTATCCGAGGACAAAGGCTTCCACCTGTCTGTCCCTCAGTTCATATTCCCTGTTTAACTCCTTCAATGCCGCTTTTCTGTATTTCGCTATCATCGTATGACTCACATGGTATCGGTCCATCATTATCTCCCATGTCATGTCCTCATCCAGAAGATCACGGATGATATTCCTATGTCTCTGTCCTAATCTGTCTACAGCATTATCAAAAAAATCCAGTTCCTCTTTCAGATATTTGTATCTTTGGAAAAGAAATTCGTACCAGGCATCATTCTCCTGTTCCATCCTTTTTCTGAAATTCACTGCTATGCTTGCTGTCTTATCAGAAAGGGTACTACTCTGCACCCTTTCCCCTTCCTGGTGGGAATAAAGCATGGAATCGATCATATCCTGTTCGCTCACTCCCTGAAACTGCTGTAACTGGAATTCCGTCACAGACAGTTCCCTTCTCATGCTTTTATATTCCTTCATCATCGTTTCTGCCGTCATCCTTATCTCCTCCGATCCTTGCTTTCACTGCATCTATCATGGCACTCTGCATATTGTCCTTACGCTCGATGGCAGAAAGGATATCTTCATCCACGGTCCCGGTGGTTACCAGATGTTCAATGACCACCGTCTGCTTCTGTCCCTGTCGGTACAATCTGGCATTTAACTGCTGATATAATTCCAGCGACCAGGTAAGCGAAAACCAGACGATGATCGAGCCACCCTCCTGAAGATTCAGTCCGTGTCCTGCCGATGCCGGATGGATCAGTGCCACAGGAATCTTTCTGGCGTTCCAGTCCTCAATATCCTTTTTTGTATTGATATCCCTTGCCGGGAACCTTTTTAGGATCCGCTCCCTGTCATGCTTAAACCAATAAGCCACAAGAAGAGGTCTGCCATTTGCTGATTCGATTAGATCTTCCAAGGCATCCAGCTTCCGTTCATGGATCAGCCGGACATTTCCTGATTCATCATAGACTGCCCCATTTGCCATCTGCTGTAACTTATTGCTTAAAGCAGCAGCGTTCACAGCATCGATATCCTGTCCTTCACCATATTCTAAGATCATCTCTGTTTCCATTTTCTGGTAGAGTGCCTGTTCCTGCTCGGACATCGAAACCGAAACCTGGTTACTGATGCATTCTGGCATTTGAAGATAATCTACAGCTTTCATGGAAATGCTGATATCAGAGATCAACTCATAGATTTTTTCTTCTGCACCTTCTCTCGGCTTATAGGAAAAGATGATCTCCCTGTTTCTCTTATCCGGCAGAAAGAACCTGTCACGGTAACCACCGATAAATCTTCCAAGCCTCTGTCCCATATCAAGGATTCCGATTTCTGCCCATAGATCCATAAGATTTCCCGGTGTTCCGGTAAGTCCAACTACACGCTTTGCCATCGGCCTTACTTTTTTCAGATCTTTAAATCTCTGTGCTTTCGGGGACTTGAAGCTTGACAGCTCATCGATGACGATCATGTCAAAATCAAAATATATATTTTTTGTCATCCAGGATACATTGTCCCTTCCGATTACCGTTATATCAGCATCTGCAAAAAATGCCTCTTTTCTCTGTTTTGCTGTTCCCATAGCCACGGAATATGTCATGCCAGATAAATGCTCCCATTTTCTGATCTCTGTCGGCCATGTCGTTTCTGCCACTCTCTTTGGAGCAATCACCAGGACTTTTCGGATCTCAAAATAATCAAAGAGAAGTTCCTGAAGGGACGTCAGTGTAATCACGGTTTTCCCAAGCCCCATATCTAAGATCAGGCAACTGACCGGATGCTCTATGATAAAGTCCGTGGCATATCGCTGATAATCATGCGCCTTGTATTTCATCCAAAATCCCTCCAATCTGATCCGGTCTGTCGATGATAAAGACTGGGAATCCCAGGCTCTCAAGCTGGCGTTTTCTTTTTCTCTGCAGTGGTCTCGGTGTTTTCCCCGGAGCCTTTAATTCCACAAATGCCATCTTTCCATCCGGCAGCAGGATGATGCGGTCAGGCACCCCATTCATACCGGGTGATACAAATTTCAGTGCCATGCCTTTTCGCTTTTTTGCCTCATCCCTTAACTGTTTTTCTATAAAACTCTCAAGCATAATTCTCTCTCCTGTTTCCTATAATCTGTTTCCAATTGTTCAAAAACTCTATACGCGCATACGGGTATATGCGCTCATGCACCTGTTCTTTTCTTTATTTCTCAATACTCAATATGATTTATTGGGAAAC
This sequence comes from Prevotella sp. CAG:279, assembly GCA_963642325.1. Classification (GTDB taxonomy): domain Bacteria; phylum Bacillota; class Clostridia; order Lachnospirales; family Lachnospiraceae; genus Blautia_A. The sequence continues at coordinate 3,344 of CAVIGE010000116.1, forward strand.
TGGGAAACAAATGACCGAAGCCCCTTATTTTCCAAGGTGTCAGCATCGTTTCCCACTAGCGTTGCTTATTGGAAATCTGGCAACTTTTACCCCTCACGGACAAAAGTTTTCTGAATTCCGTAAAGCGGGATTCTGGTCTTCCCCGTGGTGTTGGCATCGTACTTTTTCCAGCCCCCGATCTTATTTAAGATGCCTTCAATTTCATAGGAATCCGCCTTTTTGATGTTCGGTCTCTCTTTACCGAAGCATTCCACCCAGATTTCCATAACACATACACGCTCCCTTCGGATCGTCCCTGTGATGCCCTGTGTATCAAACTCAGCACCGCCAAGGAACGAACGTCTCTGGTACACATCCATGTCTGCCCAGTTTTCCGGCAGCAGTCTGTCGAGGTATTCTGAGATGATGCCTTCACGGTCATCGGATTCCATGGCATCCTGTTGCATCTTATAAGCTTCTTCTGCTTCCCTGCCTTTTAAGAACAGATCCTCACCTTCGTTATAGAGCTGGATTGCCTCTGCCCAGATCTGATCTGTGCAGTTCAGTTCCCATGGATGGTATTTTCCCGTTCCCGGTACATGTACCGGCCAGAATCTTCGGTTTCCTGTCACATCACGGAGAAATCCGCCTTCTGAGTTTGTGCTGCCGACAATGATGCATTTTCTTGGATGGGACTCTACGTTCACGCCATAAGCCTGACGGAATTTATCATCCTGTCTGGATACAAAGGATTTCACGACTTCCACTTCTGTCTTTCGGATACCGCTCATCTCACTGATCTCAAGGATCCAGTTATTGATCAGTTTCTCCGATGCGGTCTTATCCTTCATATCTGAGATGGATAAGGAATCCGAAAACCACTCTTTTCCAAGGATGGCAAAAAAGGTGGATTTTCCCACTCCCTGTGGACCATTCAGGACAAGGATGGAATCAAACTTGGTTCCCGGCTTATAAATACGTGCTACCGCAGCCACTAAGGTCTTACGGATCACGGCTCTTGTGTATGGTGTATCATCTGCCCCGAAGTAATCGATGAGCAGTGTATCCACCCTCGGGGTTCCGTCCCAAGTAAGGGAATCAAAATATTCCTTGATGGGATGGTATCTGCGTTCCGATGATGCCGTGGCAAGAATGGCATCCTTAAATTTCGCCGGAGACCAGATCCCATACTTGGATCCGAAATACATCTTTGCGTTGGCAAAATCCGTATCATTCCATCCCGACTTTACCTGTTCCCAGGGAAGCGGTCCGATCACATCCAGTGTGTCTTTGAATTCGTTGTAGACCACGTTTTTAAAGTTCTCATCAAACTTTGTGATCAGTCCCACGTTTCGGATGTTATCAATGATATTTCCTCTCCGGTCCAGTTCCAGTCTACTCTGCCAGTCCATGTCCTCAGAAGTAAATTCTTCTGCAGCCTGCTCCTGCTTTTCTCTCATAAGTGTGGCTTTTGCTTCCTCATCCTGTAAAACAAAATCCTGCATAGCAATAAAGGATGGCAGCTTACCTGGCACAGTTCCTTCCTTCGCTTTTTCATCCAGCTCGCCAAATTTATGAAGCCTTACCACATCAAAAGCACTCAGAAGTTTTCCGCAGCAGGGATCCGTGGCGTGATGGCTGTATGCAAACAGGTCATCATAGATCACAACACCTGCAGCAGAGTCTGCCGGAATATAATCGTATCTTCCGGGGATTACTTTTGATGGACGGTACACATCCGGCAGGAACTTTTCGATTGCCTGTGTCACACTGTACGTTCGGTTGAATGCCCCGATCAGACCATCCTTTTTTAGTGGATCCGCCTGTTTTGTCATGCTCTTTTGCACAACTGTACTCTGTCTGTTACTGACAGGCCATGTGGAGACATCGTGCCAGTCCTTATAGCGAAGAAGCACCGAATCCGGATCCACAAGCGCACCATCGATCTCACGAAAGACATACTCTCCGTCACTGGAGGTACTCGGCCAGTACATCATTCTGGATGGCTCATAGGTGGAATCATCAAACAGTTCGATTCCGATATCAGAAGCAAGCATCCGGCTGACAGCTCCATACTCATCCGGGGTTACATCCCTCGTAAGAAATATAATGACACGCAGTCTTGGTTTTTCCGGCATATGCTTATGCGTGGAATACACCACCATCTTCATGTCAAAGAACAATTCCAGTTCATCCAAAATACCCGGTGTGCCATAATCCATATCCAGGGTAATGGCTGACCGAAAGATCACGCAGTCCTTTTTTCTCCGGCCGCCTTTCAGCTTTCCAAGAACAAAGCCGCCCACATCCTTGATATCATCCTGTTTTCCCTTACTCAGCTTTTTAAACTGTGCCATGGTTTCTGCAGTATATTTTGTTTTGGACAGACGGGATATGAACTCCTCATAGGACATCTCCAACCCGTTATACTTTTTGTCCATTCTTGAGTTTCCGATTGAGATATACATTTTTTGCTGCCTCCT
>CAVIGE010000117.1:0-5756 GCA_963642325.1 Prevotella sp. CAG:279
GGAAATATCGGGAGAAAGGCAGGGTGAGCAGAAGTGAAAGGTGAGGAAATGATCGGGCAGATCTTGAATAAAATTGCTTCGTTTGCAGTGGAGAGTATGTTGTATGAAGTTTCAGCTACTCCAAAACCTGGACTTGTGGACCGGAATAATTCCGGAGCTCATCATGATATGGATTATTTTACATTCATGTCTTCGGCGGCGGCTCTGCATGACTCTTTTGATAAGTTTGTACGGATTGGCTGGGAATACAGACAAAGACCGGTTCAGGAAGTACTGCTTCCTTTGCGTGAAGCCGGAAAAACGGCGGAGTTCCAGATGTTTTCTTTTACAAAGGGAATTAATACACATAAGGGAATGATATTTACTTTAGGTATTTTATGTGGGGGTGCAGGCTGGCTGCTTGGTAAAAAAGCATTGACTTTTGACAATCTGAGTGCTTGTTCTGAACGGATGTGTCAGGGAATATGCGAAAAAGAATATGCAAATCTGGAACAGAAATCAGAATTAACAAAGGGTGAACGCATGTATCTGGAATACGGATGTACAGGTGTTCGTGGTGAAGTTGAAAAAGGATATCAAACCATTAAACAATTTTCGCTGCCATATTATACAAAACTTCGTCAGGAACGGGTAAGCGTCAATGATGCACTGGTGCAGACGCTTCTTCATCTGGTTGCAGATACATGGGATACCAATATATTGTCAAGACATGATATGGAGACAATGAGATACTGTCAGAAATACGCAAAAAAAGTATTGTGTTTTGGCGGGATTCTTACAGAAAGAGGAAAAGCAGAGCTTCTTAAGATGGATGATGATTTTATAAAAAAATATATAAGCCCGGGAGGATGTGCGGATCTTCTTGCTGTAACACATTTTGTATATTGTCTGGAACATACAGAGATTCTGAAATACAATGTCTTTATTGAGGAAACACCGTGCGTATATGATAAAACAGGTGTATTGTGAATCAAGCTTTTTCTCAAATTTTTCTTAATATTCAACTGTCAAACTCCCGTGATTCCGGTAATCCGGAAGTTTACAGAAGATATGAACATGAATTTTCCGGGAATGGAATACTTGACATTAAAAAAGTTTTGCTATAATACCAAACGTCGGACGGTACAGAAACTGTACCTTGCAAGGTGTTTTGTATATTACAAAATTACCGGACGGACATGAAGATCATGAGCCAGATAAGACAAAAAAACGTCTTGTCTGGCTCTTTTTTTAGGAGGAAAAAATGGATTTACAAAAAGACAACCTGAAAAAACTGTATCTACGTTTTTTGATCCCGTCATTTGGAAGCGCAATGGCCGGAGTGTTGCTTGGTGGTGTCGTAAATATTGTACTGGATATTGTGTTTGTTTTTCCGATGCAGATGGGAATCGGAGGAGCCGCGAATCCCAAGTTTTTTTAATGAATTTGCCAACGGATTTATTGTGCTGCTGTTTAATATCCAGATTCTGAAATATTGTGGGGAATCGGCATTGTCTGTATATAGTGTGATCTCCAACTGCGTGATTTTGTTCAATTCTCTTTTCACGGGAGTCGGATAGTCCATCCAGCCGATCATTGCAACAAATTATGGCGGCGGTAAATGGGACAGAATCCGTAAGATCAGAAAGATGGCGTTTCTGACTATTTTCATCATGGGACTTCTTTTTTCCATGAGCGGAGTACTTTTTCCAAACGGAGTATGTTCCGTTTTCATGAACCCGGATAAAGAAATGAAGCTTATTGCACAGTTGGGCTTAAGAGTATATTTTATAGCATTTCTTCCAATGGGAATCAATTTACTGACATCCTATTATCTGCAGTCTGTTCTGAGCGTAAAAAGATCACTGTGTATTTCACTGCTGAGAAATGTTATTTTAAGTACTATCTCAATTCTTGTTTTTCCGCTGCTGTTTGGAGAAAACAGTTTGTGGATGGTAATGCCGGTGGTGGAAATTGTGGTGTTGATTGTCAGTATTACGTTTTTGAGATTTTCCCAGACATCTGAGAATTCCAAAACTATGTAAAAATGCTGTAGCTGACAGTAAATATGTAAGTTGTACAGAACATCATAGTATGGTAAACTTTAATTAACAAAAACAGAAGAAACGCCCATGTAACAAAAGAATCTCTGAGCGGATAAAGGGGGAATGAATATGTTTTATGGATTTGACCAGATATTCAATATTTTATTTGCAATTATATTTTTCTGTGTCTTAGGAACAATGGCATATATTTTTGTGAAAAATATCAGCACATGGAATAAAAATAATCAATCTCCCAGATTAACAGTTACTGCAAAGACTGTTGCAAAGCGAACGAAGGTTTTCCATAATCAGCAGTCTGACGGTTTCAGCACCACTACATCTACCAGTTACTATGTGACTTTTGAAGTCAAGAGCGGCGACCGGATGGAGCTGTCTGTCACAGGAAGTGAGTACGGTATGATGGCTGAGGGGGATGTTGGTGAATTGACTTTTCAGGGAACGAGAGTTCTTGGATTCGAGAGAAACTGAGAGAAAGAAGTCTGTCGCAGATAATGCGGCAGGCTTTTTCTGTTGCCAAACCTAATATTTTTGGGATTTCAGAAACGAAAGGCAAATGGAAATGATCGATTCGTTGGAACAAATATAAAGAATTGTTCAGATATTATTATCGTGAGAAATGGAATATTATGGTATAATGGACGTGGATAAATAAAAGAGAATTGGCGTTAGCTGATCGGATACGGAAAGGTGTCAGGAAATTAAAATGTATGAAAAAACTTGCAGATCTTTGAACAGGCACTGGCTGAAAACAGATCGCACATTGCAGTGGTTGAAGAGAAGGGTGGCATTGCCGGTTTCTGCAAAGTGGATATGGTGGACACAAATGGAAAACTGGACTAATTTCGGATGAATGCACACATCCTGGTGAAGGAAGGAAGATGGACATGAAAAATTATTCAGAAGATGCGAGCAGACAGTATCATATTCAGGTAGCGAAAGGAGAAATTGGACGTTATGTTATCCTGACGGGTGATCCGAAACGATGCAAAAAGATCGCACAGTATTTTGATGACCCGGTTTTTGTAGCGGACAATCGGGAATATGTAACTTATACAGGTATGCTGGACGGGGCAAAGGTAAGTGTGACCTCTACCGGAATCGGTGGACCGTCTGCTTCCATTGCAATGGAAGAGCTTTGGCGATGCGGTGCAGATACGTTTGTCCGGATTGGAACCTGTGGCGGAATGCAGCCAGAGGTAAAGAGCGGAGATGTGGTTGTTGAAACAGGTGCGATCCGTATGGAGGGAACCAGCAGGGAGTATGCACCTATTGAATTTCCGGCTGTGGCAAATCTGGAAGTGATCAATGCACTTGTGGAAGGGGCAAAAAAAGAAGGCTGCGAATTTCACACAGGTGTGGTACAGTGTAAGGATGCTTTTTATGGACAGCATGAACCGGAATCCAAGCCGGTCAGCTATGAACTGATGAATAAATGGGAAGCGTGGAAGCGTCTCGGCTGCCTTGCTTCTGAGATGGAATCAGCAGCTCTGTTTGTGGTGGCAAGCTACCTGAAAGTACGGGTGGGTTCGTGTTTGCTGGTAATGGCAAATCAGGAGCGGGAGAAATTAGGCCTGGAAAACCCGGTGGTGCATGACACGGATAAAGCGATCCATGTTGCACTGCAGGCAATCCGTGAACTGATCCGTGCAGATCAGGCCCGGGAAGCTGCCAGAGATTAAATACAAAAATCTATTTGACTCAGGAAAGGTGGGAAAACCATGGAAAAGAAACAGATTGAAGAAATGATCGATCTGGCAATCCGACAGCTGGATTATTCGTATGTGCCATATTCACATTTTCATGTAGGTGCGGCACTTCTTGCAGAAAATGGCACCTATTACACGGGATGTAATATAGAAAATGCCGCCTATACCCCGACAAACTGTGCGGAAAGAACGGCTTTTTTCAAGGCTGTCAGCGAAGGGATGAGGGAATTTAAGGCAATCTGTATTGTAGGGGGGGAGGATGGCATCCTTACAAAATATGCGGCACCTTGTGGAGTATGCAGACAGGTTATGATGGAATTCTGTGATCCGGAAACCTTTCAGATCATACTGGCGGTCAGCAGGGATAAATATGATATTTTTACGTTAAAAGAGCTTTTACCACTTGGATTCGGACCGGACAACCTGGCGTGATCTGATGTAAAATCGCAATCTGATATAAAATGCAGAAAGGGATGTGCTTATGGAAGCTTATAGGAGAGTATTTGTGATCGTTCTGGATTCTCTTGGGATCGGAGCGATGCCGGATTCCGGGAAATTTGGCGATAAGGGTGTAGATACTTTTGGACATATTCTGGATAAGATGGGGACACTGGACATTCCAAATCTTCAGAAGCTTGGAATGCTGAATCTGCATAAAGGCGGTAAGATGGAAGGCGTGGAAAAGCCGGCCGGCCGTTATATGCGGATTGCTGAAACCAGCAACGGAAAGGATACCATGACCGGACACTGGGAAATGATGGGAATTCATACGAAGAAGCCGTTTATCACTTTTACAGAGACAGGATTTCCGAAAGAACTGATCGAAGAACTGGAAAAGAGATGCGGGAAACGTGTAATTGGAAACCGGAGTGCCAGTGGTACGGAAATCATCGAGGAACTTGGCGAGGAAGAAATCAATACAGGTGCAATGATCGTTTATACATCCGCAGATTCCGTAATGCAGATCTGCGGAAATGAGGAGACTTTTGACCTTGCGAACCTGTACCGCTGCTGCGGGATTGCCAGGGAGTTGACCATGAAGGATGAGTGGAGAGTTGGCAGAGTCATTGCGAGACCTTATGTGGGAAAGAAAAAAGGCGAGTTTAAGAGAACCAGTAACCGGCATGATTATGCGCTGAAACCTACGGGCAGAACGGCTCTGAATGCGCTGAAAGATGCAGGACTTGATGTGATCGGTGTCGGAAAAATCAACGATATTTTCAGCGGCGAGGGAATCACAAAGACTTATCATTCAGACAGCTCGGTACATGGTATGCAGCAGACTGTAGAAATCTGTAAGGAGGATTTTCATGGACTTTGTTTTGTGAATCTGGTGGATTTTGATGCTCTGTGGGGACACAGAAGAAATCCGGAAGGATATGGACATGAGATTGAGAGGTTTGATAAAGGGCTTGGAAACCTTATGAATGAAATGAGAGAGGATGACCTTTTGATCCTGACCGCAGATCACGGAAATGATCCGACTTATACAGGAACCGACCATACCAGAGAATATGTGCCGTTTCTTGCCTATTCCAGGAAAATGAAAGAAACAGGAGCTATTGAGGATCAGGATACATTCGCTGTGATCGGTGCCACTGTTGCAGATAACTTTGGGGCAGAGATGCCGGAAGGCACGATTGGCAGATCAATTCTGAAGCAGCTGCAGTAGATAGAAGTGAGCAGCTGCTTGGATACCCTGATTGATACCCTTTGTAATTTGCGGAAAATCAAAAACGCTGAAAATCCTTGATTTATAAGGCTTTTCAGCGTTCCTAAGAGCAGGGGATGAGAGAATCGAACTCCCACCAAAGGTTTTGGAGACCCCTATCATACCATTTGACCAATCCCCTGTATTATGTTTTCATCACTGTTGCAATTATACATATAAAACATACAATTGTCAAGAGATGAAAAGGCTTTTTAAGTAAAAAAATAAAGGATAAAAGTAAGCGGAGATGGAGGGATTTGAACCCTCGCACCGGTTGCCCGGCCTACCGCATTT
>CAVIGE010000118.1:0-5667 GCA_963642325.1 Prevotella sp. CAG:279
GACATGGTGCGCTGGCAGGGCTTCTTGCAGAGCAGGGAATCAGCGTTCTGATCTGTGGGGGAATCGGCGGCGGAGCACAGACTGCACTTGCTGAGGCAGGGATTGAGTTATGCTCCGGAGCGCAGGGAGATGCAGATGCGGCAGTGGATGCATATCTTAAAGGAGAGCTGGTTTCTACCGGTGTGAATTGCGATCATCACCATGAGGAGGGGCATTCCTGTGGAAGCCACGAGGAAGGCCATTCCTGCGGCGGACACGAAGAAGGCCATTCCTGCGGCGGTTGTGGCGGCGGCTGTGGCTCCAGACCTGCATTTACAGGACCGAACGTTGGAAAAACCTGCCGTACACATTACAGAGGAACATTTAATGACGGAACACAGTTCGATTCGTCCTATGACCGTGGAACACCGCTGGAATTTGTCTGTGGCGCAGGCCAGATGATCAAAGGATTTGATAAAGCAGTTGCAAATATGGAAGTAGGACAGGTTGTAGACGTTCATCTGATGCCGGAGGAAGCTTACGGTATGCCGGATCCGGGCGCGATTTTTACACTTGAGATTGAGCAGCTTCCAGGTTCTGAGGATCTTACGGTAGGCCAGCAGGTATACCTGTCCAATCAGTATGGCCAGCCATTCCCTGTAAAGGTAGCAGCCAGGGATGAGAAGACCATCACCTTTGATGCGAACCATGAAATGGCGGGAAAAGAGCTGAATTTCAGAATTGAGTTAGTAGAAGTAAAATAAAAACTACCGGGAGCTGTCGGGATTTACAGCAGAAAAAAGATATGAAAAATGAAATTTGACCGTGTAAAAAGAGAAGAAGCCGATACGGTCCTGAAGCTGTATCGCTCATTAGTGGGAACTCCGTATTGTGTATGGACGGAGGATTATCCCTCAGAGAGGGAAGTGGAATTTGATCTTTCCAGAGATGCGCTGTTTTGTATCAGGGATGATGATGGAAATATCGCAGGAGTGATTTCCATTGATGATGATCGGAATGTGGAATGTCTCACGTGCTGGTCTGAAAGCCTGGTGCCGTCCGCGGAGGTTTCGCGGGTAGGAGTCCGCCGGGAATACCAGAACCAGGGGATCGCAGGAAGGATGCTTGCAGGAATTATGGAAGAACTGGAACAGCGTGGATATAAGGCGGTACATCTTCTGGTTGCGAAGGATAATGTGAAAGCTCTTCGTTCCTATGGTAAGCTGAATTTCAATAATGTGGGTGAATGTGAGCTGTGGGGACATAGGTACTGGTGTTATGAGAAAGCACTGTCCAGGCTGTTCCACTCGAGCAGATGATGGGGCAGGCGACAGAGTATATTCCGTTTAAGTGGGATGGAGAAGAGCGTGGACGGATTCAGGATAGATTAGTGTCAGGGTGTGTGATATAATTCTGTTTCAAGGCCTGCCGGGCAGAATTTTACAGCAAGGGGAGAATTATGACAGGAAAAACACACGCAGCAGTTGGACTTGGAACGGTGCTGGCAGTTACACAGCCATCTACGGTTTCCGGGCTGGTGCTGGCAGCAGGAACAGGAATGCTTGGAGCACTGATCAGTGATATTGATGTGGGAACCTCCAAGTCTCATAGGGATGCGGACCGGATCACGCTGATCGCGGTACTGCTTGTGGCAGCAGAGATCGCACTGAATTATTTTTATCATTTTTCCATCTGGGAGAAGATCAGAAGGGAACAGTCTGCTGCACAGGCTGTTATGGGTGCGGCAGCTTTCATAGCAGTCTGCGCTTTTGGAAAAAATCAGCCACATCGGTCATTCATGCATTCGATCATGGCCATGGCCATTTTGAGCGGAGCACTTTCCATGGTATCGGTACAGCTGGTACCTTATTTTGTGGTGGGATTTGTGTCCCATCTGGTATTGGATTGCTTTAACTACAAAAGAGTCCGGATCTTATATCCGTTGCCGGGTGGGATTGCCCTGGATTTCTGTAAGGCGGGAGGTTTTGCGGATTCCCTGCTTTTTAAACTGGGGTCTGTGGTGGTGCTCTTTGAGCTGGTGTATCTGATATTTGGAAGATAAGCAGCATACAGGATAGAAAAACAGCAGCATCTGTGATAGAATGGATCCAGTACAGCGCAGGAAACGGTTCTGTGGAAATTCTGTGCTGCAAGTAAAAAACAGGCAGCAGTAAATGGATAAGGCTGCTGTGAGATGACAGGGGGATATGAAGATGCTGTTTGTATGCTATCCAAAATGCAGTACCTGTAAAAAGGCTCAGAAATGGCTGGATGAGAGTGGTATGGAATATACGGTACGTGATATCAAGACGGACAATCCAACCGCAGAGGATTTAAAGGCCTGGTGGGAAAAAAGCGGTCTTCCGCTGAAGCGTTTTTTTAATACCAGCGGGAACCTTTATAAAGAGATGAAGCTGAAGGATAAACTTCCGGGGATGAGCGAGGAAGAGCAGCTTGCACTTCTTGCAACAGACGGGATGCTTGTGAAACGTCCGATCCTTGTTGCGGAGGATAAGGTGCTGGTCGGAGCTAAGGAAAAAGAGTGGGAAGAATATCTGAAGCCATGAAGAAGAAATAAAAAAATCCCGGGACAGGATGCCCCGGGGATTTTTTTTATCTGTTTTACAGGAAAATATATTTCAGGATAAACAGTACTGCAAGTACATACATCAGTGCGCTGACCTTCTTTTCTTTTGCCTTGCCTGTGATCAGGTTGATGGCAACGTATGTGATGATTCCCATGGAGATACCCTCGGAAATGCTGTAGAAGAACGGCATTGCGATGATACATACATAGCATGGGATCGCCTCGGACATATCGCTGAAATCAATGCTGAGTACGTTGCTGAGCATGTAAAGTCCGACGATTACCAGAGCCGGAGCTGTGGCAAAGGACGGAATTGCCAGGAAGATCGGGGACAGGAACAGGGACAGACCGAATAAGATGGCAGTTGTCACTGCGGTAAGTCCGGTTCTTCCGCCTTCGGATACACCGGAAGCACTCTCTACGAAGGTAGTAGTTGTGGATGTACCAAGAACAGCACCTACAGTTGTAGCAACAGCATCTGCAAGAAGGGCACCCTTAATATTCGGGAGCTTGCCATCCTCGTCCAGCATGCCGGCTTTGGAAGATACACCAACAAGAGTTCCAAGAGTATCAAAAAGGTCTACAAATAAGAAGGCAAACAGGATAACGATGAAATCCAGTGAAAAGACACCGTCAAGCTGAAGCTTCGCAAAGATCGGAGCGATGCTCGGAATGGAAAGTCCGTTGCTGAAGTCCGGGAGCAGGCTGTAAAAACCGATCTCCGCGTTCGGAACGTAAAGTCCTGCGAACTGGCAGATGATGCCAAGACCCCATGTGATCAGGATACCCCAGAGGATATTTCCCTTGATATTTTTTACAACGAGGATTCCTGTTACGATGATGCCGATCAGTGCCAGGATAACGGTGATCCCGACATTGTTGAAGGAGGCCTCCACACCTTTGGCTGAGTTGTATGCATCTACTGAGAAAAGCTGCAGGAGCGTGGAACCGCCGACTACGATATTGGCATTCTGTAATCCGACAAATGCGATGAAGAGTCCGATACCAACGCTGACTGCGGATTTCAGATTTCTGGGGATCGCATTGAAGATCGCTTCACGTATGTTGGTAAGTGAAAGAATGATAAATACGATACCTTCTGCAAAAACTGCAGTCAGGGCATACTGCCAGCTGTATCCCATGCCGATAACAACGGTGTAGGCAAAGTATGCGTTCAGTCCCATTCCTGGTGCCAGTGCGAATGGATAGTTGGCGAAGATCGCCATCATCACTGTTCCCAGGAAGGCCGCCAGTGCGGTAGCTGTAAATACAGCTCCGGAATCCATGCCGGTTGCGGACAGGATGTTCGGGTTTACTGCCAGGATGTACGCCATGGTCATAAAGGTCGTAACACCTGCCAGAATCTCTGTTTTTGCGTCCGTTTTATTTTCGGACAGCTTGAAAAGTTTTTCTAACATATTCCTTTCCCTTTCTTAAAATATGTTTTAGACAACATGTCTATTTTAGCATATAAAAAATTTGTGCGCAATCGTTATGTTATAAGTTGCATCTGGCGAATAAAATTACGTTTCCGGGCCATACTAATACCATTATTGAAAGAAAGGATGACCATAATGATATTAAAGGAAAAAGAACGTACCGTTATTCAGGATCTTCAGACACAGGAGAAAAGCTGTATTGAAAAATACGGAAAATACGCACAGCAGGCCAGGGATCCGGAGCTTAAAAACCTGTTCCGGACTCTTCAGGGAAAAGAACAGGAGCATTACGATTCCCTGAGCCAGGTGCTTTCCGGGACGGTTCCAAAGGTAAACTGTAATGACAGTGACGGACGGACTTACCAGCCAAAAGCCACCTATACATCGGTGATGGCCTCCGAGGATAAAATGCATGATGCTTTTCTTGCCACAGACTGTATCGGAACAGAAAAACTGGTTTCCGGAGAATACAATTCCGAAGTCTTTGCATTTGAGGACAGCGATGTGCGAAAGCTTCTGGCAGATATCCAGGTGGAAGAGCAGAATCACGCGGAGATGCTCTATAAATACAAAACTGCGAACGCAATGTTCTGAAAAACCAGTAACCGTTTAATTGCTGATCAGAGTGAGAGTGGAATTATCACGGAGATAATTTCTAAGCTCTGATTGGAAAATACGCATACTTTCCTGGCGGCTTGGCCTTGGAAAACGTGATTCGACCTCATAGCAGGTTCGAACGGGCATTTTTGCAGCAAGGGTATGCTGCGTAAAGCGATAACGGGAGCGTATTCCTTCGATGACACTGGCAGGAGCAATAGCCCACCGGCCAGGCTGGTCAAGAAAGTTACCGATCATCTGGCTGGAACCAACATGAATGCGGAAACGGTGATCCGGCCAGAGCTGATCGTGCCAGAGCTCATACTCGGAGGACCATTTCAGATAAATTTCCTCTTCCGGATCCAGCTCACCTGGTCTTACAATAGCATCCAGTCCGGTGAATTCATTGCAGACCAGAACCATTGGTTCCTGAAAAAGGGGGCGGATCAGCAGTTCATTATGTGCCTGATGATTATAAACATAGCCGAGGTCTATGTAATGATTTGCTACCAGATGATAAATTTCATTGGAATGATGCGTGTGAACATGCATGTGAAGCTCCGGATGAGTGATAAGCAGGTAACGGTAATAGTCGGCGAATGCAAAGGAATTGATCAGTTCAATTGAGCAGATAGACAAAAGCTTCCGGTCTTTTTGCTCATGCAGGGAGTCGGCTTCTTTTTTGATATTCTGCCATTGGCGGCACAGGAACAGAAACTGTTCCCCGGCAGGGGTAAGTACAACCGTTCTCTGCCCTTTTCCCCTGTAAAAAAGCTGAATATGAAATTCTTTTTCCAACGCGTTGATGCGTTTGGAGATGGCAGACTGGGTGGTGTACAGATGCTCGGCTGCTTTTGTTATATTTCCCTGTTCTACTACGGTGAGAAAAGCTGTTATTTGTTCGTTTTCCATGATAAAATACTCCTTTCGGGAATAATATATATCATAAATATGCTCTTTTTTAAAGCCCAAATATCGGATATATTATAATCATCCAAGAAAACAGTGCAGAAAAACAAATGGAGGAAATGATGAATATGAAGCAAAAATTTCCGGATGATTTCT
>CAVIGE010000119.1:0-5469 GCA_963642325.1 Prevotella sp. CAG:279
GACCGCCCTTTAATGCACCATATTTTTCGATTGCTTCTAAACCATATTGAGAACATGTGGGAATATAAGGACATTTCGTTCTCTTCATCGGCGATATATATTTTTGATAGAGTCTTATCATCTTAATCAGAAATTTCTTTATCATGGTCATTCCCTGTTATATGATGCTTCCTCGCAAGATGCAGCAAAGCACTCTCGATTTCATGAAAGCCCTTGTCTTTCGCAGAGGCTCTCGCTACTACTACAATATCAAGGTTACTGTCAAAATCTGTTTCGTTGAGACGATAACTTTCTCTGATCAGTCTGGTGAGTCTGTGGCGAACCACACTATTCCCTACTTTTTTGCTTACTGATATTCCCAGACGATTCTTCTTGTGCTGATTCTTCAGCACGTACATCACCAGAAGCCGATTCGCGTATGATGTTCCGTTCTGATATACAATTCTGAAATCTTGATTCTTCTTTAAGGACTCTGATCTGATCAAACGAATCCTCCTTAATTAAATTCCGTCTGCACGGATATTTCTCCAGATAGAAGAAAAGACCACATAAATGCGGTCTTGCAGCTTATGCTGATAACTGTTTTCTTCCTTTTAATCTTCTTGCAGCTAATACTTTACGTCCGCCCTTTGTGCTCATGCGAGCTCTGAAGCCGTGAACCTTAGCTCTGGATCTCTTTTTTGGCTGAAATGTCATCTTCATAGGTAAAGCACCTCCTTTATCTATTCTTATTAATTGTCATGAAATAACTTATCATTCAGAACATCGTTTCAATTATATAAATAAACCTTCTTTTCGTCAAGTAAAAATTGCAAAAAACCCAATAAATCAAGGCTTTTTTAAATACCGCCTGCCTTGCGTTTTTTTATTTTTGGTTCTTATGTGGATTACGCTTATGGTTTACGTAATATTATCCACATTTTGTGGATAACTTGTGGATAACTTGTCGATTACCAGCAAAATTATCCACTTTTTCATGGCTGTTTTCTATGGAAGCCTCAAAAAATCCATTATTTTGCGGTATTTTGACAGTGGATAAATTTATACACATACTTTCCCCTGATTTTCCACAACACCCCGACTTATGGAAACCAAATTCCCGGTTATACACTGTTTTCCACTCTAATCCACATTAATTTCCCCAAATTATCCACATTGTTTTCCCCAAAATCTCAACGTTTTCCATTGCGAAAACCCCATTTTCATTGTAATATATAAAAGGATATCTGTCTCCAGCCGCAGGCTGGGGTTATTATAATACTCATGGGAGGAAAAAATGAACACTGTTATTAAAAAATGGGAGGAGATCCTGCAAACTGTCAAATCTGAATATGAGGTAAATGATGTCCCTTTTAATACCTGGCTTAAACCACTGAAAGTTTATGAGGTTGATGGAAAGCTGATAACAGTGGTTGTTCCTTCTGAACAGGCTGCGATCGGGGTTAATTACATCAGCAAACGCTATAAAATCCCTCTTCAGGTTACAATCTGTGTGCTGACAGGCATGGAAGAATGCGAGGTTCGCTTCGTCCTGGAAAAAGATCTCCCCAAAAAAACAGAAAAAAATACTTCCTATGATAAACAGATTCATGATACACGTTACGAAGAAGCACATTTAAATCCAAAATACACTTTCGACACCTTCGTTGTAGGAAGCAACAACAAATTCGCCCAGGCTGCAGCCCTGGCAGTTGCCGAATCTCCTGGAGATACCTACAATCCACTGTTTATCTACGGCGGGGCCGGTCTTGGAAAAACGCATCTTATGCATTCCATTGCCCATTTCATACTGGAGCACGATGAAAACAGCCGGGTTCTCTATGTAACCAGTGAGGAATTTACCAACGAACTGATTGAAACAATTCGAAATGGAAATAACACGGCAATGAGCAAATTCCGTGAAAAATATCGAAATATTGATGTTCTTCTCGTCGATGATATTCAGTTTATTATAGGAAAGGAATCCACACAGGAGGAATTTTTCCACACATTCAACAGTCTCCACAGTGCCAAGAAGCAGATCATCATATCTTCAGATAAACCACCGAAGGACATGGAGATTCTGGAGGAACGCTTCCGTTCCAGGTTCGAATGGGGTCTGATCGCAGACATTACGCTGCCAGATTACGAGACGCGAATGGCAATTCTTCACAAAAACGAGGAGATGAACGGTTACAACATCAGCGAAGATGTCATCAAATACATTGCAACCAACATCAAATCCAATATTCGAGAGCTGGAGGGTGCTTTTAATAAGGTTATGGCCGGAGCCAAGCTTGAGAAAAAAGAGGTTACTCTGGAGCTGGCCGAGCAGGCACTGAAGGATATTATTTCTCCGGATGAGAACAAAGTTATCACACCGGAGTATATTATCTCTGTTGTCTCTGAACATTACGAAGTAACACCTGCAGACCTGTGCGGAAATAAACGAAACTCAAAAATCGTTATGCCACGACAGGTTGCCATGTATCTTTGCCGCGAAATTATTTCCACACCGCTGAAAAATATCGGAAAAGCACTTGGAAACCGCGACCATACTACCGTTATGCACGGAATTGAAAAGATAGAAAACGAACTGCAGAACAACGACAACTTAAAAAATACCATTGATATATTGAAAAAGAAGATTAATCCACAAAGTTAGGGAAGTTTTCCACATTACTGGTGTATAACGTGTTGATTGTATGTGGAAGAATGTGTACAACTTTTTTGCGAAAAATCGGCGGTAATTTTATCCCCCGGTTATTCACATCCAAAACTACCACTTTTACACAAAGTTATCCCACCCGAAAACCCCTGTAAACAACAGGCCTGCGGGAGTTTTTCACAAAATCTGGCCCCCTACGGCGGTTACGGCGAATTTTTTCTATAAATATATCTATAAAAACCACAAACCATCCAGAAAAGGAGTTATACACACTATGAAAATCATCTGCTCCAAAACAAGCCTGCTGAAAAGCGTAAACATCGCACTCAAAGCAGTCCCATCAAAAACCACCATGCCAATACTCGAATGTATTCTGATGGATGCAACAACAAACCAGATCAAATTTACCACCAACGACATGGAGCTGGGAATTGAAACCATCGTTGAAGGTATTATTGAAGAAAAAGGAATGGTTGCCCTTGATGCAAAGATCTTTTATGAAATCATCAGACGACTTCCTGACAATGATATTACTATTAAAACAGATGATAAATATTCAGCAACGATCACCTGTGAAAAAGCAAAATTCAATATTCCGGGAAAATCAGGAGAAGATTTTGCCTATTTACCAATGATCGAGAAGGATGAACCACTTACAATTTCTCAGTTTACCCTGAAAGAAATGATCCGCCAGACAATTTTTTCTATTGCAGTAAATGAGAACAACAAGCTGATGACCGGAGAACTTTTTGAGATCAGGGATAACTGTCTGAAGGTAGTTTCTCTGGATGGCCACCGTATTTCAATCCGGAAAATGCCACTGAAAAAGGAATATTCTGACCGCAAGGTGGTAGTTCCGGGAAAAACCTTAAGTGAAGTAAGCAAAATCCTGTCCGGAGAGGTGGATGACCAGGTAAGCATTTACTTTACAAAAAACCACATTCTGTTCGAATTTGATCAGACGATGGTAGTTTCCAGACTGATCGAAGGTGAATATTTCAGAATAGACCAGATGCTTTCCAGCGATTATGAGACAAAACTGCAAATTAACAAAAAAGAGTTCCTGAATTGTATCGACCGTGCGACACTTCTGGTACGTGAGGCTGATAAAAAACCGATCATTATCAATATTACAGATAATGATATGGAGCTTCGCATTGATTCTGCCATGGGTTCCATGAATGAAGAAATCGATATTGAGAAAGAGGGTAAGGACATCATGATCGGCTTTAACCCGAAATTCCTGATCGATGCACTTCGCGTTATTGACGATGAAACCGTTACAATTTACCTCGTAAACCCGAAAGCACCTTGTTTTATCCGCGATGAGGAGGAAAATTATACTTATCTGATCCTTCCGGTAAATATCAGCCAGAATCAGGGAAGATAGTCTTTGTGCACGATGCACAAAGACGAAAAACGGACAGTAACGGCGGTATTTTGAAACTACCGCCAGCAGACAAATGGACAGCGGAGGAAAAAGAATTGGAAATCAGAATTAAAGATGAATTTATCAAGCTTGGCCAGGCATTGAAGCTGGCCGGTGTTGTGGAAGACGGTGTTGAAGCAAAATATGCGATCAACGACGGGCTTGTTCTGGTAAACGGTGAGATCGAGAACCGCCGTGGCCGGAAGATCCATCCGGGAGACACGATCTCCTATGATGGAAAAGATATTTATGTGATCGGGTGAGGGAATGTACATTGAATCCATCAGATTAAATAATTTCAGGAATTATGAGTCATTGGAGATGAATTTTGCCCGGGGAACCAATATTCTCTACGGCGATAATGCCCAGGGAAAAACCAATATCCTGGAAGCGGTTTATCTGGCCGGGACAAGTAAATCCCACAAGGGGAGCAGGGACCGGGAGATGATCCGCTTCGGGAATGAGGAGGCCCACATCCGGATGATGGTGAAAAAGGGCGGGCTTTCATATAAAACAGATATGCACCTCCGGAAAAATAAAGCAAAGGGTGTTGCCATCAACGGGCTGCCGATCCGTAAGGCAAGGGAGCTTCTGGGCGTGGTAAATCTCGTATTTTTTTCGCCGGAGGATCTTAATATTATCAAGAATGGACCGGGAGAGAGAAGACGTTTTCTGGATTCGGAGCTATGTCAGCTGGATGGTATTTATATCACTGAGCTGGCAGGCTATAATCACATTGTGAACCAGAGAAACCGTCTTCTCAAAGACTGTTATGCGAATCCGGGGCTTAAGGATACACTGGATATCTGGGATGCACAGATGGCTTCTTATGGAAGGAAGCTCATAGAGAAGAGGGAGGAATTCATTGAGGAGCTCAACGAGATCGCAAAAGGCCTCCATAAGGGGCTGACAGGCGGACTGGAAGGGCTTGAGCTGCTGTATGAGCCAAGTGTGGCAGCCGGAGACTTTGAGCAGAAGCTTGTGCAGAACAGGGATCGGGATCTGAGGATGAAGCTGACTTCCGTGGGACCGCACAGAGATGATTTTTGTGTGAAGGTAAATGGGATTGATATCCGGAAGTACGGTTCGCAGGGACAGCAGAGGACAGCGGCACTTTCCCTGAAGCTTTCGGAGATTTATCTGGTCAAAAAAAAGATCAGGGATACGCCGGTGCTTCTGCTGGATGATGTTCTCTCGGAGCTGGACCGTAACAGGCAGACCTATCTTCTGGAAAGCATACATGATATACAGACACTTATCACCTGTACCGGACTGGATGATTTTGTCAGTCATCAGTTTGAGATCAACAGGGTTTTTCAGGTGGTAAAAGGACACGTTTATGTGCCTAAAGGGTTTTGACAAGGCTGGAGGCATATGTTAAACTGATTTCAAC
>CAVIGE010000120.1:0-4714 GCA_963642325.1 Prevotella sp. CAG:279
AGATAAAAACGTGCCGTAAGAAACGGCACGTTCGGATAGACAATATGAGGAGGATACCGAATTTAATCTGCGGTAAAGCTGCCGTAGGTGGAAACTATAATTCGACGCATGACACTCAGACAGGTGGATACTTACATGACTATGCTGGCAAGATGGGCGAAGCTCATGCGATTACAAACAAACAGGTAGAAGAACTGTGGGCTTTAGTAGAAGCGGATGAGACTGCCGGTAAGTCAAACAGTGAGATGTATGACAGCATGGTTCAGAAATTGAGCGAATATGGCGTATCGGCTGAGAAAGCAACGCAGATCCTTGAACAATATGGAGCGCAGGCCGGAGTGTCAAGTACATTTGTTGAAGAAATGACAGGCAAGGTACAAGCCCTGGGAAAAGGCTTTTCTGAAAGTTCTTCTACAATAGATACATCTTCAATAACGGTTAAAGAAGCAATAAAAGGGATCAGAAGCGTATTATATGATCTCAGTGTATCTTCCAGTGAGTATGCAGGAACATACAGAGGCGTTTTAGAAGTATTTGACAATACAAGCGGATCAGCGACCAATGCACAGGATGCTTTTAATATTGTCTATAATGCCTTGAAAGAAGCAGGAGCCCCATTGGATGAGCTGAATAAAAAACTGGCACAGGAATTTCCTTCCGCAGCTCAGGCGACAAAAAGCAGTGTTGATTCCAGTATTGTTGAGGCTCAGAAGACAGTGAGCAGCTCAACTGGCAAAATGAAAACAGATGCGGAAACTAATCTTGCAGGAGTAAAGAAGGCAGCAGAGGATGCTTCTGGAGGTGTGAATACAGCCACAGTGACAAACTGGGGAAATTCGGCATCAGAAGTAAAGAAAAATCTGGATAAAATGAAGCAGACTGCCAATTTAAAGCTTGGTGAGATGCAGAAGACTGTGGAGAGCCATTTTTCAGGTCAATATAACACAATGACTAAGAAATGGGAAAAGGCCTGTGAGAGAATTGGACAGTTGATAACTCAGATGGTGCGTAGTACAAAGGACAGCTTAAGTGGGCTTGCCAGAGACATGAATACGATTGGAAACCAGATGAGCAATAATCTGATTAACGGGATTTCCGGGGCGATAACAGGAATCGCAAGGATTCTGAATGAAGTAGTTAGTAAGGTTAACAGCACGATCAGTAATGTTAATTCTTCTCTTTCCAGTATTGAGAAGGCATTTACATTTTCCTACGATGTTACGGGACCTACGGGGAAAAGAGTTTATGGAAAATATTGGATGGACCTGCCAAGAGTTAATTCTGTTCCTGTTCCGTACTTAGCAAAAGGGGCAGTCATTCCACCGCGATCAGAATTCCTTGCAGTTCTGGGAGATCAGAAACAGGGCAACAACATCGAGACACCGGAAGCTCTGCTCAGAAAGATTATCCGGGAAGAAACCGCAGGACAGCAGACTGGTGGAGGAAGTTACCGGTTTACGGCTCAGATTAATCGCAGAACCTTGTTTGATGAAATGCTGAAAGAAGCGCAGTTACGAAGAGACACAAGCGGTAGAAACCCGTTTGAGATGGTATAGAAGAATTCCCTGTCATGTCATAAAAAATATGGCAGGGAGAAAGCAGGAGGGATTGAATGCTTACAAGAGAAGCAACTTATGAAGATTATGGATTTGCAGAGGAAGAAGATAAAAGATTTGGTGAGTTTTGCCGGAATCTTGAGATGCGGGACAAAATATTGCTTTTGCAGTGTGCAGCAGAAGTGTATCCGACTATTGTAGATGAATTATATTGCTGTATTGTGATAGGAATGAGCTATGACAAAATGCACAAAAAGAACTTTGTCCCGATTGATCGTAAAGATTTCTATGCGTACCGGAAAAAGACACTGGCGGTGTTCCGGGCGGCATTAAAGGCATGTAATAGATATCCGTTTTAAAGAATCAAAAGGAGATTGCTTATGGTGGTTGAAATCAAGAAATTCAAGAAAGAAGAAACAGCGGTTGTGACAAGCATTGATGTAGCGGAAACTTTTGGAAAAGAACACAAGAACGTACTGAAAGATATCCGGGAACTGGATTGCAGTGAAGAATTTCGACAGCTAAATTTTGAGCAGTCCTCATATATCAATGCACAGAAGAAAAAACAACCGATGTGCTGCATGACGAGAGATGGATTTACTTTATTGGCCATGGGATACACCGGTGAAAAAGCGATGCGATTTAAAGAAGGGTATATCCGTCAGTTTAATGAGATGGAAAAAGCACTGATCGGAAGGATAAAAGAACGTGAGAAAGGAATCGCAGTCAGACAGGCATTAACGAATACCTTGAAAATTTCTATGGAAAATGAGCGGATGCATGGCCATGCCTATGCAACATATACCAACACCATTTATAAGGCGATATTTGGCAAAAATGCCAAGCAACTCAGGGAAAAATATGGACTGTCTGCAAAGGATAATATCCGGGATTATTTGTCTGAGGAAGAACTTCAGCTCATTCAGTCGAAAGAAATGCTTGTAAGCGGTCTTATTGGCTGTGGTTGGGGATATGAACAGATTAAAGATTTTCTTACAAAGAATAACATTCTTTCATTGGCAGGATAAGGGAGATGTTGAAATTTGTTGAGGCAATGGGTTATATAGCAATAAGAACCTGACAAAACCCTACATAATTTCTATATAGCTGAAAACCTTAGCAAATATTATCATTTTCAGCATTGAGAACCTAACAAAACCTAACGTTTTTCTTTATATAGCAGATGTAAAACCTGTCAAAACCGTCCATTTCTCCGTATAGGGAAATATCTTGGAAAAACGTGGAAGTTTAGGGCGTATAGCTCTGGGAGATAGTTGCAAATAGTGGCGTTTCTGCATATATAGCTGCCTTTTTGAAAACCTCAGAAAACCTCATATATTTTTCTGTATAGGATTATGGAATCTAACAAAAGCTAACATTTTTGCATGTATAGGTAAAACCTAAAAAACTCTTATATTTTGTGGATATGAGGGCATAGAACTTAAGAAAACTTAACATTTTGGAGCATATAGGCAGAACTTAAGAAAACTTAAGGTTTCTGAGTATATAGCTGAAATGATGGAAAATGATGGTACTTTAGCATATATAGCTGAGAAACTGATATAGCAGGACCGTGAATGACTGTATTTATTGCATATAGCAATCAGGCAGCAGTTGGAATTCATGGAGACGATATGCGTGTATAAGTGAATTCGTGGACACGATTACGCGTGCGAAAAGAATTTAATGACACGATATACGCGAGTAGATATTCGGAGATTTCGGAGTCCCTAAAAGGGATATACTGATATTTTTTACAACTTAAAAATGGGGTATGCTTTCGGAGCGAAGCCTGAACGAACCATGAGAAAAATGTACATCAGATCTTGTTGAACTCCGAGCGAACTCCGAGAAATAGCCTTTTAAGTGTAACCGAACAAAGAGCGAACAGAGAGAAAAAGAACAGCAGATGAACAAAATAAAAAGGAGATTTTTATGGATGGATGTAACGAAAATGTAATTGAGTTTATAACCAATAGTACCAGAGCAACCTTATCATTCTCACAGGGCCGGTATAAGTCTGTGATTCGCAAGCTGGCAGAGAAGCACCCGGAAGAGTGCCAGATTATTGCAGAGAACGAGGACGGAAGCATTTGTGCTCATGTTCCGGTATCCTGGCTTCGGGTTTCTCCACCAAGGCAGTACACAGAGGAACAGCGGCAGCAGATGGGAGAACGACTGAGACAGAACAGGTCTGAAAACACAGCAACACAAGGATAAAACAGGGCAAAAAGCGATTACATAGCGTTCAAGGTAAAGTTGTAAGGGAGAGCAAATAAAAAGGCTAAATGAGCCAATAAAACGGTAAGAACGATGATGCAGGTATTTAATAAAAATCCTGCTGCCGAACCCACGGTTCAATAAAAGACCTATTATGAGGAATACGGTCATTTACGGTCAGGATTTATTGCTGATTTTTCAGTGTTGGCCCGATAAAAGCAGTGAAAAGTTATAAAATAGGTTTCCGTCATTTTGAGGAGCTTTGTTATTGGTCGTGAAGCCGCAGGAAAGCCGCACAAAGCAGTGAGGAAGCAGTGAGAATTGACATTTTGAA
Organism: Prevotella sp. CAG:279; assembly: GCA_963642325.1. Taxonomy (GTDB): domain Bacteria; phylum Bacillota; class Clostridia; order Lachnospirales; family Lachnospiraceae; genus Blautia_A. The sequence continues at coordinate 4,111 of CAVIGE010000120.1, forward strand.
TGGTTGGAGAGTAAGAGTAGGAAAATGGATGGGAAATTGACAAATCCCGGAAGCTGGCATATAATATACTTATCAAGACAGCCAGTAAGGGAAGTCAAGGTTCCCCGTCCTGGCAAATATGTTTAGCTAAGATGTAGCCGCCTATTCTTTACCAGAGAGCAGGGCGGCTATTTCTTATGTGTGTATGTAAGGATAGATACAATCAAGCTGGCTGTCGTCAGAATAATCATAAAGATCTCATAATCGCTCATAAGCATCCCCTCCTGTCAAAACTCAGGATCCGGGGAACCACAGCCGCTCTACTGGCTGCCTGGATAAATATACAAAATGCTGTTTTATTCGATAAAAATACCATTTTCCATGGCAGTTTCTTTTAATTTCAAGAAATTTTTTGTTTGCATGGATTTCATGCGCATATATCCACGTAAGGATTTGGGAGCCAATTGAGGTAGTAATTCACAGATTTTATCATATTCAAGTTGGCATTTTCCTTTTCTGATACTGTATTCATAACGCTCTTTGATTTGTAATTGCTCGTTGTTATATTGAGTTACACCACTTTACAACTTTTTCATAAAAAAAATATCGTACAGGGCTTTCTGAT
>CAVIGE010000121.1:0-4620 GCA_963642325.1 Prevotella sp. CAG:279
TTTGGCATTTTCATGCCAAAACACCTCGCGGGATAGTAGACTGCTGAATAGTTACGGACGATTTACATAAAAACGGAGACCTGTTCCAGGAAAAGCTCCGGATTTTCAAGGTGAGGAAGGTGCTTTGTCTCGGGAATTACCGCAACCTCAATAGAGGAATTCAGTTTCTGATATTCCTCAGAGATAAGAGAGTGGCAGCCTTCTTTTTCACCGGAAACAATATAAATGCAGGCATCGGAGGAAGCTACTGCATTGTTAATGCTGATATTAAGATATTTTCCAATATAGCTGGAATACAGATATTTGGCACTGGAACCACCTTTGTGAGCCGCTTCGTAATAAGTGTCTATAAGAGTATCTGTCACGTGGAATGGATTATAGAAGAATTTTTCCATAAATAAGCTGCTGATAGATTCACGTGCTGATACCATGTGATAGACCAGAGTTCCGAAAACTGGAAGCTCGATGATATGCTTGAATAATTTGTTATCCTCGCAGGGAGCCTGTTTCAGAGAACTGAGGCTTGGTGGATTTACGAGCATGATCTTGCGAAAATAATCGGAATTATTTCGGCACGCCATAATTGCAAAAGAACCGGAAAAACCGCTGGCGATAATATCAGTTTCTTCTTTAATGACATTTTTTGCAAAATCACAGAGCAGCTGCGCAAATACAAAATTGGTATAAGTAATATCCGGCTTCTCAGAACGTCCGCAACCCAAAAGGTCAATGGTATAAACCGTATGCTCTGTTGCCAGCTGCCTTTCGACGGCAGTCCATTCGTAGCCGGATGCGCCTGGCATTATATCGTGAATAAGAAGCAGGGGAGAACCCTGTCCCTGTTTGGTGTAATGAATTCTTCCAAAACGCCATTCGTATGTCTTACTGCGTGGCTGTTCCAGCATATCTTTAAGCTGAGACGTGGCATCTATGAAACGATTGGCAATATGAATAACTCCTGCTGCTGTGCCTAATAAAGCGGCAAGGGTGAGTAATCTGTGTCCGTTTTTGTTCATTGAAAGCCTCCTGAAGTCATAACAAATTTTCTGAATATTTATATGCCTTATTATACGCTATTAAGCAAAAATTTACAATGCTTTTGTAGCGGGACATACGGAGTGAACAGTAATATCTGTTTCACGTGAAACATAAAAGAGTTACTCTTGTTCCGTCCCCAAAAAACATCTCGCGGAACATTGCCTGTAAACAAGTAAGACACAAAAACTATACAGGATTGCCGAGGATAATATTGATCAGGGTTTTGTTTAACATAAGGGTTCTGTTCCAGGGATTGATGATGACACCTTCAATGGAAGGCTCCTGCAGTGCGGAGAGAAAGAGCTTGTCAATATCAGCGGTAAAAGTGGACATGATCTTGTCACTGCCCTTGAGTTCTTCATCAAAGCTGGTGAATGCAGCCCACCATTTTTTCTTGTCATTAGTCTGGATGGCCTGTAGATTGATCCGGCCATCACCTCTGGGAGGGTCAACGGCAATAATGAGCTGTCCATGTGCATTCATACTGCGGCGAATTAAGGTCAGAACATGAGCAAGCATTTCTTCAGTAGTATCCTTTTGAAGTGCAGCAATGGCAGTTTCGATTTTTTCGTTTCCCTGCAGGGATTCATTTGCAGGCTTTTTATTGTCTGAGTTCATATGAAAAGTCCTTTCGTGGTGAATAAATATAAGCTTTTTTGACCGGGGTTATACAGGATATGCGTACATATGGTAGCACTGGATGCTGTAAAACTGTCGACATTGATGTATCCGGATTACTTCATAACTGTGAGTGTTCAATAGTTACAAGGTATTATAACATTTGATAAAAGGTAGCATCAAGGGAAAGTAAATCATGCTGTCATGCCTGATGATTTTGAATGGATCATGGAATTGTTCTGCTCTGATTACGAAAGAAAATAAAAAAACAACACAAAGTACTGTTTATCGTGCTCTTAATCAAAACAGTACGATAAATAGTACTTTCAACAGCGATAGTACAAAAAATAGTACTTTTATAGAAAAAATACTATTTAGTCGAATCGGATAAACTTCCCTGCTTCGATTGCGAAAAGCGATAAGCAGAAGGGAAAGAGCAAGCTCCTTCTGATAAACTGCGGAGTAGCTATTTGGCGTAGAACTACGTAGCGAATGCAGAGCGCAAATATCCGCCTGATGGCAATAATGTGTACCTGCACGCGCCTCTGCGCTGAGCCTGGATTTCAACTGGAGTATCCGTTTAATTCAACAACTCGTCCCATATAAAGACATACAGATCCCTCTTTTTTTTACTGAAAATAGCCTTATTTTCCATAAGAATTCTGCTGCAAAAGAAGGATATTGCAAAATGAAACCATGGCTGCGGGAATACTTGGGTTAATATATGCATAACACATCCATAATATGAACGAAAGAAAAAAGAAAAATATAAGTAAATATTTTGTAACTATATTAAAACAAACAAAAAACGCCAACAATAGTTTCGAAATATTATACTCATTCAGAAAAGATCATGCACATTTCGCACTGTAAAAACATACTGAAAAACAAGGTTTCCATTTGCTATATATAGATATTTTGCCGCAATATACAGGTGGGCACCACATCATTTAGTATATCCATGCCAAATGCCTCGAGGGATAGAGACATCTGAGCGATAACCTGACAGCTGCTGTTTAATCTGGACAGAGTTTGGGTATACTACACAATAAATAAAATAATTCAAAACCCATTTTCTATTGTTTCACGTGAAACATTATGTGGCGATTTAAAAATAAAAGTGTTATAATGGTATCCAATGAGTAAAAATCCCTTAAAAAACAACAAAAGGAGGGGAAAAATGGGACGAATCATTGCAGTTGCCAATCAGAAAGGCGGGGTTGGAAAATCAACAACGGCAATTAATCTTTCAGCCTGCCTTGCTGAGAAAGGGAAAAAGGTTCTTGCCATTGACATAGATCCGCAGGGAAATACAACAAGTGGACTGGGCGCAGACAAGAATGCAGTAGAAAATACCCTTTATGAGCTGTTGCTTGGAGAAGCAGATACCAAAGATACCATCATAAAAGATGTGGTAGATAATGTTGATCTGATACCATCCAATATGAATCTTTCCGGTGCAGAAATTGAACTGGTAGAGCTTGAAGAGAAGGAATACATTCTGAAAAAGATTACAGATAAGCTTCGCAGGAAATACGATTACATAATCATGGATTGTCCGCCATCGTTGAGCATGCTGACAATCAATGCCCTGACAGCGGCCACATCCGTGCTGGTACCAATTCAGTGTGAATATTACGCGCTGGAAGGGTTGTCACAGCTGATACATACGATCGAACTGGTAAGAGACCGACTGAATAAACGTCTGAAGATCGAAGGCGTAGTCTTTACCATGTACGATGCCAGAACAAATCTGTCACTACAGGTCGTAGAGAATGTAAAAGAAAACCTGGAGCAGAATATATACAAAACGATCATTCCCAGAAATGTCCGTCTTGCAGAAGCACCAAGTTATGGAAAACCTATTAATCTGTATGATCCGAGATCTACAGGAGCAGAGAGCTATCGTCTCCTGGCAGAAGAGGTCATCGGCAGGGAGGGTGAGTAATGGCTGGAAGAAGAACAGGCGGCCTTGGAAAGGGTCTGGATGCATTGATTCCTAATAAAGTCGGTGGAACGGCAAGTGAAATATCAAAAAAGACAAGAGCTACTGTGAAAAAAGACAGGACAGTAGCCGAAAAGAAACCGGCAGCAGAACGTCTTGTGAAAATTTCCAGTGTAGAGCCGAATCTGAAACAACCAAGAAGACATTTTGATGAGGATGCTTTGCTGGAACTTTCAGAATCAATCAAACAGTATGGTGTGCTTCAGCCACTGCTGGTATCGGATAAAAAAGATTATTTTGAAATCATAGCAGGCGAACGCCGTTGGAGAGCTGCAAAAATGGCAGGACTTAAAGAAGTCCCTGTTGTTGTAAAAGAGTTCACAGAGCAGGAAATCGTAGAGATTTCTCTGATCGAGAATATTCAGCGGGAAGACCTGAACCCCATAGAGGAGGCTATGGCTTACAAGCGGTTGATGGAAGAGTTTCACCTGAAACAGGATGAAATTGCAGAACGTGTAGCCAAGAGCAGAACAGCAGTTACCAATTCCATGAGACTTTTGAAGCTTACGGCCAAAGTTCAGGAGATGGTTATTGCAGATATGATCTCGGCTGGCCATGCAAGAGCTCTTCTTGGGATTTCTGATGAAACACTTCAGGAAAACATAGCCATGAAGGTTTTCGACGAAAAGCTCAGTGTTCGCGAAACAGAAAAACTTGTAAAAAATCTGGATTCTCCTGCGAAAAAAACAAGAACAGAGAGAAATACAGCGGAAGATGCCGCCTATGAGAGCCTGGAAGAGAGAATGAAGGGCATTATGGGAACGAAGGTATCCATTCAGCGGAAGAAAAACAACAAAGGTAAAATCGAAATTGAATATTATTCCAGAGATGAACTGGAGAGGATCATTGATCTGTTCGAATCTATTAAACAGGAGGCAGAATGAGCGGGATTTTTGAAAGCATAGGAATTGATTCCGGGATTGTGATCATTATTTTGCTGATCCTCACCATTATTCTTC
>CAVIGE010000122.1:0-4385 GCA_963642325.1 Prevotella sp. CAG:279
TGTATTTAAAATATATTCAGATAGTTAACTTCAGAAATTTACTTTCAGCTAAATTCTTTAGGTTAGAATCGATGATGGTGTAAACGAAAAAGCAGTTTTGACCATTCAGTGAACTGCCCTTTCGTTTACATCATTTTCGATTTGGCCTAATTGAACAAAGTGAGCGTCCAGGTAGCCATTACCTATGGACTTTCAATCTTTTATTCTTACACAGGATTATACCGGATTCGTTATGTAAAAGCCAGAAGAATCATGTTTTTCTATATAAACAGGCATAACAACAAAACCTCAAATTTTGAGGCTTCAGAAAACATATAAAAGAACAGGATTTTAACATCTTTGTGGAATCCTGAGCTGTGGTTTTCCAAGATGCCCACCACAGGATTTGCATACACAAATGTTTATTCCATAAAGCTGTTTTAATATTTCCGGCATTTCTTTACCTCGAAGCTTTGAAAGATACTTTTTACAGCCAAGAAGATTTCTGCATAAAGAAAGTTTCTTACTTTTCGTGCGGGAACATAATAAACCGTAATGCCGGATCCTTACAAAACGCTTTGGTGGAACATGCATCAGAAAACGACGGACAAATTCAACGCCGGAAATAGTCAGTGTTTTCCATTGACCTTTGTTATTGTAATCTTTTACAGAAAAAGTAACGGTTTTCTCATCCATGCAGATGATACGGTGATTGCTGACCGCAATCCTGTGGGTATATTTTCCAAGATAATCAATCACAGACTGTGCTCCGTTGAAAGTTTTCTTGCAATAAGGGCTCCATTCCTTATCATAACAGGAATCAATGAGTTCTTTGAAGGTATAATGGTTACGATACTTCTCTGCACTTCCGTAAAATTTCAACTGGTCTGTAGTCCAGAGATTTTTTAATTCATCCATATATTTTCCACGAAAAACTTTGGAAATAACCCGTATGGGAAGAAAAAATTCAGTTCCGTTATCTTTCCATTCATTTTTTGCGGTCAGCCCACCTCCGAGCAGGATTGTATGGATATGAGGATGAAAGTTCATCTCAGATCCCCATGTATGAAGAATACAGATATAGCCAACAGAGGCTCCAAGATGTGCCGGATCAGCTGCCAGTTCACTGATTGTTGCAGAAGCTGCATGGTACAAAGCATCGTATAATAGTTTCTGATTACAGTAGATCAGTGGATTTAAAATGTCGGGAACAGTAAAAACCAGATGGAAGTAAGGGGCCTCAACTACATCCTCCCTGCGTGCATCCATCCACATCTCTTTGGGAACCGCCTGACACATAGGACAGCAGCGATTGCGGCAGGAATTATAGTGGATCTGGACTGCACCGCAATCTTCGCATACACTGACATTAGCACCATAAGCCCCGGTTTTGCAGTTCAGGATATTTGCAGCAACCTTTGCCTGAACTGGAGAAGGTGAATAGTTTTCAAGATATGCCGGATAAAAACGTCGGAAAATATCCTGAACGGTAGGCTTATTCATGAGCAGCACCTTCTTTCCGGTCAAACGGACTTTGAATCCCCATAAGAGATTTATTGCTGACATGAAGGTAAATTTCTGTAGATTTGGGATCACGATGTCCGAGCAATGCCTGGATATTTTGGCGTGCCACTCCTTGTTCCATCAGGTGAGTTGCAAAGCTATGTCTGAGAGAATGAGGTGTTATCCCTTTTGGAAGCTCAGCATCGGATACCGCACGGCGCATCACCTGTTCCAGGGTGCTGACTGTCAGGTAATCACCAGTAAACCTGCTCGGAAACAGGATTCCCCGGGGACGCCCTTTTTCAAACCAGTACTGTGTAAGGATATCCAGGCAACGTTTGGAAAGGATCGTATAACGGTCCATGCGATTTTTAGTGTCCCTGACATGGATCTGCATCCTTGAACGGGAAATATCATCATAATGCAGATGGATCACTTCAGAGACACGCATTCCGGAAGAATACATAGTTGCAAACATAGCTTTATATTTGATATCGTCAACAGCATCCAGAAGACGTTCCACTTCATCAGGGGTTAATACCGTCGGAAGCTTATGTTCCAGTATCATGCGTGGAACTGTGATATCATCCCAGAGGATGTGCAGGACATTCCGATAGAAAAAACGGATAGCAGAATTGTAAAGATTCAAAGTAGAGGCTTTGAGTCCTTCATTTTTTTTCGCCAGAAGAAATTCCCTGACATCCTGACAGGTAAGTTCCTCTGGATCTTTATTCTGGTATTTCAGAAAATAGAAAACATAGTTTTTATAGCAGGTGATAGAACGCTCTTTGAGGTTGCGGATTTTTCCGGCTTCTTCAAGCTGTGCTAAATATTTTTCGTACATAATAAAATCCTCCATGTAAAATCAGTAGTTATCCGGAACACTGCTTTACACGGAGGTGCATTTGCATCATAAAATCGCTTGCCAACCAAGCGGAAGGGTGGTATTCTTTTCATAGGCAGTGGGAAGGTCGATCCTGTTTGATTGTTTCGTTGTGGTGACTTAACAATACTACTTTTAGGACTTGCTTTCCACTGTTTTTGCATAGAAAAGAAAAATCGCTATGCCACAGCCTTGGCAGGCCATCGCGCAGCGATTTTGTTCAATGAGAATTTGAAAAGAGAAAACCAGAAGTTAAAAAAAGCACTGTCCAAAAGAGAACTGAATCTTATCAAACAGATTTAAACTATATCATAATGCAAAGCGGGTCTGCCAGGATACGGCAGATCTGTTTTGCATTGTGATATAGAAACAGATTATGCTTAAAAGGCATTAAGCAACCCATAATAATGGGTATTGGACATAGAAAGCAATATGGGTGTATGATGATACCGATAAGAAATAAAGTGAATCTGAAATGCAAACTGTCACAGAAAAATGTGAACTTTATGTAAAAAGTTGCAAAACCTATTGACCTAAAGCTTGCTTCAGGTTGTACCATAAAATAAAAACGCAAGGAGGAGATTTTCATGGATATCGAACAGATGAAAAAAGACTTAGGTGGAGGTAACGTATTTCCAATCGGTGAAGAAAATGTAGCATTTGCAAAGTATTTTACAGGTGAGTGCTATTTGAATATGCTTACAACAGAGAGAGTACCAGTTGGTCTGGTTACTTTCGCTCCGGGAACAATCAATGCATACCACATCCATCATAAAGGTGGACAGCTCCTTCTGGTTACTGGTGGAAGAGGATGGTACCAGGAAGAAGGAAAACCAGCTCGTGAACTGAAAGCCGGAGATGTAGTAAATATTCCACCAGAAGTAAAACACTGGCACGGAGCAGCGAAAGACAGCTGCTTCCAGCATCTGGCTGTTGAAGTTCCGGCAGAGGGAGCTTCCAACGAATGGCTGGAATTTTTACCGGAAGAAGAGTATAACAAATTACCATAAATAAGAAAGACGGAGGTTTAGAATCATGGCAAAGATCACACAGACAGCAGGAAGAAATGCGCTGGGAACATTTGCACCAGAGTTTGCACATTTTAATGATGACGTTCTTTTCGGAGAGAACTGGAACAACGAAGATATTGATTTAAAGACAAGAAGTATCATCACAGTTGTAGCACTGATGGCACAGGGAATTACAGATTCTTCTTTAAAATTCCATTTACAGAATGCAAAGGATCATGGGGTAACGCAGAAAGAAATCGCAGCGATTATCACCCACGCAGCGTTCTATGCAGGCTGGCCAAAAGGCTGGGCAGTGTTTAATCTCGCAAAAGAAGTATGGACGGAGGAATAAGAAATGTTTTGTGAAATGAAAAAACTGAAGAATGGAGTGGAAATTCCGGTGCTGGCTCTTGGTACCTGGTTTATTGACGATGATAAGGCAGCCGATGCCGTAAGATCTGCTGTACAGATAGGTTACCGTCATGTAGATACGGCACAGGCTTATGGGAATGAGCGTGGTGTGGGTGAAGGTATTCGCACCTGCGGTGTACCGAGAGAGCAGCTTTTTGTTACATCAAAGGTTGCCGCAGAACATAAGACATATGAAGCGGCAGCGGTAAGCATCGACAAGACTCTTTCTGATATGGGGCTTGATTATCTTGATATGATGATCATTCACAGCCCACAGCCCTAGGATAAAGTAAATCAGAGTGATGATTGCTATGAGGAAGGCAACCGTGCAGCATGGAGAGCACTGGAAGAGGCTTACAAGGCAGGAAAACTTCGTGCTATCGGTGTATCTAATTTTCAGCAGGAAGATATTGAAAGCCTGTGGGAGACAGTAGAAATCAAGCCTATGGTGAATCAGGTTCTCTGCCATATTTCCAATTCACCGCTGGAACTGATCAACTATTGCCAGAAGAAGGGCATCGTGATGGAGGCATATTCTCCGGTTGCCCACGGTGAGGCACTTAAAAATAAGGCAATCGCTGATATGGCTGAAAAGTACG
>CAVIGE010000123.1:0-4147 GCA_963642325.1 Prevotella sp. CAG:279
AGAATTTCAATAACAAATGGAATAACAAGATACATAACTGTCATCATAGTGATTGCTGATGCAGGCTGGGTACTGGCAGTTCCTGCATAACCGCTGGCTTCCAAAAGCCAGCCCGTTATAGCAGTACCAATACCTCCACCTACTTTCTGCCCAAAGGATGTGCAGGAAAACATAGTTCCTTCTACGTGTTTTCCCTGAGTCAGATAGGTATATTCGGAGCAGGATGCAATAACCGCATTCATATCCCCCTGCCATGGTCCCTGTCCCAAAGCTGCAATGGCCGTGAAAAGAATCATAAGCGGTACACTTCCCACGAAACCGGCAACTACAACAAGGCCCCCTTCCTACAGTCGCAAGCATATAACTTCTTTTATTCAGCTTGTACATACCATTCCATTTTTCCACAAGAGCCGGTGTAAAGATCAGGGCAATGATCAGTGGAATGTTAACCGCCCAGGCAAATACGCTATATAAATTTTTGTTTTTCAGGACCCAGGTCATGTAATAGATACCGGTACCGATCATCGCATTGTATAACTGCTGTAAAAGATAAGTTCCGCAGATCATCATATAGAACTTGTTTTTGATCAAAAGTCCAAATGCCTCTACCAGTCCATATTTCTTTTCTTCATCATCTGCTTTTCCTTCGCCTAGTTCCTCCTCAGAAAGCTCTTTTACAGAGCAGCCTGAAATCGTATTTACGATCAGACCAATAATGGCATAAATGATGGCAACTGTTCTCCATGCAGAAGCTCCGCCGCCACAAAAAGCTACAAATCCTACTGTAACCGACTGGATCAGGAGGCTGGTCGCAAATGCGAAAATAAACCGATATGAACCCATCTGCACACGTTCTTTACTATTCTTGGTAACCAGTGATGTTAAAGATGAGTACGCGATATTATTTGCTGTATAAAACACACCATTCAGTAACGTATAAGCAATAAAGAACCACGCATACTGTGCTGTCTTTCCAAGACTTTCAGGCACTGCAAATACTGCAACTAATGTAATTGCGCAGCCGATATAACCATAAATCATCCACGGTCTTGCCTTTCCCATTTTGCTGTGTGTCTTGTCAATCATAGATCCAAAGAAAATATCTGTAAATCCGTCAAATAATTTTGATGCCGCGATCAGTGTTCCAACGATACCGGCAGACATACCGATCGTATCTGTCAGATATACCATGACAAAATATGTCAGGAATGCATAAACTACGTTACCTGCGATATCGCCGGAACCATAACCAACCTTATTGTACCATTTTAAATATGTTTTCTCTCCCATAAAAAGCTGTTCCTTTCCTCTACATTTTCCAAAGTATCCCCTCTGCCAAGTGCGCAGCCTATCTTTTTACAAAGGGAACCATTTCAAATTCAAATCTGAATTCTGTTTCGTTAAACTGATAAGCTTCTATTACCTGTGGCCCACAGCTGTTGGATCCAATTCCATTCATCGCATAATCCACACAAAGTACTGTACTGTCCACTGCTTCCAGTTCATAATTGTGTGCCGCCTTTTCCAGCATCTCCTGTGTATACTTTGAGGCATTGAATGAAAAAGTCTTCCTAGCTGCTACTGCCAGCCCAAACTGTCCCCCAGACACTTCCACAAAATCACAGTCATAATGGCTTCCATTTTCCTGGGGATAAATATAATCCTCATGAAGGTCTTCCACCTTGCTGCGGAATAAACCATGATAACTTCCTCTGTGTTTATCTATATAACTCTCCTGGGGACCCATGCCAAAATAAACGGTCTCCTTAATCCTGTCATTCAGGAACATCCGAACTCCGAATCTTGGAAGAACAGGAAATTCCGGATCCTTTGTCACTTCGATAAATGCAGCAATCTTACCAGTCCTGCTGATTTTCCATGTAATCTTAACATCCAGAATTTTCTGAACGGTCGCAGCTACCACAGAAGCTTCCACCATAGCAAACACACCATGCTGATTCTGCAGTACACTCACCTTATAGGCTCTGGTATAAGCTTCGTCGTAATGTGCCTTTTTCCACTCACTTTTGATATACATATCATTATCTGTAGGAGCACGCCATATGTTCAGTTCCATTGGATGATTCAGATATTCCCTGCCTGCAAAGCTGAGCTGTTCAAACAGACCTGTTCTTTTACTTACGGTATAGACAAAATCTTTTCCCTTTAAAACAAATTCCGTATCGCTCTCCTGAACCTGGATTTCTGCCTCTTCTTCCTTATCTTCCATCCATTTTACAGCCGCAGTATTTCTTCCATCCTGGTTTTCAAGAAGAATCTCATCAAACCCAAGTACATTCCCTTTTTCCATCAATGGAAGATTCTTCTTCAAGTGATACATAATCTTTAAATAGATTTTTCCGCATTCTTTTACCGCAATTTTCAGATTCGTAACTGCATCTGTATGTGGTTTCACACTAAATGCCGGTATTTTGCCTTTTTGAATCGTCAGTCCATCCTGTGTTACTTCATATGTAATTTCTGCATAATCTTTCAGGTCATCAAAATCCATGTAATTATGAAGTGTCAATTCACCAGATTCCTGATCATAAGAAACAACTCTGGCTGGACGATATACATTTTTATACTCCAAAAGCCCCGTATGAGGCCTTCTGTCAGGATAAACCAATCCATCCATGCAGAAATTTCCATCATGAACAGTTTCACCGTGATCACCGCCATAATAATAAACAGTCTTTCCATCTTCTGTTTTTCCATGAGCAATGGCATGGTCACACCACTCCCATACAAACCCACCACACATTAAGTCGTTTTCCTGTATCATCTTAAAATAGTCCTCAAAATCCCCCGGACCATTGCCCATGCTGTGGCAATATTCCACCAGAAGAAATGGCTTGCTGGCATCCTTTTCAAGATATTCCCGGATCTCATCTAATGCAGGATACATACGGCTGTAGATATCCAGGTTGTTATAATTGTAGGTTTCTTTGTAATTGCGATATCTGGCGCTTTCATATTGCGTGATTCTGTATGGATCATAAGACTTTGTCCAGGCCAGAGCCTTCTCGAAATTGCATCCATAAGCACTTTCATTACCCATAGACCACATGACGATACAGAAGCGGTTTTTATCCCGCAATACCATCCTCTGCACACGGTCAACAACCGACTCTTCCCAGGCCGGATCATCTGCAAGCTTCTCATTCCATCTGCTGAAACGTTCCAGATCCGTATCTTCTTTTCTGTAAAGCATGAAAGGTCCATGGGCCTCCAGATCAGCTTCGTCGATCACCATAAAACCATATTTGTCACACATCTGATAGAAGTATGGTGCATTCGGATAGTGACTGGATCTGATGGAATTGAAATTATGCTCTTTCATCAGCTTCATGTCTGTTTTTAACTGATCCATCGAGATTGCAAAACCGGTTTCCGGGTCAGAATCATGTCTGTTTACACCTCTGAATTTAATCTTCTGTCCATTGAAATATATAACCTTGTCTCTGATTTCAATGGTTCTTAATGCAATATGATCAACGATGATCTCCCGTTCAGTTTCTATCACGAAAGTGTAAAGATATGGATTTTCTGTATTCCAGAGAATTGGCATTACGATTTCCAACTCTAACTTTCCATCATCCGCCACACTGCCCTGAGCAACCTTCGCTCCCTCTGCTGTTTCAATGGTGAGCGTGGTTTCCGCCTTTTTGAAGTAATCTGCTTCAAAGGATACTTTCGCCACCTCATCATCTATCCTGGTTGTGATACGATAATCTCTCACCGCTTTTTCCGGACGCTTTAAAATATAAACATCACGAAAGATCCCACTCATACGGAACTTATCCTGATCCTCTAAGTATGAGCCTTCACACCATTTCAATACCAGGACTGCCAGTGTGTTCTCGCCTTCCCTTAAATACTCCGTGATATCAAATTCTCCTGTAGCATGAGAAACCTGATCATATCCCACATATTTGCCATTTAACCATACGTAATAACAGCTGTCTACACCTTCAAAGTTCAGATAAGCTTTTGGTGCATCAATATCTTTATGGTAGTCAAATCTGTGTACATATGCCCCACAGGGAATATCCTGCGGAATGTAAGGTGGATCAAACGGAAATGGATAACGGATGTTTGTATATTGATGAGTGTCATATCCTGCCATCTGCCATACGCCAGGTAC
>CAVIGE010000124.1:0-4080 GCA_963642325.1 Prevotella sp. CAG:279
TCGGGCAGTCTGCCTTTGCCATAGCGTAGAAGACTTTTTCCCGGATATCCACATTCTCTTCGATGGAAATCTTTGTTTTCCACAATTCTTCATCGCTGTCATAGGACATTTCCACACCGGTAACACCCTTGATCGTTTCCAGATCTTTTCGGATGGTGTCTTTTTCGCCTTTTACCTTCATAAGAAGGCTGTTGGAGCCTGCTGCCAGACGTTCCAGATTGTCCGGTGTATCACTGGCTACCAGTTTTCCGTGAGAAATGATCAGGACGTAATCACATACCGCCCTTACCTCAGAAAGAATATGAGAGCTTAAAATGACCGTATGTTTCTGCTTCAGACTTTTGATTAGGTCACGGATCTCGATGATCTGTTTCGGGTCAAGACCTACCGTTGGCTCATCCAGGATGATCACTTCCGGATAGCCAAGAATCGCCTGCGCAAGACCGACTCTCTGACGATATCCTTTGGACAGGTTTTTGATCAGACGGTCTTTCATGTCTGTGATCTTTACCATTTCCATGACTTCTTTAATCTGTTTGTCTTTCTGGTTTTTTGGGATTTTTTTCAGATCAGCCGCAAATTTCATATATTCAAGAACTGTCATATCAAAATAGAGCGGCGGCATTTCCGGCAGATAACCAATACACTTCTTGGCTGCCTCCGGTTCTTCCAGAATATCATGACCATCGATCATTACTTTTCCCTCTGTGGATGCAATGTATCCTGTGATCATGTTCATTGTTGTTGATTTTCCTGCTCCGTTGGGACCCAGGAAACCGTAAATTTTTCCCTTTTCAATCTGAAAGGAAAGATGGTCAACTGCCGTATGATCGCCATACTTTTTGACCAGATTGCTTACTTCGATCACTTTACTCTCCTCCTTTAAGCGTCTTAACAATAGAAAATGCCCCTGGATGAAACAGAGAATGGGGGAATCCAGGGACATCTCTATCATTTTATAGTCTAAAAGTAATTTGTGATAAAAGTAGGATAAATCTGTGATAATTTTGTGAAACAGGCCGGCAGAAAAATTATGCCAATGGTTCCTTAAGCGGTGTACCGGCTTTTCGCGGATATTTGCCTGGTGTGCTCTTTATCTTTTCGATGATGACCAGGGATCGGCTGATCTCGGAGCCCGGAAGGTCGAAGTACTGAATGTCACGGATTTTTCCGCCAAGGATTTTTACCGCTTTCTCCGCTGCTTCTGCTTCTTCTTTTACAGAACCGGATTTATAGGATACAAAAAGTCCTCCGACTTTTACGTATGGGAGACAGTATTCGGACAGGGTAGCAAGTCCGGATACCGCCCTGGATACGCAGAGGTCGTACTTTTCCCTGTGGGATTTGTTTTTTGCATATTCTTCTGCTCTTCCGTGGATGGCGGTGATTCCCTCAAGCCCAAGAAGTGAGAAGGTTTCTTCCAGGAATTTTACCCTCTTGTTCAGTGAATCCAGAAGGCAGGCTTCCACCTCTGGAAATGCTATCTTCAGGGGAACTCCCGGGAATCCCGCGCCGGTGCCGATGTCCATGACTCGTTTTACCTGGCTCATATCTACGGCCTTGACGCAGCAGAGGCTGTCCAGGAAATGTTTCACGAGAACCTCATCAAATTCTGTGATCCCGGTGAGGTTCATGACTTTATTTTTCTCTACAAGATATTCGTAAAACTGGATAAACTGGTGTTTTTTCGTATCATCAAGTGTAATTCCCAGTTCTTCACAGCCTTTTTCCAGGATTTCTAAATTATACATATATTTTCCTCACTTATTCTGATTAATGCTTATGTCCGGATCTGCTCTCCAGATATACCAGAAGTACAGAGATATCGGCAGGGGATACGCCGGAAATACGGGATGCCTGTCCAATGGATACCGGTCTGTAGGCTTCCAGCTTCTGACGTGCTTCAAGGCGAAGGCTTCCTACAGCTTCATAGTCAATGTCTTCCGGAAGTTTTTTCTGCTCCAGTTTTTTGAACTGCTCCACCTGCTTCATCTGGCGGCGGATGTAGCCGTCATATTTGATATTGATCTCTACCTGCTCACATACGTCCTCCGGAAGCTCCGGTCTTTCTTTATCGATGGGGGCAAGTACTTTATAGTTAAGCTCCGGCCTGCGGATCAGCTCTGCAATACTGATCCCGGATTTCAGCAATGTACTTCCACGGGATTCCAGAAGACTCTGCACTTCTGCGGAACCGCCTACGGTCGTATGCTCTGTTCTTTCGATCTCTTCCTGGATCATGCGTTCTTTCTCCTGTAATTTATGGTAAGTCTCATCATCGATCAGACCTACCTCCCAGCCTTTTTTGCGGAGGCGGAGATCTGCGTTGTCCTGGCGGAGAAGCAGACGATACTCGGCACGGCTTGTCATCATTCGATATGGCTCGTGGTTTTCTTTCGTTACCAGGTCATCGATGAGAACGCCGATATATGCCTCTGAACGGTCCAGGATCAGCTGTTCCCGGCCTTTTACCTCCATGGCGGCATTGATTCCAGCTATAAGCCCCTGAGCGGCTGCTTCCTCGTATCCTGAGCTTCCGTTAAACTGTCCGCCGCTGAAAAGTCCTTTGATCTTTTTGAATTCCAGTGTTGGATAGAGCTGGCGCGGATTGATGCAGTCGTATTCAATGGCGTAGGCATTTTTTACAATTCTGGCGTGTTCCAGACCTGGTACGGAATGGTACATTTCGTACTGAACGTCTTCCGGAAGCGAACTGGACATTCCGCCGATGTACATTTCATTTGTATAAAGTCCCTCCGGCTCGATGAATACCTGATGGCGTTTTTTGTCTGCAAAGCGGACGACTTTATCTTCGATGGATGGACAGTAACGTGGTCCGGTTCCTTCGATCATTCCGGAATAAAGCGGGGATCTGTCCAGGTTTGCGCGGATGATCTCGTGGGTTTTTTCGTTTGTATAGGTCAGCCAGCAGGATTTCTGCTCGATCTGTACGGATTCCGGGTCTGTCGAAAAGGAGAAGGGAACTACTTTTTTGTCTCCAAACTGCTCTTCCATCTTGGAATAGTCGATGGTGTTTCCGGCGATCCGGGCCGGTGTCCCGGTTTTGAAACGGAACATTTCGATTCCCAGCTCTTTCAGGGAATCTGTGAGGTAATTGGCTGCCTGGAGGCCGTTAGGGCCGGTGTAATTGCTGACATCTCCGTAAATGCAGCGGGCTTTCAGATAAGTTCCTGTGCAGAGGACTACGGCTTTTGCGTGGTAGGTTGCTCCTGAAAAGGTTTTTACACCTGTGATATGCCCATCTTCTACCAGAAGTTTCGTTACTTCACCCTGGCGGATGGTTAAGTTTTCGGTATTTTCCAGGGTTTTTCGCATTTCTGTGCTGTAGGCCTGTTTATCAGCCTGTGCACGGAGGGAATGGACTGCAGGGCCTTTGGACTGGTTGAGCATTTTTGACTGAATGAAGGTTTTGTCAATATTTTTGCCCATTTCGCCGCCGAGAGCATCCAGCTCGCGGACGAGGTGCCCTTTGGAGCTGCCGCCTACGTTGGGGTTGCAGGGCATCAGGGCAATGCTGTCTACGCTGACTGTGAACATGATTGTCTGCAGGCCCAGGCGGGCACTTGCTAATGCGGCTTCACAGCCTGCGTGGCCGGCGCCTACTACTATGATGTCGAAAAACTGTTCCAGATTTTTCATGCTTTTTCTCCTTTATATTTTTTCTTTATATGTTTAATTTTTTTAGTGTGTGCTGCTTTCCCTGGCAGGATGGCTGTTTTTGGCTTTGGGAAGCTTTAAAAACCGCAAAGGGGCCTCATTTCCCCATACAAAATTTAGAAAAAATCTCATTAACAAGGTCTTCTCCCAGTGTTTCTCCCAGAATCCGTCCCAGACTCTCATATGCGTCTGTCAGATCTATGGAATAAAAATCCTCCGGCATTCCGCTTTCTATACTTTTCTCTACAAGAGAAAGGCTCTCCTGTGCTTTCAGAAGCTCCTGCCTGTGTCTTTCATTGGTGATATAGACTTCATCATTGAAGTTGATCTCCCCACTGAAGAACATTTCCCGGATTTTTTCTTCCAGGTCTGTGATTCCGGTTTCTTCTTTTGCGGATATCG
>CAVIGE010000125.1:0-4029 GCA_963642325.1 Prevotella sp. CAG:279
CCAATAATTCAGCAAAATCTTTTGGTTTATAATTAGTGATATTAGATGTATTCATATATTACCTCCATGGGTACATTTTAACACATTTAATCACTAGTGACAATATTTTTAATTACTTATAGTTTCCTCCTTTTCGCTGAAAGTTTGCAGTTACTGTTCACTCCGTTCGCAGTAACCGTCTGCATTCTCACCGCCGGTTTAACGGGGCGTGAGACATCCTGTTCTTAATTATACACAATCGGGGTTGAAACTGCAATGCAGCATCAGGATTTATGAAAAAATTCATACACCTTACGGGCACTTGCCGCGTTCATGCTCTCTGTCTTGGACAGTTCTTCCTCGGAAGCATCCCGGATGTTTTCCACAGATCTGAATTTTCGAAGGAGGGCTTTCCTTCTGACATCCCCGATCCCCGGGATATCATCCAGAATGGAATGCACCTGCTCCTTACTCCTGAGGGAACGGTGGTATTCAATGGCAAAACGGTGGGCTTCATCCTGAATCCTGGTGATCAGGTGAAAGCCCTCGCTGGATGTGTCGATAGGAATCTCCTCATTGTTGTAATACAGACCTCTTGTTCTGTGATGGTCGTCTTTTACCATACCGCATACGGGAATGCGGATGCCGAGATTTTCCAGAACTTTAAGGGCTATATTCACCTGGCCTCTTCCACCATCCATCAGGATCAGGTCCGGAAGTCTTGCAAAGCTGTCAAATTCTCCGTTGCTCTCGTGGGTGAACCTTCGGGTCAGAACCTCCTCCATACTTGCATAATCGTTAGGTCCCTGTACCCATTTGATCCTGAATTTACGGTAATCGCTCCGTTTCGGGCGGCCTTTTTCATAGACAACCATGGAGCCTACGGATTCAAAGCCGCTGATGTTTGAAATATCATAGGCTTCCATGCGGATTATGTTTTTAAGGCCAAGCCACCCTTCTACCTCATGAACCGCACCGATGGTACGGCCTTCCTCTCTTTTGATCCGCTCCCGGTCTTTTGAGAGTACCATGCGGGCGTTTTCCAGGGCAAGCTCTACCAGCTTCTCCTTTGTCCCCTTCTTCGGAACGCGGATATGCACCTTCTGTTTTCTTCTGGAGGTGAGCCATTCCTCGATAATATCCGCATCCTCGATCTCGCTCTGGAGCATGATCTCAGACGGAATAAACGGTGTTCCTGCATAAAACTGCTTCAAGAAACTCGAAAGCACCTGGGCCTTCGTATCGCCCTTTGCCACCCGCAGATAGAAATGATCCCTTCCGATCAGCCTGCCATCCCTGATAAAAAACACCTGCACAACGGCATCCTGGTCACGCAGATCTTCGCTCTCGTCCATGGCTGCTGCGATGATATCCCGGTCTTCCTGACCGTATCCTGTGATCTTCTGGCGTTCTCCGATCTTCTGGATGCTGCGGATCAGGTCACGGCAGGTGATCGCATCCTCATAGCGCATTTCCTCTGAGGCCTTCTGCATTTTTTCCGTGAGTTCATCGATGGCAGCCTTGAAATCACCGTTCAGGAACCGGAGCACCTTATTGATATTTTTGCGGTATTCCTCCGGGCTTATAAGAGCCTGGCAGGGAGCGGCGCACTGCTTCATATGATAGTAGAGGCAGGGTCTGTCCCTGCCCGTGTCTCTTGGCAGGGTGCGGCTGCAGGAGCGCACCTGATAAAGCTTTCTCACCAGCTCGATGACATCCTTTACTGCTCCGGCACTTGTATAAGGACCGAAATATCTTGCCCGGTCTTTTTTCATCCTTCTGGCAAAAAGTACCCTCGGGTACGGCTCATTGACTGTTACCTTGATGAAGGGATAGCTTTTGTCATCCTTCAGCATGGTGTTATATTTCGGGCGGTGTTCCTTGATAAGGTTGCATTCCAGAACCAGGGCTTCCAGCTCGGAGTCCGTAATAATGTACTCAAACCGGGTGATATGCGTTACCATCTGCTCGATCTTCGCGCCTTTGTTACGGCTGCTCTGGAAGTACTGGCGCACACGGTTCTTCAGGCTGATAGCTTTTCCCACGTAAATGATCTCGTCCTTCTCGCCATGCATGATATAGACTCCTGGCTTCCCCGGAAGCTTCTTTAATTCTTCCTCGATTATAAACATAAATTTTCTCTCCATATATAAAGGAAAACCG
This sequence comes from Prevotella sp. CAG:279, assembly GCA_963642325.1. GTDB lineage: Bacteria > Bacillota > Clostridia > Lachnospirales > Lachnospiraceae > Blautia_A. Next base: position 2,143 of record CAVIGE010000125.1, read on the forward strand.
GGATCTCTCCCGGCTTTCCTGATCTGTTTTATGCCTGTGATCCCGGCTTTTCTTCTGTTTCTGTATTATCTGTTTCTGTATTATCTGTTTCCATGCTATCTGTCTTGGCAATCTGAACAGCCGGTCCGGGTTCCGTTTCGATATTGTCCTGTTTATTGGACACTTCTTTTTTATCCTCGGAAAGCACCAGATCTTCCAGATTTTCCGGAATATCCATCCCCTGCTGCACTGCACGGAGGATCTTCATGAATTCTTTTCCCGTGATGGTCTCCCTGCGGATCAGATATTCTGCGATCTTGTCCAGCTCTTCCCTGTGGCTTCCCAGAATCCGCTTGGCTTCCTCGTAGGAATCATGAAGGAGCTTCATCACTTCATGGTCGATCTCAGTGGCTGTGTCATCACCGCAGTTAAGGACTGCCCTTCCGCTTAAATACTGGTTCTCCTGTGTAGCCAGTCCCATAAGTCCGAATTTTTCAGACATTCCATACTGTGTGATCATGGCTCTGGCCACCTTGGTCGCCTGCTCAATATCATTCGCCGCACCGGTCGTCACCGTGTCAAAAACAAGCTCCTCTGCCGCACGCCCGCCAAGATAGCCTATCAGCATAGCCTCCAGCTCTTTCTTGGTATTGAGATATTTTTCCTCCTCGGGTACCTGCATAACGTAGCCCAAAGCTCCCATGGTACGTGGCACGATGGTGATCTTCTGTACCGGCTCTGCATCCTTCTGAAGGGCATTTACCAGTGCATGTCCCACCTCGTGGTAAGAAACGATCCTGCGCTCCTGTCTGCTTAAGATACGGTCCTTCTTTTCTTTTCCTACAAGAACTACCTCTACGGATTCCTCAAGATCCTTCTGGGATACAGCCTTGCGCCCTTTCTTAACTGCAAGGATGGCTGCCTCGTTGATCATGTTGGCCAGGTCAGAGCCTACTGCTCCTGATGTCGCAAGCGCAATGGCCTCGAAGTCAACCGTCTCGTCCAGAAGTACATTCTTGGCATGTACCTTCAGGATATCCACTCTTCCCCTAAGATCCGGTCTGTCCACGATCACCCGTCTGTCAAAACGTCCCGGGCGGAGAAGTGCCGGGTCAAGAACCTCCGGTCTGTTGGTTGCCGCCAGGATCAGAAGGCCCTTGGAGGTATCAAAGCCATCCATCTCTGCCAGGAGCTGGTTCAAGGTCTGCTCCCGCTCATCATTGCCTCCTCCGTAGTGGGAGTCACGGCTCTTGCCGATGGCATCGATCTCATCGATGAATACGATACATGGGGCATTCTTCTTGGCTTCCTCAAAAAGATCCCGGACACGGGATGCGCCTACACCTACGAACATCTCCACGAATTCCGAACCGGAAAGTGAGAAGAAGGGCACCTCCGCCTCTCCTGCAACGGCCTTGGCAAGAAGCGTCTTACCTGTTCCGGGAGGCCCGACAAGAAGCGCGCCCTTCGGAAGCTTGGCTCCGATGGCTGTATATTTCCCCGGGTTATGAAGAAAATCCACCACCTCCTGAAGTGATTCCTTGGCTTCATCCTGTCCTGCCACATCCTTAAATGTAACTCCTGTCTCTTTCTGAACATAGGCCTTCGCCCTGCTCTTGCCAACGCCCATTCCCATGATGCCGCCGCCCTTGTTCATACGGCGCATGGAGAACATCAGAAGACCGAAAAGAAGGAGTGTCGGCAGTACCACGCTTAAGATCATGGCAACAAATTCGCCAAATACATCCGGCGGGTCAGTCTCAAACTTGATACCCTTGCCCTCCAGCCTCTTGGTCAGGGCTGTGCTGTCCTCAGTCTTCGTAGTATAGTAACTCACACCTTCGTACTCGGAATTCTGCTTCTTCGGTACGATCGTCAATGTATTGGACTGGATCGTTACTTCCTTAA
>CAVIGE010000126.1:0-3666 GCA_963642325.1 Prevotella sp. CAG:279
GAGCGGGCCAGAAAGATCATCTACCGGGATACCCGGTACAACATTGACTACCTGTATACGGCCTTTGTACTTGGAGAAGAGAAGGTCATGAACAATTATGCCATATGGCTGTATGAGCTGATGGTGGGGATACATAAGAGCTGGGCGACACCGGAGCAGATGCGGGAATATGTGATCTTTCACCTGGATGCCATCAAGCAAACGATTCCCGAGGTAGTAAGCGCAGAAAAGCAGGAGAAGCTGCAGGCGCTGATTTCCGATGCACAGCAGTGTATCCGGGAATATGTCCGGGATGAAAGCCCGAGGATCAAGAAGGATTCTCCCTATGAAGCAGAGATCGAGGAGTATATGGGATGCCTGTTCAAAAGAGATTCAAGGCACGCAATCCAGCTGGTGCGCCAGTTCAAGGAGAATGGAATTCCGTTGGATGATATCTATGTGGAAATCCTCTCGGAAAGTATGAGGCGGGTCGGAGAAATGTGGCATACTGCGGAGATTACCGTGGATACGGAGCATTACTGTACATCTGTAACTCAGACAGCTATGGCACAAATGTATGATTCCCTGTTTGATGTAGAACTGACAGATAAAAAAATCCTGTGCGTATGCCCGGGAATGGAGCTTCATGAAATGGGAGCACGGATTGTGGCAGACCTCTTTGAAAACCATGGTTGGGACAGCATTTTCCTGGGTGCGGCCGTGCCGGTGGATTACATATTAGAGTCTGTCCGTGAAAATCAGCCGGATCTGGTCACGCTTTCTGTATCCATGCCGCAGCATCTGATGGACTGTGAAAAAGCCATCCGGACGATCAGAGAGGAATTTCCGCAGATCAAGATTGCAGTGGGCGGCAAGGCATTTGAAAGCACCAACGAAATCTGGAAGAAATGGTCGGTAGACATTTATTCTAAGGATGCCAGGGAGCTGCTGGCCAGAGCAAATGAGATTTGCGCATAGCTAAGGAAATGCTTTAATCAGCGTTTCTCTAAAAATTGGCGAGGGAGTGATGAACGAGCATGGTAACAGCGGTCTTTCTATGCGATAAACAATGGAATATAAAGGACGTCATGCAATATGATGCACATTTTCCGATCCTTCCCGGGGAGCATCTGCCGTCTCTTACAGATGAACGGAGAAGTTTCATCAGGATGCAGGGGAGCATAAAACGTTTCTGATCGGCTTTCCGGCCTTTGGGTTAAAGCTGTCTGTTACTGTTCGTTTGTTTCAGGAGGGCAATCTGGTCTTCCTGGCGCATTTTCAGAATGATCAGGAATATATCGAATTTGCAGCCCTCTACGAAAAAGGACTTGAATGGGCGAAAAATCATCTGCAGGGGCTTTATCACAGCGACTACTATCAGATTTCACAGCTGAATAATCAGCTGGTGGATTCGCAGAGAGCCCTTACCCGTGCAAACCGGAAGCTGAAGCAGGCGGTTCAGGAAATCGAGGAAACCAACCAGAAGCTGATGGAAGCAGAAAAGGCAGCGGAAACAGCCATGCATATGGCAGAGCAGGCGAATCGGCTGAAAACGGAATACCTTGCCAATATGAGTCATGATATCCGGACACCGATGAATGCGATTGTGGGGCTTTCCAACCTGATGGAAAAAGATGTAGGAAGCCCGGATAAGATTATAAATTATATTGAGAAGCTGCAGGTTACCAGCCAGCATCTTCTGGGACTGTTAAATGATGTGCTGGATCTGAGCAAGATTGAAAATGGTTCCGTTTCCCTACGTATGGAATCCGTCAATCTGGCAGCGCAGCTTCGGCAGATTGAAGCAGTGATCCGGCCTCAGGCAAGAGCGAAAAGTCAGACACTGGAAATACGGACCAAAAGGCTTCGGCATGAGGATTTCTTCAGTGACGCCGCAAGGCTCCGACAGGTGCTTTTGAATCTTTTATCGAATGCAGTGAAATATACCCAGGAATCCGGCAGGATCTTATTTGAATTAGAGGAGTTCCAGGATGCAGATGAAAATCTCTCTTACAGATTTGTGGTGGAAGATAACGGCATGGGAATGTCGGAGGAATACTTAAAACGTATTTTTGATCCCTTCTCCCGTTCGGAGGAATCTCTGGCCACGGAGATACAGGGAACCGGTCTTGGTATGGCGATCACTCACAATATCGTAGAGATGATGGACGGAACGATTACCGTGGACAGCAGCCTCGGAAAAGGAAGCCGCTTTGAGGTAATCCTTCCCTTGAAGCCGGATATCGAAAAACACCGGTTTACCGAAGAACAGAAAGTGCTTTTACTTGGACTTTCACCGGAGGTGGAAGCAGATATTTGTTATGCAGCAGCTGATACGGAAATCAGAATTTCATGTGTGAAAACCGTTGAAGAGGCATTTGTCCTTATGGGGAAAGAATCTGTACAGACGGTTCTCTTACCGGCAGGGCATGATATAGAAAGAATGAAAGAGCAGGTACAGCTGCTTAAAACGGCCGGAGACAGTGAACTTATGGTTTTCTGCGTGGCTGCCGGGCTATGGGAAGACCTGGAAGAACATATCGCGGAAGTTGGCCTGGACGGAATGGTGCCGCTGCCGTTCTTCCTCTCAAGACTGGAAAAGGAAATTGAGAGAACCCGGAGGAAACGGGATGAGCATTTCGCTAAGGCAAATGCATTTACCCTTCAGGGAATGCGGCTCCTCTGTGCGGAGGATAATGAACTGAATGCGGAAATCCTTGGCGCAATGCTGGAAATGACGGGGGCGGTCTTTACAGTTTGCTCGAATGGTAGGGAACTGGTGGAGATCTTTACGGCAGAACCGGAAAAATATGATGCGATCCTGACAGACATCCAGATGCCGGTGATGAACGGCTATGAAGCCGTCCGACAGATCAGAGCCGGAAATACTAAGCGGGGAAAAGAGATCCCGATCATTGCCATGACAGCCAATGTATTTGCAGAGGATATCCAGAAATGCCTGAATGCCGGCATGGATGCCCATGTAGGCAAACCGGTGGATATGGGAATCCTGGAAAATACATTACGAAAATACAGCGCACGAAGCTAAACGAAAAGAGGACAGTTTATGCAGAAGGAACGGAAAAAAAGCGAAGTAAAAAAGGAAACGGAACCGGATCCTGAGAGAAGAAAACCGGGGGCTGTCGGCAACCTGTCCGATGGCTTCTTTCTGAGGATGATCGATCAGAGCAAAAGGGGATTCTTTGTCGTAAAGGTAGAACTTGATGATGCCGGAAAGCCCTGCGACTGGCGCTATGCGTATTGCAATGATGCAGCAGCTGAGCTGGCGGGACTCTCGAAGGAGCATATATTTGGGAAAAGCTTTTCGGAAGTATTCCCTGACGGCAGTCCGAAATGGCTGTCCATCTATTATCGTGCGGCTTTTCATGGTGAAGAAGCGGATTTTGAAGAGTTTTCTGAGGAAGCGGGAACCTACATTCATTTCACGGTTGCGCCATCCGGCCAGCCGGGATACTGCTGCTGCTTTGTGGAGGATGCCAGAAAAGCGCTGTACAGGAAAGCTGTGGCAACAGGAAGAGACTCCGATGGTACAATCGATGAAGAAGCCGGGAAAAAAGCACTGATCGATGCGCTCTGTCTGGATTATACGGTGGTATTTCTGTGTGATCTGAAGAAAGATACCCTGGAAATATTAAAATGCAGTCCCTTCAGTCATACTGCCGCATC
>CAVIGE010000127.1:0-3605 GCA_963642325.1 Prevotella sp. CAG:279
ACTGTTCCATCAGCAGGTAAGGAACCGGCTCAAGCTGGTAGTAGTAGTTCAGCATGTCCTGGCCGGGAGTATTCGTCAGTGAGACAGAAGAAAGCCTGTCAAGTGCCGGGCCGTTGATGGTGCTCAAAGTGAGCAGCAGGATGTTCTTTTTCTCAGGGATAGGAGCAGAAGCCGGATCAAAATCAAACAGGTCTTCGCAGACCGGCTTTGGAAGCGGAGGGAGCAAATTGTCAGGAACCGGAGGCTCCGGTTTGTTCTTTGTTTCGATTGCGTCATTCAGATTTTTTCCGGTTGACTTTATCTCCGCTTTTTCTTCGTCCGTCTGCATCTCGGATGTTTTTGCCTTGCATTCAGGCTCAACCTTGTGATAATACGGCACGCAGCGTTCATCGATCACCTCCGGGTGGTGATTCCTGTTGTATTCATCGTCCACCCGCTTTTTTAAGTCTTCGAGGAAATCATGCCCTTCATTGATCGCTTTTGGAATTACGGTTTCCAGATACTGCTTCATGGCTGCATCAAAGGAGGATACCCGCTTTCCGGGATACAGTGTATCAAGATGGTGATTTAATGCCTGTTGGTAGTAGTCGGCAGAAAAATGGGTTTCTGTGGTTACCCGGTAACGGAAAAGCTGCATCATATACTTTTCCCGGGATTCACGGCTGGAAAAACGAGTGCTTATGGTCTGTGTGGAGGCAAGCAGAAAAAAAGTAGGGCATTGCGGATCACACAAGCATTTTCTGGCACGATCCCAGGTTATCTCGTCCTGTTCTGACAGCGGCTCCTCTCTACACTCCGTAAGGATAATAAAGGCATTCTTCCCTTTTTGCAGCGGAACAGACGGATCTTTCAGAAATTCTTCCTCCGGAAGCTGAAAATAGACTTTTTCTCCAAGAGTGCCGCCCAGATGGTTGATCAGAGAGGTGGCAATCCAGAGACGGTCCTGTTTCTTTTCCATATCGATCCAGAAATGGTAATGAGGAGCGGTAGTGACGTTCCATTCATCAGACAGGCGGGAATGATAGTAGGTGTCGATATAGTCCAGAGATTTTGGCGTCAGAGTGCAATATTCTGAAAGCAGTTCCTTGTGCACATCCTGAACAAGAGCGTTAATGCTGATAGTGTCCATGACATTACCTCCACAAATTAATCTACGACGATTATAGGATATATTTACAATAATTACAATAAATCCGCCCCAAATAAACAAGGATGCGTTATAATGTTGGAAAGGAAGAGAGGGTTTTAAATGATCTTAGACAAAACAAAAGCAGCCTGGCGCAGCATTCCCTATATTACTTTAACCTTCTGTCTGCGCTTTTACAGACCGGTGGAGGTGCCGGAACATAAGGTGTCAGCACTTCGGGGCGGACTGGGAGAGATGATGCTGCAAAAAAACTGTGTAGCAGACCGGAACTGTGAAGCATGCAGATTTCAGGAAAGCTGCATTGTGTGGAACGCCTTTTACACACCTATGGGTTTAAAACCGGAATATATGACGGGAAAGGGGAGTCTGGGCTATCTGATCGAGTGTGATAACCGGGAAACCTTTATGGATGCGGGACACGGATTTGCCTTCCGGCTGAAACTGTTCGGGCGAAATATTGCGTTGTTCAGCCAGTATCTTGACGGCTTCTGGCAGCTGGGACAGGCCGGAATCGGAAAGAGTCACGCCCAATTTGAAATTGCAGCCGTGCTTCTGGAGAATGATGAGGTGCTGCTGGATGATGACGGCATTTATATGGATCGGTTTCGGATCCGGACGGCAGGAGATTATGTGGATACCCGGCTGCGGGAGCTGAATGCAGAGGCAGGAGTAAGCGCAGATGGGAAAGCAGGAGCAGAAGCAGGATGTGTACTCCATTTTGTGACACCGCTGGCGCTCCGCAAGGATCGGGTAGATCTGGCCCATTTCGATGCTGATGCCATCTGGCGGGCAGTTTACCGGAAAATCCAGATGATGAGTTTTTTTACAGAGAATCCGGTGGAACTGGAAAAGCCGTCTGTCTGGCCTCAGATTGTGGACTCCAGGAGTCAAAAAGCGGCTGTGAAACGCTATTCCAATACCCACAAGCGAGGCATGGAGCTGAAAGGAATCCGGGGTGCGGTGCAGCTGGAGCCGGTGAGTGCAGGACAGTTGGAGGAGCTGCTGGCAGGAGAACTCTTTCATATAGGAAGAAACAGCAGCTTTGATTTTGGACGGTATGAAGTGAAATGCCTGACTGTTCAGTAAGTCCGCCAAATAGAGAAAGGGGTAGAAAAACCATGTTTTATATGTACGAAGATTATCTTCCAGCAGAGAAAAGCCTTTCCCTGGAAGAAATGAAGAGCCTTCATCAGGAGATGATGAAAGAGATCGGAACCGATGAGGATTCACTGGAGCTGTATGAGGAACTGGTTGAACAGGCCAACCGCTATGCAGCATTCCGCTCTGCCTGGGTGCTGTGGAGCAGGGAAGAGAAGCTGGAAAAGGATTCCGGCAGAACGTCCTGCCACAATTCCCTGATCGTCAAATTCAACCAGCTTTCCCGGTATCTGAAGCTTCAGGGAAGGGCTGCGGCATGGAGGGATGTGCTGGGATACGAGGAGGACAGCGCTTACAACCGGAAACGCATCGGTGATTTTGCGTGTTATATCGTATTTGTGAATTGTCTGAACGCGAGATAAAGGAAAAACAGCATGTGTACAAAAACGGTGAAAACGGCGCTTTATCATAAGATCATCAGGTAAAAGCAAATACCAACAAGGAAGATATGATCATGGCAAAGCTGACGAAGAACGAGAAACGCTCGATTGAAAAAAGCATGAAGGTACCGGCAGACCGCGGTCCGGTGTGGAACAGCCGCCCTGTAGTCTTCGAAGATAAGCGTCGTCGCTGTTCCCGCAGAAATGGCAAAATGGAGTGCCTGAAGGCACTTCGGGAAGGGAGATGAATGGTATTAACAGTAACATATTTATGCAAGAAATTTATGCTGGAAACAGAAAAAAATACTTTCCTGTTTTGCAAAAGTGAAGTATACTGAAAGCATCAGGTTGGAAGTTCCAAATATGAACAAATTGTGAACTTGCCCCAAATAACCTTCAAAAACGCCTTTGTCAGAATATTCTGAAAAACTTCTGCAAAAATGAGCTCACAAAGCTTTTATTTATGCGGGTTCCCAGAATCGAGGGGTAGAAATGAAGGTCGCCCCTTTCAGGGCATTGACACTTCTTTTTCATCTGTCCAGATGATGATGTTTTTGTGTGTAGAAATGAAGGTCGCCCCTTTCAGGGCATTGACACATTACCTTATTCATATGCTTCTCCTTTTTTTGTGCAGAAATATAGGTCGCCCCCTTTCAGGGCATTTATAATTTTTTCTTGTATGCGAACACACATCCATGGCATAAATTCTTTGCCCAAATCCCTGTTGACAACCGAAAATGCAACTCAATAAACAATAAAGGAAAGAGTATTGCAAAAAATAAGCGAAAGAAAATCATTCGAGAGTGGATGGACTAGATTTATGGAAAAAACTGGACAATAATTCTGACAGAGTTGTATAATTGTCTAAAATGTATAAAAAATATGGGAGGACGATAACATTCATGAGATATCTGATGATA
>CAVIGE010000128.1:0-3365 GCA_963642325.1 Prevotella sp. CAG:279
TTCTTATATATAAGATGAACTGCCAGGTCTTACGACTGCGGCAATATCTTTTCCCCTGCAAGAAAGAATCCTGCTTTGTGGGATCAGCCCTTGACTGCTCCTGAGAACATTCCGCGGATCAGCTGTTTCTGTCCAATGATAAAAATGGAAATGGACGGAATGATGATCATGACAACACCTGCGATCATCAGGGTGATAGACTGGGAATCTACACTATCCAGCATACTGATGCCAATCTGAACGGTCCGCATGTTATTGGATCCAGTTACAAGAAGTGGCCACATGTACATATTCCATGCATTGATGAAGGTGTAAACTGCCATAGCTCCGATGGCGGATTTTGTCAGCGGAAGCAGGATCTTTACGATAAATTTCAGATTGCTGCAGCCGTCCAGTTTTGCCGATTCATACAGTGAGATCGGAAAAGTCATATAAAACTGACGGAACAGGAAAATTCCCATTGCGGATGTGAGATAAGGTACGATCAGCACCTGGTAGGTATCCAGCATTCCCCAGCCGGACACGGTCAGATAGTTGGAAATGATCGTTGCCTCTCCCGGAACCATCATGGTCGCCATCACAACCATGAACAGGATACCTTTTCCCTTAAATTCCAGGAAAGAAAACGCAAAAGCAGCAAGTGAACAGGTAATGATCTGTCCGATGGTAATGCATACCGCCATGATAAAGGAATTCAAAATGAAACGGAGAAGCGGTACGGTGCAAAATGCATTGATAAAGTTGGAAAAGGTCGGATTTTTGGGAAAGAGATTTAACTCTGTGGTAAACAGTTCACTGGAAGGCATCAGCGCAATACTGATTGCATAAAGCAACGGAAGCAGGATCAGCACCGCAAACACAACATTTGCCGTAACACGAAGGGCTGTTTTCGTTCTTCTCTTTGTGAGAGCTTTGGCATTCATGGCCTTTTTCAGCTCCAGAAGCTCCTCTTTTGACATATTTCCCACTGCGGGAACTGCCATGTTTTCGATCTGGCTCATCAGTAATTTACTCCCTTCTTCTCAATACGGAACATGATCAGTGTGATGATCATGATAATTACAAACAGGATCACAGACTGGGCTGCCGCACTTCCGAAACGGTAGTTAAAAAATGCGTCCCTGTAAATAGAATAGACGATTACGTTCGTAGATTCGTTGGGGCCGCCTTCGGTCAGGATCTTAATCTGGCCAAAGGACTGGAATGCCTGGATGATATTCACCACCAGTGTATAAAACATGATCGGGGAAAGTCCCGGAAGTGTCAGGCTGAAGAACTGCTGCGCACTGCTGGCCCCATCCACGGAAGCTCTCTCATAAATCGTCTCATCAATATTTCCAAGTCCTGCTGAAAAATACAGGAAGTTGATTCCACTGTTCAGCCAGGCTGTAAGAATGGCCACACAGATCAGTGCGGTATTCGGATCGTTCAGCCAGTTGATGTCCACTCCCAGAAGTTTGTTTACGATACCAACTGCCGGATGAAGCATGATCTGGAAGATCATTGCCGCGGAACTGGATGCAATGGCCATCGGCAGCGCATAGGAAGTACTGAACACCCGGATTCCCGGAAATGCTTTATTACAGAGGACTGCCGCGATCAGGCCAAGAAGCATGCCGCCGACGACTACGACCAATACGAAGATCAGTGTTACCTTCAGGCTGTTGATAAAGGATGCAGACTGAAGCAGTTCTTTATAGTTATCAAGGCCAACGTACAGTTTTGCCTGACCCATTTTGTTGGTTTTGTAAAGACTTAAATAGATTGTTTTTATAAACGGATAAAACAGGAAAATTCCGAAGATCAGCATACAGGGTACCAGATAAAGATACGGTGCGATCTTAGCTTTTCTGTTGTTTCCCATAATTACTTCTCCTCCCTGTAAAAAAGATTCGCTTCGGTTTCCGGATCAAACACGTGGGCTTTGTCCATGTCAAAATATAGGGAAACCTTTTCGCCAACCTGTGTCTGATTTTCCGGATTCAGGCGGACAGCCAGGGTTTTTCCCTGCTCATCAAAATAGAGGATTACCTCCGCGCCAAGCATCTCGCGGTTTACTACCGGCTCATCTACATCTACACTGTCATTTTCGATGCCCAGCTTTTTCGCTTCATCAAGCTCATAGATGTCCTCCGGGCGTATCCCCAGGATTATGTGTCTGCCGTTATATTTTTCTGCGATCTGTTTTCCCCTGGTACCATCCAGGTAGACTTTTTTCACGGTTTTCGCATCATCCAGAAGAAGGGCTGTGCGATTGTTTTCTTCTGCTTTTACGGTACACTGAAAAAAATTCATGGATGGGGAACCCAAAAAGCCTGCCACAAAAAGGTTCACCGGATTGTCATAAATGCTCTGCGGTGCCCCCACCTGCTGGATCAGACCATCCTTCATGACCACAATCTTAGTCCCAAGAGTCATGGCCTCTGTCTGGTCGTGGGTTACATAAATAATCGTTGTATCCAGCTGTTTATGTAATTTCACAAGCTCCACACGCATCTGTGCACGGAGTTTTGCATCCAGGTTGGAAAGCGGCTCATCCATGAGAAAGGCTTTCGGCTTCCGGATAATGGCACTTCCGATGGCAACCCGCTGTTTCTGGCCACCGGAGAGAGCGGATGGCTTCCGGTCAAGAAGCTGTTCGATCTCCAGGATCTTTGCCACCTCATGAACCTTTTTATCGATCTCATCCTTTGGCATTTTGCGGATTTTCAGAGCATAGGCCATGTTTCCGTAAACCGTCATATTGGGATACAATGCATAATTCTGGAACACCATGGACATTCCTCTTTCCTTTGGCTCCAGATAATTGGAAAGCTCTCCGTCAATCCACAGCTCTCCGTCTGTGATCTCCTCCAGACCTGCGATGATACGCAAAGTTGTAGATTTTCCGCAGCCGGACGGACCTACAAAGATCACAAATTCTTTATCATGTATATCAAGGTTAAAATCCTTCACACCGTAATGTTTTGGATCAAATTGCTTACATACATTTCTAAGTGCAATTTCTGACATTACTCTTCTCCTTTCTCATCTCTCTCGCATGATTCTTAGTATAGAAGAATATGGGAATAGCCGATAGCATGGTAGAGATAAGGATTTGTGAAGTGTGTGTAAAGTTACTTTGTGGGTTATGTGGATTTGTGTTAAATAGCCAAAAAAGCCCTCCGGACTGCATGGTTTTGCAGATGCCGGAGGGCTGGAGGGCTGTGCCGTGTTATGTTATTTTTCCAGGTGACGGTATAATATTTTGAAGAAACGGCCTTTCCCGCCAGATCTTTTACTGTAATCGCAGGTTTCTTTGCAGCACCGCTGTAGGTGATCCCGCTTACCGGCATGGTGGCCGATACGTAATGCATCTTTGGATT
>CAVIGE010000129.1:0-3239 GCA_963642325.1 Prevotella sp. CAG:279
TTACGGCAACTGACCGTCATGGAGTGATCTACCACGGCAGAATCCGCAGGCTGACACCAAGGGAGTGTCTGCGGCTGCAGGGATACCGGGACGATCAGATATCCAAAATGGAAAAAGAGACATCCGACAACCAACTTTATAAGCAGGCTGGGAACGGTGTCACCGTCAATGTCATTGAAGCAATAGGCAGAAATCTGAAAGCTGTGGATTCAGGAATACCGAATTGTCACGGTGCTGAAAGCAGACAGGAATTTGTTCCCATTCCAGCAGAAACTTCCAGATGTGGCGGCAGTGCAGGAGTACTTAAAAGCAGCCAAGCAGAGAGAAGTGTTCGAAACCGGAGATGATTACCTGAAGTGTATATACGATAAGGTTTTAACGCTCGTCACGTGTTCGTATGAATGGAGCGGTGCCAGGAACATCGTCCTGGCCGTGCCCGTTTCTGGGGTATTTTGGAGTCAGAAGTGTTCGTAAGTACCCGAAAAGTGTAAAAAATGAGACAAATAATGACCGCACGGAGCGGGAAGTGTTCAAAACAAGAGGATTATATGAGGTTAGGTGTTGGGAGTATTCAGGAGGAAAAAGTGTTCCAGAATGGAAACTCTAACCATACTCTACAGGCTATCTGCCAATACTCTGACGTAAAAAGTGTCTGAAAGTCCCCCAAAAGTGCAGAATGTGAGACAACTTTTCAGGTTACAAAGATGGGAATAGGATATAAAAATAAGCATATAATAGCCATTGACAAATGTTTGCAAAAAGCACTTGCCTTTTAGAGAGGTTCGTGTTAAAATATTTGTCAGTGATCAGGTTGCAGAAACTTGCGATGCCTGCGACCGGACGGAGGACCTGAGGGCCCTCCGTTTTTCTATATACGCAGATTTTTATAGCAGGTGAAAAATGACAGAAAAAGCATTAAAACCGATAAAACCATTTTTGAATTATGAAGAACAGATCAAGAATCTCATTGAGCGAAAAGGGATGGTTATTACTGACCGTGAGTTCGCTACGTCTAAATTAGAAGATATCAGTTATTTTGCCCTGATAGACGGGTACAAAAATCTGTTTTACAATCCCATGACAAGAAAATACAGAGAAGGAACAACCTTTGAGGATATTGTTGCTTTATATGAATTTGATGAAAAGCTTCGGGCGTTGATTTTCCAGTATCTCTGTCATTTTGAGCAAAAAATGAGATCGTTGATTTCCTATCATTTTTGTGATACTTATTCAGAGAGGCAAGAGGATTATCTGGATGCAGCACATTATGATAATTCAGGAGCAACCAAAAAGAAAATTGCTGGTTTAATAGCCATACTGGACAGAGAAGCAAAGAAAAACACGGATCACGAATATGTGGTTTATCAAAGAAAAACCTATGGGAATGTTCCAATGTGGGTCATTATGAAAACTCTGACGTTTGGACAGATGTCAAAGATGTATTCATTTCTGACAACCAGCATGAAAACGAAAATCAGTATACATTTTGAGCATGTAAGTGAAAAAGAACTGATCCAGTACATGAAAGTGCTTACTTTGTACAGGAATGTCTGTGCCCACAATGAAAGACTGTTTTCCTATAAGAGCAGGTTTGATATCCCGGATACCGTATTACATAAAAAAATGAAACTTCCACAGAATGGAAATAAATATGAGTGTGGAAAAAACGATCTGTTTTCGGTTGTGATTGCTTTTCGAATGTTGCTTTCCAAAGATGATTTTGCTGAGTTTAAAAAATCTTTAAATCAGATCATGAACCAGTATATGAAAAAGACAAGCAATCTAAGTCAGGATATATTTCTCAAAGCAATGGGTTTTCCTGAAAACTGGAAGAATATAAGCAGATACAAATTATAAAACTAAATAAAGAATCATTAATATGGCAGGAAGTGTTCTGTAAAAAGAATGCTTCCTGCCTTTTTGTTTACATTTGGAAAGGATGGTAACGATTATGAAACGATTTTATACAGCAGAATCCGTAACAGAAGGACATCCGGATAAGCTCTGTGACTTGATTGCAGACAGCATTCTGGATGCGTGTCTGAAAGAGGACGAAAATTCCAGGGTGGCCTGCGAGGTGCTGGCGACTAAAGGGAATATCATTGTGGCAGGAGAAATCACCAGCCGATATGAGCCACAGGTGTTTGGAATCGTCAAAAAAGTGCTGGAGAGTGCAGGCTATGAAGCGGAAGGAATCCATATGGATGCCCTCATTCACAAGCAGAGTCCTGACATTGCCGGGGCAGTGGAGCGACCCAGAGAACGCAGGGCAGGGACTATTTCTGTTCAGAGCGGACTTGCCAGCGGTGCCGGGGATCAGGGCATCATGATAGGATACGCCTGCGATGAGACACCGCAGCTCATGCCGATGCCAGTGGTTCTGGCAAACCGCATCGTGAGGGAACTGTCTGCAAGCCGCAGAAGCGGTTATATCATGGGAATCCTGCCAGACGGAAAAGCACAGGTGACCGTGGAATATGAGGATGACAAACCTGTCCGTCTGGATACGGTCGTTGTGTCCTGCCAGCATGAAAAGGAAAAATCCCTTCGGAAGCTGGAGCATGAGATCCGGGAGAAAGTGTTACGCCCGGCCCTTCGGATGCTGCCGCCGGATGAGGATACCAAGATCCTGATTAATCCATCGGGCAGATTTGTGTGCGGAGGCCTGGATGCAGACACCGGACTGAACGGAAGGAAGCTGATGGTGGATACCTACGGCGGTCTGGTTCCGCATGGCGGTGGTGCATTTTCCGGGAAGGACTGTTCCAAAGTTGACCGTTCCGGGGCGTACATGGCACGTTACATCGCCAAAAACATGGTGGCTGCCGGACTTGCCAGCCGATGCCAGGTGTCCCTTGCCTACGCCATTGGGGTTGCCCAGCCAGTCATGGTACAGGTAGATACCTTTGGAACCGGAAAGATCTGTGCGGATGACTGCCTCGCTGCAGCGATCCCTCTGGTGTTTGGGCTTACCCCAAGCCAGATCTGTGACGCCCTGCACCTGAAGCGGCCGATCTACCGACAGAGTGCCGTGTTCGGGCATTTCGGAAGAAAGGAATTCCCGTGGGAGAAAATAGATAAGGTAGAACAGCTCCGGGATACTGTGATGTAATGCCGTGGATTCCAGAAGAAGAGATCAAACGGGCAAGGGAGATTACCGCCATTGAGTACCTGAAGAAATACCAGCCGAACCGTCTGAAAAAATCTTCAGCCAGAAATGAATGGGAGCTGACGGATCA
>CAVIGE010000130.1:0-2984 GCA_963642325.1 Prevotella sp. CAG:279
TCCAGGACCACCAGAGGTCCGTTTATTTCGCTTAAGCCTAAATATTCGATTGCCATATAAACTTCTCCTCTCCTCAGCCGTTTTTCTCCATTACGTTGTTATAGAAAGTATCAATGTCCTGTATATACCGGTCAAATTTATCAAGCTGGTTGTTTGCTACATCATATTTAATAGAAATAATTTTTTCAAAGATGTTGTTGCCCTCTTTCAGTACGGAAACCGGCATTCCGCGGTTGATGAGCGCGCGGCATTTCTCATACAGATAGAGGATCGTTTCCATCATTTTGAACTGTTTTTCCATAGGTACGCAGGTATCTTCTGCGTGGAAAGCATTCTGCTGGAGGAATCCCAGACGGATGACTCTGGCAATCTCCAGTGTCAGCTTCTGGTCATCCGGAAGAACATCGCTTCCGATCAGTTTAACGATCTCCATCAGGGAACTCTCCTGATTCAGGATCGCCATAAGCTGATTCCTGTCTGCCACAAATTTCGGGGAAACGTGGTCTCTGTACCATGGGGTCAGATCCTCGAGATATTCACTGTAGCTGGTGAGCCAGTGGATAGCAGGGAAATGACGGGCATAGGCAAGGGATTTGTCCAGTCCCCAGAAGCAGCGGACGAAACGCTTGGTATTCTGTGTGACAGGCTCTGAGAAGTCACCGCCCTGAGGGGAAACCGCTCCGATGATGGAGACAGAGCCTTCGGTTCCGTTTAAGTTCTGCATCATTCCCGCACGTTCATAGAAAGCGGACAGCTTGGATGCCAGATATGCAGGGAAACCTTCCTCTGCGGGCATTTCCTCGAGACGTCCGGACAGCTCTCTGAGGGCTTCCGCCCAACGGGAAGTGGAGTCTGCCATGATTGCTACGTCATAGCCCATGTCGCGGTAGTATTCCGCAAGGGTAACACCTGTATAGATAGAAGCCTCACGCGCCGCAACCGGCATATTGGAAGTATTGGCGATCAGTGTGGTTCTGTCCATCATCAGGTTTCCGGATTTCGGGTCGATCAGCTTGCTGAAATCCTCGAGAACCTGTGTCATTTCGTTTCCACGCTCTCCGCAGCCGATATAGATGATGATGTCTGCGTCGGACCACTTGGCGATCTGATGCTGTGTCATTGTTTTACCCGTACCGAAACCTCCCGGAACAGCGGCCGTACCGCCTTTTGCAATCGGGAAAAGGGTGTCCAGGATACGCTGGCCTGTGACAAGCGGAACGCTTGCAGGGAAACGTTTGTGGGTTGGCCTTGGGATACGGATCGGCCATTTCTGCGCAAGTGCCAGATCTCTGGTGGTTCCGTCTGCGAACTGGATGGTCACGATCGGTTCCAGAATGGTATATTCTCCGTCAGGAGCCGCATGGATAACAGTAGCTTCTGTAAGGTTCGGAGGTACCATGGATTTATGAAGGATGGAGTCTGTTTCCTTAGTCTCTGCGATAATGGAGCCGGGGCCGACGACATCGCCTTCTTTTACCGTGATATGTGTGTTCCATTTCTTTTGGGTGTCAAGGGAATCAACGCTGACACCACGGGAAATGTATTTTCCGGATGCTTTGGCGATCTCTTCCAGAGGACGCTGGATACCGTCAAAGATGTTGTGGATGATTCCGGGTCCTAAGAGTACGGAGATGGCATCTCCGGTACCTGTAACCGTATCTCCGGGTTTCAGTCCTGTGGTTTCCTCAAATACCTGTACGGTGGTCATGCCTTTTTTCAGGCCGATGATCTCGCCTACCAGATGTTCCGGGCCTACATAGACCATCTCGGAGATTTTAAATCCGCTGTCGCCCTTCAGATAAATGACGGGACCGTTGACACCGTAGATAATACCTGTATTACTCATGTTCTGGCCCTCCGTCAAACTTGAATTCTTTGTATGCTGCCTCGAAGTTTCCTGCAAAAGAATGGTCGATCAGGATATTCTTGTGAGGGATCGTGGCGCGGATGCCGCCGAGAAAGGAGTCCTTCGCAAGCTGGATGGCTGCACCTGTACTCTCCTGAAGCTTCGCTGCAAGGTGGTCATCTTCCGGTGAGAGATAGATGGAGATTTCATCATTCTCCGCGAAATCCAGCGCTTCTTTGATCTTTGCGGCTAAATAGTTTTCGTATTCCAAAGTTTGGGTAAAGGACTTCAGAAGTTCCTTTACTTCGGAAAAAATTTTCTCTTTTAATTCGTTCTGTTTTCTGGTCCAGTCACGTTTGATCGTGAGCTGTTCTGCGGAAAGTGCCTTGTTTACCTCGCGTCTGGCATTAGCGGTTTCCGCTTTGATCTGTGCCTGGGCGTTTTCTTCACTGAGAGCCTTGCGTTCTTCCGTCATTTTTTCGAGAGTTTCTTTGTGTTCTTCCAGGATGGCGGCTGCTTTTGAACGGGCATCCTCTACAGTGATATCATAAAAATGGCTGAGTTTTTCATCAATTGTCATGTTAACACCTGCCTGTAATATTAAGTCTGATTGTTGGATCACTGTTGTCAGCAAAAAAAGGACAGCAGTGATTACAGTTTTAATCCGATTGCCTCGTTTACATACGAAGTGATAAAATCCGGTTTGCGGCCAGTGCCGTGTCTGTCAGGGATTTCGATGATCAGAGGGGTTTTGTGATGAAGTTTTACATCATCTATGATTTCGGGAAACTCCCGGCCGAATTTCTCGGTCAGGAGTATGATCCCGATTTCTTTATTGGAGATGGCTTTTTGCAAAGCGTCCTTTAATTCGTCGTGTGTGTGTACGATCACGCCCTCTACACCTGCCAGTCTCATCCCTGTATAAGTATCGACATTGTCGCTGATCAAAAACATCTGCATCTTATAACTGTCCCAGGATCATGAAGGAGATGATCAGTCCGTAAAGGGCAACACCTTCTGCAAGACCTACGAAGATAAGGGATTTACCAAGGATACTCTGATCCTCGCTGATCGCGCCCAAAGCTGCGCTTGCCGCACTGGCAACGGCAATACCACCACCGATACAGGAAAGACCTGT
>CAVIGE010000131.1:0-2869 GCA_963642325.1 Prevotella sp. CAG:279
AGCGCCTCGTAAACGGTAGAACCCAAGTACCTTGATAAATATCAGGCCGCTTTTAGCGGCCATATCATTTTTCCGTTGCTTTCTTTGGTTTTCGGATGTGCCCTGGCAGTGTTTTTGACCAGGGCAGGAGTTCGACAAGGAAATTTGTATTTCTATTGTCTGTATGTTTTGGAATCTCCGTCAGCAGATATTCAAAATAATCAAAAGGTTTCAGGTTATTCGCTTTTGCTGTTTCTGCGATACTGTAGATGATTGCAGAACTGGCAGCCCCGTTGATCGTATCAATCATTTGCCAGTTCTTCTTACCGATACAAAATCCACGTATTGCCCGTTCACTGGCATTATTGTCTATCGGAACATCTCCATCTTCCAGAAAAACTCTCAGATATCGTTCCTGATTTAAAGCGTAGGTAAAGGCTTCTCTTGTTTTTCCACTTTTGGGAATTTTTGCTTCATTTTGTTTCAGGTACGCAAAGAAAGCATCCACCAGTGGTTTTACCACCAGCTGACGCTGGCTGAGTCTTTCTTCTGATGAAAGATCAGACAGTTTCCCCTCTTCCCGGTAGATCGCCTGTATCTGTTTCATAAACAGATGCAGGATGGATTCCTTACGGTGGGCTTTGGGTATGACCTCCAGCGCATCATTAAATCTGCGCCTGCAATGGACCCAGCATCCTGCGATCCTCAGATCTTCGCGTTCCTTTTCAAGTGTATGATATACCTGGTATCCATCTGTAACACAAATCCCCTTGTAGTCTTTCAGGAAATCCCGGGGATGTGAAGCATTGCGTGTCTTCTGGTATTCATAGAGGATGATCTGATGCTCCGGATACATGAAACCTGATCGATAAACCCACATATAGCTTTGGCTTCCGGCTGGCCGCCCATCTTTATTGACAAGAACTGGTGTCTCATCCGCCTGTATCACATGATAATCATATAGAAGGTTATGAAGATAATCGTACATTGGCCCCAGATACTCCTCTCCCAGACGGATCATCCAGTTTGCCATGTTCTGTCTGGTGATGGCAAGGCCATAACGCTCGAATTCCTTTTCAAGACGGTAAAGCGGTACTGCATTTACATATTTTCCGTTTATGATCGCAGCTGCAAGAGATGGGGAAACAAGACTGCCATGAAGCAGGTTCTTCGGATGAGGAGCTTTTACCATATGTTCATCCAGCTTACCGGAATATACGCCGATATGGTGTTCTTCAATCTCAACACTGGCAGGAATAAATCTGTAGCACTTGGAAATGGCATCCGGAAGCTGCTTCCAGCCATTCTTACCAAACTCCTCTGTCAGCTGTTCCTCGTTCAGGTAATGGTCAATGCGTCTGACAGGTAGTGCCTCTATATCGGCAATCTTTTTCCCTGCCTGTTTTTTCTTTTTTGCCGGTTTTAACTCTAGTTCTTCCGGTTCCGCCACATTCAGATCGCAGACAGCTTCTGCTTCATTAAAAAATACAATTGTTCCATCTACTTCCATAAAGCAGATCTGTTCCGGATCGGACATTTTTTCGCTGGATCTTCCAAAACGGTTTTTCTTGGAAAGGACCAGCTGTTCCATCATCAACTGCATCTTATCATTTAATGCCTGCGTCTGTCGATTCAGTTCTTCCATTTGTCCCTGCATCCCCAGGAAAAGCTGGATCAGCAGTTCTTTGTCAAGTTTATTCAGTTGTTCTTCTGTGTACTTATATGTCATAACCGGAACTCCTGTCTTTATACTGATTCTGATTATAACAGATTTTTTGTATTACCGCCAATTCAGGCCATCTGCCTCTTCGGCATAATGACGGTGGATAATACATCTGGAAAGTCGTGGTTTTACGGCATTTCAGATGTGTTATCCACATTAGACAGACCGAGTCTTTACTGGTACATCCTGGCCGGTCAGTCTGTTTGTGGACAACGTCTGTAGCTGAGTGGACAGTCTCTGTTTAAATGGTTTTTGAACTTTTTTATTTTCAGCATTCTGCACAAACTACATGATACTTGGTGTTTCTTTTAATTCTTTGATCGGATGCCGGGCAACAATCTCAAGCCCCTGCATCAGCATACGGTACTGGTCTTCTGTGATAGACATCGCCTCATCCGCAGAGCGTGGCCATCGGAATGCACCATTATCAAGCCTTTTGTACATAAGGAGGAACCCGTCGCCTTCCCATAGCAGTGCTTTGATCCGGTCGGCTCTTCTACCACAGAACAGAAACAGAGTGTTTTTGTCATATGGGTCAAGTTTAAACTGAAAGCGTACGATCGTTGCCAGACCATCAATCCCACGACGGAGATCTGTAAATCCCATGGCGAGGTATACTTTTTTGAACCCGGAAGCATCCGCATCATTCAACATAGTTGAATGCCCCTATAAGTTGGCGCAGCATTTCTGGTGACACACCGGAAAATATTTCTGCTGAAAGTCCCTTTGTATTTCTAATACGTATTACAGGGACTGCATCATCAGAAGTAACTATTCCCGGAACTTTAGGGGATTCAGATGAAGCTGCTGTTGGAGTTGGTAATTCTACAAAAGCAGCTGAAGCAGTCCCCTGTACCTGTTCCAGACACACCTCACGTACACGCCGAAGACGGTAATAATAGTTCGCTTTTGTAAGATTATTCTGGGCACACCAGGTTTCGACATCCATTCCCTTCGGGCGACTTTGACAGTCACGTATCTGCTCTGCCCATTGCTGGAGTCTGACCTGCTGAGCCACAATACTGGTTTGTGTAGCCATAATATCCCTCCTGATCATAGTCGGTTGAAAAAGTTGAATACTGAACTTTTTTGACTATGTGATTTTGTTGAATATGATTATGGCATATGTTTACTTCTATGAAAAGGTACCTGTGTTCTACCGATTAC
>CAVIGE010000132.1:0-2956 GCA_963642325.1 Prevotella sp. CAG:279
CCCCAGTAAAATCAAGGGTTTCGGGCGTTTTGAAAAACTATATAATAGCCTTAGATAAAAGCAGATAAAACGTTCTCCATAAATTTATAAAGTTTATAAAGAAACTGCAAAAATCTTGATTATATTTTCACCTTTTACGTGTCCTCCATTTTATAACCTGGATTTCCACTATATTCTTATTTTTTCTGTTGTCGATTTCGGATGTCTTCTTTTTATTCTGGCTTCGCTGCTTCCTGCTCTTTCAGCTCCTGAACAGCTCTTTTCAGAGCCTGGAAGCTCTCTTCACTGATAATATGCTCGATCCTGCAGGCATCATGAAGAGCTGTTTTTTCCTGGACTCCCAGCATCATCAGCCAGGATGAGATCAGCTGATGGCGTTCATATACTCTGTCCGCGATCTTATGGCCTTCCTCTGTAAGCCGGATATCTCCATTATCTGCAACTGTGATCAGATTCTTCTGTCGAAGATTCTTCATAGCCACACTGACACTTGGCTTCTTAAATCCCATTTCCGCTGCAATATCCACAGCTCTTACAAGTGAACTTTTGTTTCCCAAGATCAATATGGTCTCCAGATAATCCTCGGATGATTCATTTGACCTCATGCTATTTACACCTCCCTCGGTTTGTTAGGACTAACCGAGTTAATCATAGCATACTTCCATAAAATGAGCAATGCTTTTCCGTTAAAAAAACTCCTGCCTTTAAAAATTCCCACTTCCAGCTTATAGCATTGGGGAATCTCCACGGTCTGTGACAATCTCATACCCCACAGACTCTGCCCGCCTTGAAAGACATCCTCTGCATTCCGCTGCTTCCTCTCCAGTGCAGATCTTGTTATCATAAAGCTCATACTGTTTCCGGTTCTTTACAGGAGAAAGATTCGGCATCACCACATTGGCTCCTGCCTGAAAGCCTTTTTCCCGGCCTCGGGGATCAAGAGTTCCAAGTGCTGTCGTTGCCGGAAGAAGTACCTTCGGCAGCATGATACGAAGCACAGACAGCAGAAAAAGTGTAAGCTCCACACTTCCCGCCTTTTCCTTCGCGAATTTCGTGTCATGATGCGGAATAAAAGGTCCGATGCCTGCCATATGCGGATTCAGTTTTTTCAGAAAAACAAGATCCTCCGCCAGATTTTCCATCGTCTGCCCTGGTGCACCTACCATGAAACCGGCTCCGATCTGATACCCCAGTTCTTTCAGGTCATAAAGGCACTGTTTCCTGTTGGAAAGGCTTAAATTCTCCGGATGAAGATAACGGTAATGTTCTTCATCCGCCGTCTCATGACGCAAAAGATAACGGTCTGCTCCTGCCTCCCGGAATTTCCGGTAGCTCTCTTTTGGCTTCTCCCCGACAGACAGGGTAATGGCACAGTCCGGATAATTCTTTTTTATCGTTTGGATCATATCCACCATACGTTCATCATTAAACCAGGGATCCTCTCCTCCCTGCAGCACAAAAGTCCGGAAACCAAGCTCATGCCCGTTCTCACAGCATTGAAGTATCTCCTCTTTTCCCAGGCGATAGCGTACCGTATTGGCGTTGGATCGGCGGATTCCACAGTAATAGCAGTCATTTCTGCAGTAATTGGTAAACTCTATCAGGCCTCTCGTATATATTTTATTTCCAAAATATTTCTTCTGGATGCGGACAGCTTCCGCCTTAAGCATATCCACAGTCTCCAGATCCTTGTATAAATTCAGAAGCTCCGGATATTCCTCCCGCGCAAGCTCTCCCTGTCTGATAAATTTCTCAGCAATCCCCATAATTATATATCCTTCTCTTTTACACCTTAACTCCAGATTACCGGATCAGATCCCTCACAACCTCGCCTGCAATGATCAGTCCTACCACCGATGGTACAAAAGCATTACTTCCCGGTACCTGGCGGCGCTGGGTACATTTTCTTTTCGTTCCCGGAGGGCAGATACAATGTGATTTGCAGCTGATAGCCATATCATCGACCGGTGTCATTGGTTTTTCCTTCGAGTAGACAACCTTAAGCTTTCTGATCCCCCGTTTCTTCAACTCACGGCGCATAACCTTCGCCAGCGGGCAAACCGATGTCTTATAGATATCAGTCACCATAAAACCGGTTGGATCCATCTTGTTTCCTGCACCCATGGAGCTGATGATCGGCGTTTTGCTGGCCTGGGCCTGTTCTACCAGCATCAGCTTGCCGGTTACTGTATCAATGGCATCTACAATATAATCATACTGCGAAAAATCAAAGGAAGCTGCTGTTTCCGGTACATAAAAGGTCTTATGGATATTTACTACCGCGTCCGGATTGATCTCAAGGATACGGTCTCTGGCAACGTCTACCTTATATTTACCAACCGTTTTTCTGGTCGCATATATCTGACGGTTAATATTCGTCAGACAAACTTTGTCATCATCGATCAGATCCAATGTTCCCACTCCACTTCGTACCAGTGCCTCTACTGTATAGCCACCAACGCCGCCAATTCCAAATACAGCAACCCTGGCATTCTTCAGTTTCTCCATTCCTTCTTTTCCAATTAACAATTCTGTTCTTGAAAACTGATTCAGCATTTTCTGAATTCTCCTTATATCCCGTATTCTTTCTGTTATATTGTTACTGTTCACTCCATCACAGCAACACGCGGAACATGATCTGTGAACAGCAACGTTTTATTTTCATATCATTACTCTGCTCTGTCTTTATGACTGCCAGGATTCTATCATTTATATATAGCCTTGTCAACATCCCCGCCAGGGGACTTATTTGATTCGACAAAAAAAAGACTCCATCAAGGAATCTTCTTAATACTGCGGGTAGCCGGACTTGAACCGGCACGGAGTCGCCCCCGAGAGATTTTAAGTCTCTTGTGTCTGCCTATTCCACCATACCCGCATATTCAGTTAAATTGTTCAAAAATGGGGCCTATAGGGCTCGAACCTATGACCCTCTGCTTGTAAGGCAGATGCTCTC
>CAVIGE010000133.1:0-2603 GCA_963642325.1 Prevotella sp. CAG:279
ATATCTTATCTGATGTCTTTCTATATAATTAAGTCACAGCCGGGAGAAACGTTACATAAATTTTTACATTTTTATCTTCATTCTGAAGTGAAGGAGGAATTTCACTTCGTATCAAGCCGTGTCGCCACCATATGCACCACATACGGCACCAGTATCACCGGAATGGCAAGGTAGGCAAGAATACTGTACGCTTTCTGGATCAGAGTGAGAAGTCCGAACTGGGCAATCCCGAAATCTACGATACAGCAGATCACCGCCGCAATGATTTCTCTGGAAGTCGGCCCCTGGTGAATGGATATCGGATTTTCTGATGCAGGATCCGCACTTCCACGATCATTGCTTTTCTGCATCTTTTCCAGGCCGCTGCAGATTCTTTTTACCATGGCAGCTACCATATTTACAGCCGTGGAAACTGCTCCCAGAATGATCAGTACGGAGATCAGAGGAGTCATAAATGCTTTTCCCACGCCATTTTGTACCATAAACAGGGTCGGCACACTCTGCTGTGCCATCTCCGGCTTCCCGCTGACTGTCAGGATTCCCAGAACTACCATGACCATCATGGCAGCATTAATCACAAAACCGATTCCCATGCTCTTTACCGCATCCCCCGGTTTCCGGAAGGATTTCGCGTGCTGGACAAACACTGCGACATTTGCCAGCTGGAAGGTTCCATAGATAAAAGCGGAGTAGAGTGCCTTTCCAAAAGGCAGCTGCTGTGTACCCATGCTCTGTGCTGCTGCCGCAATCTCATGGCTTCCTGCAATGATATTCGGGATATACACGATCAAAAGACCCGCAATGATACAGATTGAAAGCACAGAAGCTACTTTCCGCACCAGATCTGTGCCAAAGATCGCCACAACAAAAATAAAAATCCCTATGATCAACGTACACGCCAGATATGGCAGCCCTGTCAAAGCACTTAAAGTCGCACCGCCTGTTGCAAAAGCTACCGCCGGAGCCACGCACATTACGCAGATATACAAAAGCTCAAACAGGTTGGAAAACACCGGCGCAAATTTTCCATAAAAGGCGTTATTATATGACCGGTAATCATATACCTCATGTTTTCTGGCAAACCGCAGGCTGTAGGCAAAAAATACCGCATTGTAAGCCATTGCCACTGCCGGCATAAACAGACACCAGATCCCGTACCGCACATAATAGCTGTAGATCTGTGCCCCCGAAGCAAAACCGCCTCCGAAATGGGTGGTAAACCATACAAAGGCCACACCCCAGATGATCATTCCTGTGTTACTCTTTTTTTCCATAAAATCCGGAACTCCTCTCCTGTGCCAACTTACATTTCAGCACTTTATAATCCACACTGAAATCTGTTGTTTCAGTATCATTAACAACGGCTCTGTCTCTTCGCATTCAGCCGTTCCATTGCCTCCACCAGCATCTCTTTCGTAACCTTATAAGGATAATGCTTTACATCCGACATCTCCGGGATCCGGTTCATGCTTTCTTCCCACTGCGCTTCTGTGATCTCGATTTCTTCCAGGGAAACCGGCAGATGGATTTCCCGGTTCAGCTCATAGATCTTTTCAAATTCTTCATATTCCTGATCCACCAGCAGTGCCAGCAGCACACCAAATCCCACAATCTCTCCATGAAGATGTCTCTTTTCAATGACCGGATAACTGGTCAGCGCATAAAATATCGCATGAGCAAGACCACTGTTGTAATCCGGAGTAAAGTCCTTTGTCAAAAAGATTGAGGCAATCCCCGTCGTCACCACGATTGCAAGAACTACCTGTTCCACCTCATAGGTACAGAGTCCTTTCTGATGATCTGCAAAGGCCCTTGCGCCATACTGAAGCAGCGGATCACGGCACATCCGGCTCACTGCCACACCTACCGAGGTAAAGTGCTCCAGTCTTTCATCTCTGGAAGATATAGTTGCCTCATAATATTTCGCATAGGTATCACCGATTCCCGCCCACATATATTTCGCCGGTGCCTTGGCAATAATCTCTGTATCAATGAACGCGTGCATGGCCGGACGCACAAAAAAGTGTGGCTTCAGGAAGGTTCCGTCATCATTATACATGATGGAAACGGATGTGCACGCCGCACAGTTGGATGCGATAGTTGGAAACGTAAACACCGGCTTATCGTCGGTGATACACAGACATTTCACCGTATCCAGTGCTTTACCTCCGCCAACTCCGAACACCATATCTGCTTCCTGATACACAGGAAGTGCGCGGAGCCTTTCTACAGTTTTATAAGTACAGTCTTTGCCAAAAAGTTCTTTCCCGATGATCCGGAGATTTGTTTTTTCCACATAGGAACAGATCTTATCATAGGCTGCGTCCAGTGCTTTCTCCCCTCCGATCACAAGAACTGTTTTTCCATAAGACTCGCATACCGGTCCGATTTTGTCATAAATTTTGTCACCAATAGAATAGC
Organism: Prevotella sp. CAG:279; assembly: GCA_963642325.1. GTDB lineage: Bacteria > Bacillota > Clostridia > Lachnospirales > Lachnospiraceae > Blautia_A. Next base: position 2,422 of record CAVIGE010000133.1, read on the forward strand.
TTGGCAGATGCACCTCATAATTTTCCAGCTTCATTATTCTTTCCTCCTGTAATAGTATACTAAATATACTATAATATAAAAAAGGACATACAGATACCCGGGTATCCATACGCCTTTGTATTCGTTTTTTATAGTAACATGAAGCATTGATGATGTAAAGCAGACAAATTTCTTGTGCAAAT
>CAVIGE010000134.1:0-2516 GCA_963642325.1 Prevotella sp. CAG:279
GTTACACAGTCTCCTCTTATGATGGGATACTATGCAATCTACGCTCTGACAGCAGCAGCTAACGGCCAGGAGCTTCAGGACGTTCCTACAGATGGTTACTGGTATGATGCAACAAACATGGACGATGAGGATATCGCTCCAAACCTTTATGACTAATCATATAGATCAGATCGTGAAGTTATCATGAACGCGGATTGCGTTCACGGACGTATGAGATAAGAAATCCGCTGGCTGATTCAGTCAGCGGATTTTTTAAACAAATAACGCAGTGGATTGCGGATGTCCGCTGCTTTATTGCAAATAAAGACACTTTTTTTGACAAAAGAGGTTCTTATCACAAGAGTGATCCTGATGTATGATGAGTACAACATCAGATATGAAAGTGGTAATGAGCTTACATATTCAGGAGGATTTAAAATGGCAGCATATTATTTGGCAGTAGATATCGGAGCATCCAGCGGACGCCACATTCTGGGACATATGGAAGACGGAAAAATGATCCTGGAAGAAATCTATCGTTTTGAGAACGGTATGGTTAAGAAGGACGGAGAGCTCTGCTGGGAGTTTGACCGTCTTTTCAATGAGATCGTAAACGGCCTTAAGAAATGTAAAGAGATCGGTAAGATTCCGGTAAGCATGGGCGTAGATACCTGGGGCGTTGACTTCGTGCTTCTTGACAAAGATGACAACGTTCTCGGAAATACAGTAGGTTACCGTGACCATCGTACAGAGGGAATGGATGAGGAAGTTTATAAGACAATTTCCCTGAAAGACCTGTATGCAAGAACCGGTATCCAGAAAGCGATCTTCAACACGGTATATCAGCTAATGGCGGTTAAGAAAAAACATCCGGAGTATTTAGAGCAGGCTGAAACACTTCTCCATGTACCGGATTACTTCCACTTCCTTCTTACAGGAGAGAAGACCTGCGAGTACACAGAGGCAACAACAGGCCAGCTTGTCTGCCCGACAAGCAAGGACTGGGATTATGAACTGATCGACATGCTTGGATATCCGAAGAAGATTTTCCAGAAGCTGATCATGCCAGGAACAAGTATCGGACATTTAACCGATGCAGTAAAAGAAGCCGTCGGATTTGATCTTGAGGTTGTAGCTCCGGCTACCCATGACACAGGCTCAGCCGTACTTGCCGTTCCGGCAAATGACGATGATTTCATCTACATCAGTTCCGGAACCTGGTCCTTGATGGGAATTGAGAGAAAAGAAGCAGACTGCTCCGAGAAGAGCTGCGAGATGAACTTTACAAACGAGGGTGGATACGCAGGACGTTTCCGCTACCTGAAGAACATCATGGGTCTCTGGATGATCCAGTCTGTACGTCATGAGTTTGATGACGCATACAGCTTTGCACAGATCTGCGAGATGGCAGAGGAAGCAAAAGACTTCCCGTCAAGGGTAGATGCAAACGATGAGTGCTTCCTTTCCCCAGACAACATGACAAAAGAGGTTCAGGACTACTGCCGCAGAACAGGTCAGAAGGTTCCGGAGACGCTTGGCGAGATCGCAACCGTTATCTACACAAGTCTTGCGGAGTGCTATGCCAAGACAGCCAGAGAGCTTGAGGAGATGACGGGCAGAACCTACAGCCGTATCCATATCGTAGGTGGTGGTTCCAACGCAGGTTACTTAAATGACCTTACTGCAAAAGCCACAAAGAAAGAAATCCACGCAGGCCCGGGTGAGGCAACTGCGATCGGCAATATCACAGCACAGATGCTGAAGGCTGAGGAGTTTAAATCTATCGAGGAGGCTCGTACCACGATCCATGAGTCCTTCGGTATCAAAGTATACAAAGCATAAATAAAAATAATTGGAGGTTTTATTATGTTAGTTAACACAAAGGCAAAAGTTGGTGTATTTTCAATTGCTTTAGGCGCGTATCTTCCACAGTTTCCGTCACTGGTACCGGAATTTGAGGCACAGTATGATGCATTCAAGAAAACGATCCCGGATACAGTAGAGATCGTTGACGGTGGAATGGTAACAACAAAAGAGCAGGCAATGGCAGCAGGGGATAAGTTCCGTGCGGCAGATGTTGACCTCGTATTTCTTCAGATGCTGACATACGCAACATCCTACAATATGCTTCCTGCGATCCGTGACCTTGATGTTCCGGTTGTTCTTGTAAACGTTCAGAAGCTTAAGGCACTGGATTATGAGCACACCGACATTGCTTCCTGGCTGGGCGAAGGCTATGCCTGCGGTGCCGTAGGCGAGGCAGTTGCTGACCTTGAGAGAGCCGGCAAGAGACATGCGGTTATCACAGGCGTTGTAGAAGGTGGAGATCCGGCAGTTCAGGCTGAGATCGAAGACTGGTGCAAGGCTGCCCAGGTAAGAAGAAGATTCCGTGAGACTAACATTGCACAGATCGGAAGACCATACCCAGGTATGATGGATCTGTATATCGATGAGACAAACCTCTACAACAGAATGTTCCTCTACACAAAACAGTTCGACTGGGAGAAAATGTGGGCGATCGCTGACGATATCACAGA
>CAVIGE010000135.1:0-2507 GCA_963642325.1 Prevotella sp. CAG:279
ACCAATAGTAAAATATGGATAATCAGGTCAACACCTTATCACCATCAAAAGGAGGGTTCCTAATGGAACTGAGACAGCTGAAATGTTTTCTTGCCTGTGCCAGGAACCGTTCCCTGACACTTGCTGCTGAAGAATTATATACGACACAGCCGCATGTAAGTATGATCATCCGTTCTCTTGAGCAGGAACTGGGAACCCGGCTTTTTACCCGAAAAGCCAGAGGTGTGGAGCTTACCGAAGCCGGAAAACGGATCTACTCTTATGCAGTAAATACTGTCCGTAACGCAGAAGCGATCCAGGCATTAACCCGGCAGCCGGAAACGCCTCTCCTGCGCATTGTGTCCAATTCCAGCAGCCATATGACGCTTCTTCTCACGCATTATTACCTTCAGCAGAAGGAAGAATTACAGATTGAATACCGGGAATGCGGCATCGAAGAAATGATCCAGCGGATTTCGGACGGAGTTGATGATGTCGGCTTTCTTTTTGTGCCAGATAACCGAAAATCTGTGCTGAAGCACATGATCGACCGCCGTTTTCTCGAATTTATCCCGCTCCTCACCTCAGACCTTGTCCTCTATGTGCGAAAAAGCCACCCGCTCTACGGTCGGAAGAGCATCCGCCCCGAGGAGCTTTCCAACATGAAATTCATTCAGCTGGATGATGACTTTTTTTCAGTGGAAGCGATGCTTGAGGAATCTCTTGCCTTCGGAAAAAATCCCGGCTGCCTTCCAAAAGTCGTCACGACCAACAGCAGTAGCCTGATGATCCGTATGCTGGAAAATACAGATCTGGGCAACGTAGGCAGCTACTGGCTCAGCGAAATGTACCGCCAGAATGATTTCGGGCGGCTGCGCATTGAGGGCCTGGAACAAAAGATCTCTTTTGGCTATCTGAAATATCAGGGACGGCCTCTCCCTCATCAGCTTACAGATTTTCTTTCTTTTCTGGAAGGAGCTTTGGAGAAAGACCACAAAGAAATATAACATTTCGTTATATCTAAGATATAAAAATCCAGAAATATCCATAAAGTTTTTTATATGATATGCTGTTAATGTAATCAAACACGGTTTCGCATACAGGAGAAGCTTATGGATATTTTTAAATGCAAACACGCAGAAATTCATATGGAAAAAGGCCCAATCGGACGGACTCTTCTGCTTTTCTCCGGCCCTATCCTCCTCTCACAACTCCTTCAGCAGATGTACAGTATTGCAGACTGCATGATCGTAGGACACTTCGGCGGCGGAAACGGCCTTGCTGCCGCAGGTGAGGCAGCTTTGATCCTTTCTGTGATCATCAATTTCTTTGTAGGCTTTTCCACCGGGATCAGTGCCATCACAGCCGCGGCTTTTGGCTCACTTCAGTACAGAAAATTAAGTCAGGTTCTCCATATGGTGATCACCCTCAGCCTGATCCTTGGCGCGGTTATGACAGCTGTGGGAATCTTTTTTTCCTGCAGTTTTCTTCAGTGGATCAACTGCCCGGGAAAGGTTTTAGCTCCTGCCAGAACTTACCTTATGATCTGTATGCTGGGAATCATCCCGCAGTTTCTCTATAATATGGGAAACGCACTTCTCAGATCCCTTGGAAATACGAAAGAACCACTGTATTTCCTTACTTTATCTTCGATTATGAATCTTGTCCTGGACATACTTTTTGTTGTCGGAGCCAGAACCGGACTTGCCGGTGCCGGTGCTGCCACAGTTATCTCCCAGTGGTTTCTTGCCATCCTGATGCTGTGCAAAATGACCCGGCTGGACGATGCCTACTCCCTTCGTTTTTCCAGGCTTCATACTGGCTGGAACCAGCTTTCTGAAATTGTCCGCACCGGCCTCCCCTCCGGTATGCAGGCTGTATTCATGAGCATTTCCTCTATTGTGATCCAGTACAGCATTAATGCCTTCGGTGCAGATGCTGCTGCCGGTATGGTGGTTTTCGCAAAAGTAGAAGGATTTCTCTATTATCCGGCTTTTGCCTACGGCATGGCACTTACAGGATTTATCGGTCAGAATTACGGTGCCGGCCGCATGGACCGTGTAGAAGAGGGTATGAAAAAAAGCATTCTCACACTGACTGCATTTACAGTAGCTGCCGGGCTTATCCTCATGACCGCTGCCCCGGCCGTGCTGAAGCTTTTTACACCGGATCCAGCTATTGCAGCTAACGGAAGAGAAGCCATCCTGTGCATTTTTCCTTTTTACTTTCTTTATTCTATCAACCAGGTTTATATCGGTGGATTAAAAGGCCTTGGAAAAACTGGCTTTCCCATGCTGTGTTCCCTTCTCTGCTACTGCATCTTCCGGATCTCCTGGTGCCAGATCCTTCTTCCGCTTATCTGGAATATCAGAGTTATTTATTTCAGCTACGACGCAAGCTGGATCATTATGATCGTCCTGCTGGTTTCCCAGTATAGGAAAGTGTACCGCCGTCTGACTTTTAAGGGCTCACAAAAATCACTAAATTTTTCGCATATATAATAAATATTTAGTAAGTTTAGTATATTT
>CAVIGE010000136.1:0-2468 GCA_963642325.1 Prevotella sp. CAG:279
TTGAAATCGGACAGGATGTCCACTTTACAGGCGGAGATTTAAACGATGCCATCAACGAAGGTGTACGCCGTGGATATGATAAGGGATACCTCAGAAAATCCGTTGTCAAAGATCCGGTACGCCGTGGAAACACAGGTGACAATACACCGGCTATGATCTATACAGAGATCGTTCCGGGAGATCAGGTAAAAATCACCGTAGGACCGAAAGGCTTCGGAAGCGAGAACATGAGCCAGATCCGTATGTTCAAGCCGTCCGCCGGCCTTCAGGGAATCAAGGATTTCATTCTTGAGGTTGTAGAGACAGCCGGCCCGAACCCATGTCCGCCAATGGTAGTTGGTGTCGGTATCGGAGGAACCTTTGACAAATGTGCACTTCTTGCAAAGAAAGCCCTGATGCGTCCTCTGAATACAGAAAATCCGGATCCTTACTATGCAGATCTTGAGAAAGAGATGCTGGAGAAGATCAACAAGCTTGGTATCGGACCACAGGGCTTTGGCGGAAAGACCACAGCCATCGGACTGAACATCGAGACTATGCCGACACATATTGCAGGTATGCCATGTGCGGTTAATATTAACTGCCATGTAACACGTCATAAAACGGAGGTGCTTTAATATGGAAAGAAGAAAGATTACACTGCCTCTGACAAGAGAGCTGGCAAGAACTCTCCATGCAGGCGACCAGGTTTTACTGACAGGAACCATTTATACATCCCGTGATGCGGGCCATAAGAGAATGTGTGAGGCACTTGCAAAGGGAGAGAAGATTCCTTTTGACCCGACAGACGCTACGATTTACTATGTAGGTCCGACTCCGGCGAAGCCAGGTGAGGTCATCGGTTCTGCCGGTCCTACAACCAGCGGCCGTATGGATGCCTATGCACCGACCATGATGTCTGTAGGTGCCAGGGGAATGATCGGAAAGGGTGCCCGCCTTCCGGAAGTCGTAGATGCCATGAAAAAATATGATGGCGTTTACTTCGGAGCCATCGGCGGCGCAGGTGCACTTCTTGCAAAATGCATCAAAAAAGCAGAGCTGATCGCCTACGAAGACCTGGGCGCAGAAGCACTCCGCAAACTTTATGTGGAGGACATGCCGCTGGTCGTGATCATTGACTGCGAAGGAAATAACCTCTACGAAGAGGGTCGCGAGGAGTATCTCAAAGAGCACGCAGAATAAATTTCTGCTCTACCATATGATATTGTGATATATTTCAAAAAGGAATAAAAGGATAAAAGTCCGACAGTAAATGCTGAAAAATCCATGCAGAAGCATTTATTGCCGGGCTTTTTAATTACTTCTTTCTGTGAAAAAGAAAGGTGGTATATGCCAAATGGGAATAAGAAGATAGTAATTGCTAATTAGATTGTACAGGGGGTGTCTGGTATAGTGAAAGCAGGAAGAAATATAAGCTTTTATACAGCTTCTGACAGAACGGGGTAACAGCAAAGGAGACGAGGAGGTATTATATGAAGGAAGAGGCTTACAGCTATAAGACACCATCTGCGCAGCTGGTCAGGATTGCGGAAATTGCATCCAGATACAGGGGCAGACCTGAAATGCTGATGAAGGTAGTGATTCAGTCACAGAAGATCGTGACCGCGTTTTCGGCATCTGTTGCGGCAGTGATCGCAAGAGAAATGGAAATTCCGCAGACGCAGGTTTACAGCTTTATTACATTCTATGCGATGCTGTCAGTAAAGCCCAGGGGAAAATACATTATCCGTATGTGCAAAAGCGCGCCGTGTCACATCAGAGGGGCGCAGGATATTGTAAAAGCACTGGAAGACCTGCTTCAGATCAAAATGGGAGAGACAACGGAGGACAAACGTTTTACGCTGGAATATTGTCCCTGTCTCGGGATCTGCGAACAGTCACCGGCGATCATGATCAACGATAAGACTTACGTAAATCTGACTCCGGAAAGTGTAAGAGAGGTTGTAAAGCGATACATCCGCGAGGAGGTGGAGGAATAGTGGAAGAGAAGAGAGTACTGTTAAGAAACCGCGGAAAGATCAATCCTGAAAAAGCAGAGGATTATCTTGCAGCAGGAGGATATGAAGGCCTGAAAAAAGCACTTTTTATGAGTGGAAGCGAGATTATCGGGGAGCTGAAGCTGGCAGGGCTCCGTGGCCGTGGCGGTGCCGGATTTCCAACATTTCGCAAGCTGCAGTTTGCGTATGATGCGCCGGGTGATGTGAAATATATTGTCTGTAATGCGGATGAAGGTGAACCGGGCACGAACAAAGACCGTATTCTTTTGTCAACAGACCCCTGCGCGGTTTTTGAAGGGATGGCGATCGCGGGAAAAGCAGTGAATGCTCATGTGGGATTCATTTATCTGCGGGCAGAATATTCCTACCTTGTCCCGATCCTGGAAGCGGCACTTGACAGTTCGAGAAAACAAAACTGTCTTGGAAAAAATATCATGGGAACGGACTTTGATTTCGATATCAAATTAAGAT